>NZ_AYWR01000006.1:0-296932 GCF_000502935.1 Mesorhizobium sp. LNHC221B00 | reverse complement strand
GTCTTGGAGGCGCGGGGGCGGGCTGGGGCGACCGAGGCTTTGCCGGGGCCGCGGTGGCAGGGACAGGCTGCAGGCCGCCATCTCCGGTCAGCGCCGGACGGCGCGGCGCGGCAAGGCGAATGTCGCGTTCGACGACGACATCGGTCGGGCCGCCGATCAGAAGCAGGTGCTCGATATCGTCGCGGCGCACCAGCACCAGCCGGCGATGGCTGTCGACGGCGGTGGCGTCCATGACGGCCAGCCGCGTCTTGCGGTTGCGGCCGCCGGCGACAAACGTGCCGAAGGTCAGGTTGCGGACAAGCCTGATGATGACAAGCACGATGACCAGCAGGATCAGCGCGGCGAAGGTCCACAGGAGTGCTGCCGCATAACCGGGGCCCGCCACGCTATCCAGCCACTGCATTGGTTTCCCCTGGTCGGTTTTGGAAAGTGAGGCGACACTAGACCGTTGCGGCTGGCCACCGCAAGTTACCTTTCACGCATCGTGAACAGCTTGAAACACTAGGAGGGCCGGTCGGCATCATTTTTATCTGACATTTGCCGCCCGGGCCTTTTCCGGACTAGGAGAATGTGATTCAACCGGCTAAAGCGCGTCGCGCTGAAGCCGATTCATGCGACGCGCCTTAGGTCCTTGTTTTCATGCAGGTCGTTTTTCCCAAAACCGAAGTCATTTTTGGGCGACATGCATTAGGGGGCGGGTGTCGGAACGTCGGACTTCACGAGCAGGGGGCATATGGCCAAGGAAGCGCGAGCCGATTTCTATCCGGTANTACACAGCCGCATGGAGAACATGCCGCAAGCGCGAGCCGATTTCTATCCGGTACCGATCGTCGACCAGAACACGCGACCGGGCGCGGTCACCCGGCTCATCATCTTCATCGTCGTTCTGACGGGGGCCGCGATCGTCTTCGGCCTGTTCCGCGAGCGCCTTGGCGATCCCTTCCTGCTCGGCATGCTCGGCGTGCTGGCGATGATCGGCGTCGGCTTCCTGTTCGCGACCGCGATCGGCTTCGTCCAGATCACGCCGCGCTCTACCGGCGACGAACTCTCCAAGGCCTTCGTCGATTCGATGTCGCAGGGGCTCCTGGTTACGGACACCAAGGGCCGCGTCGTCTACGCCAACCGGGCTTACGCCGACATGACCGGAGCCTCTTCGGCCGCCGACCTGAAGACGGTCGAAGGGCTGCTTTCTGATGTCCCCGAAGCCTCGGTGACGATTTACCGGTTGGCCTCCGGCTTGCGCGACGGCCAGCCGGGCGACGGCGAATTCCGGCTGGCGCAATCGATCCGGCCCGGCGCCGAACCGGGCGCCCGCTGGTACCGCGCCCGCGCGCGCGCCTTCAGCGTTCCGGGCCAGCGGCTGCCGATGCTGGCCTGGCAACTCGCCGATATTTCGCAGGAGCGGGCCGAGCAGGAGCGTTTCTTCCTCGACCTGCAGAAGGCCATCGACCATCTCGACCACGCGCCGGCCGGTTTCTTCTCCGCCGATCAGGACGGCCGCGTCACCTACATCAACGCCACGCTCGCCGAATGGCTGGGCATCGATCTCGCCAGCTTCACGCCTGGTGCGGTGAGCTTGCCCGATATAGTCGCGGGTGACGGCATGGCGCTGGTGCGCTCGGTCAAGGCCGATCCCGGCACGACACGCAACGCCGTCATCGATCTCGACCTGACGACGATGACCGGCGAAGCGCTGCCGGTGCGCTTCATGCATCGCGTTTCGGCCAGCCGCGAAGGTATCGGCGGCCCGACGCGCACGATCGTGCTCAACCGCACGCAAGGCGAAGATGCTTCCGCCGATCTGCGCGCTTCGGAAGTGCGCTTCACCCGGTTCTTCAATTCGACGCCGATGGCGATCGCCGGCGTCGATGCCAGCGGGCGCATCCTGCGCACCAATGCGCCGTTCCTGTCGCTGTTTTCCTCGGTCGTCGACCGGGATGCCGTGGATCGCCGGGTGCGGCTCGATACGGTGATCCACGGGCGCGACCGGCCGGCCTTTGCCGCCGCCTTCGAGAAGGCCCGGCAACGGCAGGCCGACATCGATCCGATCGACACCGTGCTGCCCGGCAACGAAGACCGGCATATCCGGTTCTACGTCAATGCCGTCGCCGACGGCACCGGCGGCGAGGGCGCCGAGGAATCGGCCATCGTCTACGCCGTCGACACGACCGAGCAGAAGGCGCTCGAAGGCCAGATGGCGCAAAGCCAGAAGATGCAGGCGGTCGGCCAGCTTGCCGGCGGCATCGCGCACGATTTCAACAACGTGCTGACCGCCATCATCATGGCGTCGGACCTGCTTTTGACCAATCACCGGCCGTCGGATCCGTCCTTCCCCGACATCATGAACATCAAGCAGAATGCCAACCGGGCGGCTTCGCTGGTCAGGCAGTTGCTGGCCTTCTCGCGCAAGCAGACGCTGCGGCCTGAAGTGCTGAACCTGACCGATGTGCTCGCCGATCTCAGGATGCTGCTTGCCCGCCTGGTCGGCAACGACATCAAGCTGAAGGTCGACCACGGCCGCGACCTGTGGCCGGTCAAGGTCGATATCGGCCAGTTCGAGCAGGTGGTGGTCAACCTGGCGGTCAACGCGCGCGATGCGATGCCGGCCGGCGGCGATCTCACGGTGCGCACCCGCAACGTCACCACCGAGGAATGCAAGACCTTCCCCTACCGCGAGCTTACCGCGGCCGACTATGTCGTGGTCGAAGTCGAGGACACCGGCAGCGGCATCGCGCCGGACGTGCTGAAGAAGATCTTCGAGCCGTTCTTCACCACCAAGGAAGTCGGCAAGGGCACGGGCCTTGGCCTGTCGATGGTCTACGGCATCATCAAGCAGACCGGCGGCTTCATTTTCTGTGATTCCGAAGTCGGCAAGGGATCGATCTTCCGCATCTTCCTGCCGCGTCACATCGCGGAAGCAAAGACGGCGGCCGAGCCCGGTGAAGCGCCGAGCGCGGCGCCGGCCAAGCCGGCCGACAGCACCAAGGACCTGTCCGGATCCGCCACGGTGCTGCTGGTCGAGGACGAGGATGCCGTGCGCATGGGCGGCATGCGGGCGCTGACCTCGCGCGGATATACGGTGCACGAGGCCTCCTCGGGGGTCGAGGCGCTGGAAGTGTTCGAAGCGCTTGGCGGCAAGGTCGACATCGTCGTTTCGGACGTGGTGATGCCGGAAATGGACGGGCCGACCCTGCTTGGCGAATTGCGCAAGCGTCAGCCGGACATCAAGTTCGTCTTCGTGTCCGGCTATGCCGAGGACGCATTCGCCAGGAACCTGCCGGCGGACGCGCAATTCGGGTTCCTGCCGAAGCCGTTCTCGCTCAAGCAACTGGCAACGATCGTCAAGGACGTGCTCGAATCGTAAATTAGGTGCTCCTGCTGCTCTGCCCTTGCGCAACGCGCTGACAACGCCATGATTGCGGGTGAAGGGCAGGCGGGTTCGGGAGCAGCTGTTGACGCCGCACATCGAAGCAAACAGGGGCGACTACGCCGATACGGTATTGCTGCCGGGTGACCCGCAGCGCGCCGAATGGATGGCGCGCACATTCCTGGAAGCGCCGCGCTGCGTCAATCGGCGGCGGGGTTCGCTCGGGTTTACCGGCCTGTTTCGGGGCCAGCCGGTCAGCATTCAGGCGACGGGTATCGGTGTCTCATCGTTCCTGATCTATGCCCATGAATTGCTTGGCTATTATGGCGTCCGAACATTGATCCGCACCGGCACCTGCGGCGGGCTGAGCGCGGAGGTCAAACTGCGTGGTCTGGTGATCTCGCGATGGGCACGGCCGGAAAATACCGAGAACGGTCAGGTCTTTGGCCTTTACGACGCCGACGCCGGCCCGGATGCGGGCCTTCTCGCTTGCGCATTGGCCAAGGCAGCCGAACTCGGCATCGACCACCACGCCGGTCTGACGGCCTGTACCGACATATTCTACCATCCTGAAGCGCATGCCCGCTATGCCGAAGCAAGAGCGCTTGGAGCGCTGGCCGTGGACATGGAAACCAGCGCGCTCTACCGCATCGCGGCGCATTTCGGAGCGAGGGCGTTATCGCTGCTGACCGTCGTCGACAATCTGGTTACCGGCGAATTGACCGACTATTCCGAACGCCAGGAACTCTTTGCCGATATGGGCCGGCTGGCGTTCGAAATCGCTGCGGAAGGGCGCTAGAACGGTCCACGATTTCACCGAAAGCCGCTCTAACTCTTTGTTTTGACGCAATTCCCAAGGGAAAACGCTACGCGCTTTTCCCTAGAAAACCGTTTCACTCTTTTCCTGAAATTTCTCTAGGCCGCTTCCCGCTTCAACGCCATTCGCTCATCCATGTCGGGCCGATGGCCGCGCAGATAGAGCGCGCAGGTCGTCCGCAGCATGGAGGCGAAGTTCGGGATTTCGCCGTTGATCTCGATGGCCTCGTCGTACAGCTTCGAGATGAATTTGGGCGTCGTCAGGTTCTGGCTTTCGGCGATTTCATCGAGCAGGGCCCAGAACGTCGCCTCGAGCTGGATGCTGGTCGAATGTCCGTCGATGCGGATCGACCGGTTGATCTGGCGATAGCCTTCCGGATCCTGCGCGGCAAAGACTCGGCACATTGTTACCTCCCGTTTTTGTTGGTCTTGGGTGCCGACGGAGCCGCCGGCGCCTTTTGAACACTGCCTGCGATTCCATCTTCCGTCGGACGCCCGGCAACGGCAATCAGACTTTCGTCCTTGAAGCGGGATGACACTAGCCGTTTTCCTGTCCCAGGCGTGGTAATCGGCTGCCACCACCTTTCCTGGCCGGCGCGCATAATCATCTTCGAAGCATGAAAGCTGCGGAGACTGATTTGGCGAAAGCGATCCACACCATGATCCGGGTTCTCGACGAGATCCGGTCCATCGATTTCTACAACAAGGCCTTCGGCCTCGATGTCGCCCAACGGCTGGATTTCGAGACGTTCACGCTCGTTTACCTCAGCAATGCCGATACACCTTTCGAAGTCGAGTTGACCGTCAACAAGGGTCGGCAGGAGCCTTATGCGCTCGGCGATGGCTATGGTCATCTCGCGGTTTCGGTCGCCGATCTCGACAGCGAACACGACCGGCTTGGCGCCCTCGGTCTCAATCCGAAGAAGATCGTCGAATTCAATCGCGACGGTTCACTCATCGCCCGCTTTTTCTTCATCGAGGACCCCGACGGCTACAAGATCGAGGTCCTGCAGCGTGGGGGACGCTTCCAATAGGAGATAACCCGCCGCGCGAACCGGCGCGGCGCCAGCAACGGCACCTCAGGGTGCGAACAGCAAGCAGGGAGGAAACTATGGTCACGATCTATGAGAGTAAGCCTGGCTACGAAAGGAAGCCTGGCCTGTCACGGCGCGAGCTTCTCAAACGCGGCGGCATCGGTGCGATGCTCGTCATCTCCGGCAGCGCCGTGATCAGCCCCGAACATGCCTGGGGGCTTGAGACATCGGCGCTGAAACCCGAGACGATGGCGACGCTGATCCAGGTGGCGCGCGACATCTATCCGCACGATCAGGTTCCGGACAAATATTACGCTGTCGCCGTCAAGGGCCATGACGAGATGGCCGGCAAGGATTCGGCCCACAAGGCGCTTATCGAAAACGGGATCGCCGACCTCGACAAGAAGGCCGGCAAGGACGGCTACCGCGGGCTTGGCTGGGAAGAGCAGCGGGTCGCACTGCTCAAGGACATCGAGAGCTCACCCTTCTTCCAGGCGGTTCGCGGCGGCCTCGTCGTAAGCCTCTACAACCAGAAGGAGGTCTGGCCGATCTTCGGGTATGAGGGCGAGGCCTATTCCAAGGGCGGCTACATCGCGCGCGGCTTCAACGACATCGAGTGGCTCTGAGCTGCCTGGCTCAACCGCATCCAATTGATTTCATGGGAGGAAACCATGGCAGCAGCATTTGATCTGAAGAACGATGGCGTGGTCGTCATCATCGGCTCGGGCGCCGGTGGCGGCACGCTCGGCAACGAACTTGCGCAGAAAGGCATCGACGTCGTCATCCTCGAGGCCGGCGCGCGCCACGTATATGAGGATTTCATCAACGACGAGTGGGATTCCTTTGCCCAACTCGCCTGGAAGGACAAGCGCACGACCTCAGGCGACTGGCGTGTGGCCAAGGATTTTCCGAACCTGCCGGCGTGGATCGTCAAGTCGGTCGGCGGTTCGACCACGCACTGGGCCGGAGCGTCGCTGCGCTTCCAGGAACATGAGTTCAAGACGCTGTCGAGCTACGGCAGACTGGAAGGCGCCAACCTTCTGGATTGGCCGGTCACATTGGCCGAGATGGAGCCTTACTACGCGAAGGCGGAAGCCAAGATGGGGGTGACCGGCACCAACGACTGGCCGCGGCTGCCCGGCAACAACAACTTCAAGGTGCTGAAGGCCGGCGCCGACAAGCTCGGCTACAAGGAATGCCACACCGGCAACATGGCGATCAATTCGGTCGAGCGCGACGATCGCATGTCCTGCCAGCAGACCGGCTTCTGCTTCCAGGGCTGCAAGTGGGGCGCCAAATGGTCGACGCTCTACACCGAAATCCCCAAGGGGGAGGCGACCGGCCATCTCGAAGTCCGGCCGAACGCCATGGCGGTCAAGATCAATCATGACGCCTCGGGCAAGGTGACCGGCGTGGTCTATGCCGACAAGGACGGCAAACTGCTGGAGCAGAAGGCCCGCATCGTCGCCGTTGCTGGCAACTCCATCGAAAGCCCGCGGCTGCTGCTCAACTCGCAATCAGCCAAGTTCCCGCATGGCCTCGCCAATTCGTCGGGCCAGGTGGGCAAGAACTACATGCGTCATACCACGGGCTCGGTCTATGCCATCTTCGACAAGCCGGTGCATATGTATCGCGGCACCACCATGGCCGGCATCATCCGCGACGAGGCGCGCCACGATCCATCGCGCGGCTTCGTCGGCGGCTACGAGTTCGAGACGCTGTCGCTCGGCCTGCCATTCATGGCGGCTTTCCTCGATCCGGGCAGCTGGGGCCGTTCCTTCACCACGGCGCTCGACCACTACGACCATATGGCCGGCCTGTGGATCGTGGGCGAGGACATGCCGCGCGCGGAAAACCGCATCACGCTGCATGCCGACGAGAAGGACGAGCACGGCATGCCTATCGCCGATGTGCATTTCGACGACCATCCCAACGACACCGCGATGCGCAACCATGCCTACAAGCAGGCTTCGGCGCTCTACGCAGCGGTCGGCGCCACACGCACTTTTCCGACGCCGCCCTATCCCTCGACCCACAATCTCGGCACCAACCGGATGAGCGAGAAGGCGCAAGACGGCGTCGTCAACAAGCATGGCCAGACGCACGACATCAAGAACCTGTTCGTGTCGGACGGCAGCCAGTTCACCACGGGTGCCGCGGAAAACCCGACACTCACCATCGTGTCGCTGGCGATCCGCCAGGCCGACTACATCGCCGCCCAGATGTCGGCCAAGACGATCTAACCCCCCAACTGCCTGCTGGCGCGGGGCCCGACAGGGTTCCGCGCCTTTTTTTCGTTTTAGTTCTTGGTGCAGGTCGAGGCGGTGAAGGCGCCGTCGGGCTGCTTCATGATGATGTCGAAGGAGGGCGGGTCCTGGCCGTCCAGCGTCGCCTGGGTCATCGACAGCGCGTTGCCGCCGGTGGTGTAGCCGCCCAATGGCCCCAGCCAGGTGATGACGCCGTTGGCATCCATCTGATAATTGTAACCCTGTTGGGCGGTGCCGAAGGTGACAGGGCCCGTATAGACATTTCCCTTGATGGTGATGTCGCCGAGGCTGAGGAACATGCCGAGCAGATAGACTTCGCAGTGATAAGTGCCGTCGGGCATCTTGCCGTCGCTGAAGTCGGCCCGCGCGGCCCCGGTTGCTGTCGCCAGAAACACCATGCCGATGAAAATGCGTGAAATCAGGGATGCCATGACGTCGCTCGGTTGAGCAGCGAGCTTGCCCTATTTTTGCGCTGTGCCGCAACATTTGTAATTCGCGACCTGTGCGTTTAGGCCAAAATCTAGGCATTTGCCGAAAATGGGCAAAATTTAGGCAGATACCGTATGCGCTGCGCAAAATTCCCTCAACCAATTTTTAACCGGCTCTCTTTGATTTGCTCAATCTAATATAATAACTGACTGATAATGTTCGTCTATTTGCCGATTTTCTATGCCCAGGAGGCGGTTGGCATGGGGGTTGCATTGCATTGTTGCGGTGCAATCAACCAGCTTGGGAGTCTTCGCTATGAGGGGTAATTTCTCGACAATAACAAAAATGTTCTCGGCAGGTGCGGTCGCCGCCGGCCTGTTGATGTCGGCGCCCGCCAGGGCGGCCGACGATACGATCAAGGTCGGCATCCTGCATTCGCTGTCGGGGACGATGGCGATTTCGGAGACGACGCTGAAGGATGCCATGTTGATGCTCATCGCCGAGCAGAACGCCAAGGGCGGCCTGCTCGGCAAGAAGCTCGAGGCCGTTGTCGTCGATCCGGCTTCAAACTGGCCGCTGTTCGCCGAAAAAGCGCGCGAGCTGATCTCCAAGGACAAGGTCGCCGCGGTGTTCGGCTGCTGGACCTCGGTATCACGCAAATCTGTGCTGCCGGTGTTCTCCGAGCTCGACAACATCCTGTTCTATCCCGTCCAGTATGAAGGCGAGGAAAGCGAGCGCAACGTGTTCTACACGGGCGCCGCTCCGAACCAGCAAGCGATCCCGGCTGTCGATTACCTGATGAGCGAAGATGGCGGCTCGGTGAAGCGCTGGGTGCTTGAAGGCACCGACTACGTCTATCCGCGCACCACCAACAAGATCCTCGAAGCCTATCTGAAGGCGAAGGGCGTCGCGGCCGAGGACATCATGACCAACTATACGCCGTTCGGTTTCTCCGACTGGCAGACGGAAGTTTCGGCGATCAAGAAGTTCGGTTCGGCCGGAAAGAAGACCGCTGTCGTCTCGACCGTCAACGGCGATGCCAATGTGCCGTTCTACAAGGAACTCGGCAACCAGGGCATCAAGGCCGAGGACATCCCGGTCATGGCCTTCTCGGTCGGCGAGGAAGAACTTGCCGGTCTCGACACCAAGCCGCTGGTCGGCCATCTCGCCGCCTGGAACTATTTCGAGAGCGTCAACACGCCCGAGAACAAGAAGTTCATCGCCGACTGGCACAAGTTCATCAAGAACAACAAGCGCACCACCAACGATCCGATGGAAGCCCACTATATCGGCTTCAACATGTGGGTGAAGGCGGTCCAGAAGGCCGGCACCACCGATCCGGACAAGGTGATCGATGCCATGATCGGCGTTTCGGTGCCGAACCTGACCGGCGGCTATTCGACGATGATGCCGAACCACCACATCACCAAGCCGGTGCTGATCGGTGAGATCCAGGCCAATGGCCAATTCGAAACGGTTTCGAAGACACCTGGTCTCGTGATGGGCGACGAATGGTCCGACTATTTGCCGGACTCCAAGGATTTGATCTCCGATTGGCGCAAGCCTCTGTCCTGCGGCAACTTCAACGTCGCTACCGGCAAGTGCGGCGGCAAGGGCACGAACTGATCCTCCCGGGCTGGACCTTGCGGTCCATGCCCAAGACCGCGCGCGTCCGGACGGTTTCCTCCACTGTCCGGACGCCCATTCAACCTTCAAGGATCACCAAGACCCGATGAAGATTTTCCATGCGACGGGCCTGACGCTTTTGTTCCTGGTGACGACGCTGTCGTCTTCGGGCGCCGCGGAAGCCGATCTGCGTGCAATTATTGCCAAGTTCGCGACGGTAACGGACTTTTCCGAGACGGGAGCCGTCGTTCACGAATTGACCGCCACAGGCGATCCCGCCGCCGAACCGGCGCTTGCTGCATTGGCTGACGGCAATCTTTACATTCGCACCGCCGACTCGATGGTGTTTATCGGCAAGGAAGGCGATGAAGGCGTCCAGCTTTTTGACCCGCTAAGCGGTGAGGCAGCTGGCGAGGCCTCCGAGGACGACATAACCAAGATCACTGTCAACAACACGCTGCGCCGCACCATCCGCGACGCGCTGGGCACGCTGACGCTTGGCGCCAAGGATCCGGCAGTGCGCATCAGTGCCGCCGACACCATGTTCAAGACACCCGACGCGGCCAACATCGAGCCGCTCGACGCGGCGATCGCCAATGAGACCGTCGCCAGCGTCAAGGCTCTGCTCGAACAGGCCCGCGCCGCATCGGTCCTGGTCTCGGATCGGCCGGAGGCCGACAAGCTTGCAGCCGTGGCGCTGATCGGGGCGCGGGGCGATCGCGACGCGGTTTCACTGCTGACTTCGGTCGAGGCGAATGCTTCGGGAGCCGTGAAGGAAGCCGCGACCGCAGCGATCGCCAACGTCAATTCGACGCTGGCCTTCTGGGATGCCGGCCAGAACATCTGGTACGGCATTTCCCTGGGGTCGGTGCTGTTGCTTGCCGCCATCGGCCTTGCCATCACCTTCGGCGTCATGGGCGTCATCAACATGGCGCATGGCGAGATGGTCATGCTCGGCGCCTACACCACCTTCGTCGTCCAGCAGGTGATCCGCACATCCTTTCCCGGCCTGTTCGACTGGTCGCTGGTGATCGCGCTGCCGCTTGCCTTCCTGGTTGCCGCGATCGTCGGTCTCGCCATCGAGCGCGGCGTCATCCGCTTCCTCTACGGACGGCCGCTGGAAACACTGCTGGCGACATGGGGCGTGTCGCTGATCCTGCAGCAGGCCGTACGCTCGATCTTCGGACCGACCAACCAGGAGGTCGGCAACCCCTCCTGGATGTCGGGTTCGTTCAATGTCGGACAGCTTGCGATCACCTGGAACCGGCTTTGGATCCTGGTCTTCGCGCTCACCGTCTTCGGCGTGCTGCTCTACGTGATGAAGCGTACGCCCTGGGGGCTGCAGATGCGCGCCGTCACCGCCAACCGGCGCATGGCCGCCTCGATGGGCATCAGGACGCCATGGGTCGACGCGCTGACCTTCGCGCTCGGCTCCGGCATTGCCGGCATTGCCGGCGTCGCGCTCAGCCAGATCGACAACGTCTCGCCCAATCTCGGCCGCGGCTACATCATCGACAGTTTCATGGTCGTCGTCTTCGGCGGCGTCGGCAATCTGTGGGGCACGCTGGTCGGCGCCTTTTCGCTCGGTATCGTCAACAAGTTCCTCGAGCCTTACGCCGGCGCCGTGCTCGGCAAGATCGTCGTGCTGGTGCTGATCATCCTGTTCATCCAGAAGCGTCCGCGCGGCCTGTTCGCGCTCAAGGGCAGGGCGGTGGAAGCATGATCACCGGACGCTTCTTCGCCGCCGGCGCGGACCGCCGCATCGCCATCACCATCTTCATCCTGCTGGCTGTCGCCATCATCGTGCCGCTGCTCAATCTCGCAGTGTCCCCGGCGAGCGCCTTCTACATCCCGTCCTATATCGTGGCGCTGACCGGCAAGTATCTTTGCTACGCGCTGCTGGCGCTGTCGCTCGACCTGGTCTGGGGCTATTGCGGCATTCTCTCGCTCGGCCACGGCGCCTTCTTCGCGCTCGGCGGCTATGCGATGGGCATGTATCTGATGCGCCAGATCGGCTCGCGCGGTGTCTATGGCAACCCGATCCTGCCGGATTTCATGGTGTTCCTGAACTACAAGGCATTGCCCTGGTTCTGGACCGGTTTCGACCATTTCTGGTTCGCGGCGATCATGGTGCTCGCAGTGCCTGGCCTGCTCGCCTTCGTCTTCGGCTGGTTCGCTTTCCGCAGCCGCGTCACCGGCGTCTATCTGTCCATCATCACCCAGGCGATGACCTATGCGCTGCTGCTTGCCTTCTTCCGCAACGACATGGGTTTCGGCGGCAATAACGGGCTGACCGATTTCAAGGATATTCTGGGCTTCAACGTGCAGGCCGACGCGACCCGCTCGGCGCTGTTCGCGGCCAGCGCCGTGATGCTTGCGCTTGCCGTGTTCCTGACCTGGGCGATCGTCGGCTCGAAATACGGCAAGCTCCTGATGGCCGTGCGCGACGCCGAGAGCCGCACGCGCTTCCTCGGCTGGCGGGCGGAGAACCTAAAACTGTTCGCCTTCACGGTCTCTGCCGTGATGGCCGGCATTGCCGGCGCGCTCTACGTGCCGCAGGTCGGCATCATCAATCCCGGCGAGTTCGAGCCGTCCAACTCGATCGAGGTGGTGATCTGGGCAGCCGTTGGCGGCCGCGGCACCATCGTCGGGCCGATCCTCGGTGCGTTGCTCGTCAATGCCGGGAAATCCTGGTTCACCGGCGTGCTGCCGGAACTGTGGCTGTTCGCGCTCGGCGGCCTGTTCGTCGCCGTCACGCTGCTGCTGCCGAAGGGGATCGTCGGCATGTGGGACAGCTGGCGCGGCAATGCCAGGGCGTTGCGCGCGGCCGCCGCCGCTGAAGAAGCCGGCGCCAGGGTTGGAATGGCGCCCGCGACATCGAAGCCCGTGCGCTCGCCGGCGAGGAATCCAGGCGAATGGTCCTTGTCCGACCCCGAACCGCAGGCGGCGGAGTAGGCGACCATGAGCAAGTCGAACACCATCCTCTACCTCGACGGCGTCTCGGTCTCCTTCGACGGGTTTCGCGCCATCAACAATTTGTCGCTGGTGCTCGACAAGGGCGAGATGCGGGCCATCATCGGCCCCAACGGCGCCGGCAAGACGACGATGATGGACATCGTCACCGGCAAGACGCGGCCCGACGAGGGCGAAGTGTTCTTCGACGGCCAAGTCGATCTGACCCGGCATGACGAGGCCGAGATCGCCATGATGGGCATCGGCCGCAAATTCCAGAAACCGACGGTCTTCGAAAGCCACACGATCGAGGACAATCTGATGCTGGCGCTGAAGGGACCGCGCTCGATCTTCCCGGCGCTTTTCCATCGCCGTTCCGCAGCCGAGGCGCGGCAGATCGACGATATTCTCGGCATCATCCGGCTTGGCGACAAACGTGGCGAAATCGCAGCCAATCTCAGCCACGGCCAGAAGCAGTGGCTGGAGATCGGCATGCTCCTGGCGCAGGATCCGAAGCTGTTGCTGGTCGACGAGCCGGTCGCCGGCATGACCGATGCCGAGACCGAGGAGACTGCGCGGCTGCTCAGGGATATCGCACGCGACCATTCGGTCATCGTCGTCGAGCACGACATGCATTTCGTGCGCGAGCTTGGCGTCAAGGTCACCTGCCTGCATGAGGGCTCGGTGCTCTCCGAAGGCTCGCTCGACTTCGTCTCGGCCGACGAGCGCGTCGTCGAAGTCTATCTGGGGAGATGAACATGGTGTGGCGGGTGCAATTCCATCGCTTCGATCTGTCGTTCCTCCGCTTCTGGAAAAGGCGCTGACATGCTCGAAGTTTCCAATGCCACGCTCCACTATGGCGCCGCCCAGGCGCTGCGCGGCGTGTCACTGAAGGCGGGCGCCGGCAAGATCACCTGCGTGCTCGGCCGCAATGGCGTCGGCAAGACCAGTTTGATGAGATCGATCGTCGGACACCACCGGCTGACGAGCGGAAGCGTTGCCTTCGAGGGGAAGGCGCTCGACCGGAGCGCGGCGTATGACCGCGCCCGGTCGGGCATCGCATTCGTGCCGCAGGGCAGGGAGATCTTTCCGCTGCTCACGGTGCGGGAAAATCTCGAATCCGGCTTCGCGCCGTTGAAGCGGGCCGACCGCAACGTGCCGGCGCATGTCTTCGAGTTGTTTCCAGTGCTCAAGCAGATGCTTGGCCGCCGCGGCGGTGACCTGTCCGGCGGCCAGCAGCAGCAGCTCGCCATCGGTCGGGCGCTGGTGATGCGGCCGAAACTCCTGGTGCTCGACGAGCCGACGGAAGGCATCCAGCCGTCGATCATCAAGGATATCGGTCGCGCCATTCGCTATCTGCGCGATCAGGCCGGCATCGCGGTGCTGCTGGTCGAGCAATATCTCGACTTCTGCCGGGAACTCGCCGACGAGGTCAACATCATGGACCGCGGCCAGATCGTCCATACCGGCCCGGCCGAAGATTTAGACCGGGCTGATGTGCGGAAGTTCCTTACCGTCTAGAATCGTCTCGTCGTCATCCTAGGGCGTAGCAAGGAGTGAAGCGACGCGGTGCAGACCCCGGGATCCATGCCGTGAGATCCGCCGAAGAGTGCATCGGCGTAGAATAGAAACCCTCTTCGGCGCACTGATCGATCCCAGATACTGCACCGTGGCGGCGCTTTTAAAGTCACGGCATGGATCCTTGGGTCTTCGCTCCGCTTCGCGTTCGCTACGCCCAAGGATGACGAAGTCGCGAGGTGCGCTGCGGCGCTCAATCTTTCTTCAAAGATTACTGTACGTCACTGGCACGCTCAATATCGCGTGCTAGTCTTTCCCTTGGCTTTGTGAGTCGGCCGCTTCCGTATCAGTCTGGTTATCGCGGATCGAGGAGCACGGCCAATGCCGGGCAAGTTTCACGCAAGCAAGGCTGCCTAGCTTCCCTCCTGCGATCTCTGTCGTTCAAACGCGTTTGGGCACACAGGCTAAGGGACAGCCATGGAACGTTACGTCGAGGATTACCAGAAGCGGCGGCTTACCGAACGCGTCGACATCATCGCTGCCATCAACATCTTGAGATCACAGGGCTGCGACTACGACGATCTGATCGAGGAGATCACCAAGGTCTTCTATGTCGATCTCGATACCTTCAATGAGATCGTCATGGCGGCATAGGAGCCGCGTTCGTCCACCCGCGATCAGAGGCTGGTATTGATAGGCGTGATCAGCTCGCGCGCCGGAACGGAGAAGCGATGACGACGCAGTTGCGGCCGCCGCGTTTGGCGTCGTAGAGTGCCTTGTCGGCGGCGCTGAGCACCTTGTCGAAGCTCGGGCCGTCCTTGGCGCCGAAGGCAAACCCGGCGCTGACCGTGCATGTCAGCGAGCCCATCTCGGTTTCTATCCGGCGCGCCGCGAAAGCGGTCCGGATGCGCTCTGCCGCTGCCTCCACGGTCTCCGGCAGGGTGCGTTTCAGCACCAGCGCGAATTCCTCGCCGCCCATGCGCGCGGCGACATCGGTCTGGCGAAGATTGCCGGCGAGTTCGCTGGCGAACACCCTCAGCACCTCGTCGCCCGCCGCGTGGCCGAATTCATCGTTGATGGTCTTGAAGTTGTCGAGGTCGAAGACGACGATCGCGGTAAAAGCTCCGACCGGCGCATTGCCATGCATGTCGAACAGCGCGCGCCGGTTGAGCAGGCCGGTCAAGGGATCGGTCAATGCGTTGCGGCGGTGATGCCTGGCCAGACGGCCCTGGTTGAGGGCAAGCGACAACGCGCCGATGCCGGTCATGCTGGCGATGACCACGATCAGGCTCAGTTCCTCGGCCCAGTTGCTCGGCGCATGCCCCAGTACCAGTCTTCCGTTCCAACCGAGAACCATGGCGCACAGTACAAAGGACGTGGCCGTGGCCGAATAGAGCGCGGTGATGCCGATCGTCAGGGCGGGGGCTTCGTCGCGACCTCTCCAATATTCGAACGCCGTCGCGAACAGAAGCAAGGCCGCGAACAGGTTCTCGAACATGAAGCCAAGGCCGTCATAGCCCAGAGCCATGGGCGGCAGCGCCACCGCCAGCGATATGCAGCCCAACAAAGCTCGCGGCATCGGCGAGCCGCCGGTCCTGAACTGGTAGGCGGCACCCAGCATGGTCGAAAAACCAATCAGCAGGAAGGCCAGCGCGGCGATGCCCAGCAGGCGGCCGGGCATGTCGATATAGGCGTCATAGACAAAGATGTCGCCGACAACGAAAACCAGGCTGGTCGCCCATGTCAGCAGGAATCGCTCCGACCGGGCGGTCAGCCACATGCCGAACAATGTCAGGCCCAGGCAAGCAGCGGAAAAACCGACAGCCAGCAGAAGTGAAGTGTAGTCGAGCGACATGCCCCTCTTTCCCTGCCGACGGCGGTTCCAGCTCTGCGGCTTGGCGT
Source organism: Mesorhizobium sp. LNHC221B00 (assembly GCF_000502935.1). Taxonomy (NCBI): domain Bacteria; kingdom Pseudomonadati; phylum Pseudomonadota; class Alphaproteobacteria; order Hyphomicrobiales; family Phyllobacteriaceae; genus Mesorhizobium; species Mesorhizobium sp. LNHC221B00. The sequence continues at coordinate 281,021 of NZ_AYWR01000006.1, read as the reverse complement.
CGTCGCATTCATGCGGCAAGGAAGTGTCGATAAGGTTACGATCATGGCGAAGATGCCGCGAATAGGCGCTTTGCTACGCGTACAAAGCATAGATGACGCGCTTTAAGCATGTGGCCGGATACGACTGAAGCTCGTCAGCCAGCCACTCGCTTCATCAGCGCCATCGCCCCGAACGGCGCGCGCACCTTGCCCTCGGTGATGAAGTAGACGAACACGTCGCGCGGCTGGACCGGCGCATCGGTCTTGGGATCGGCACGCCGCAGGTCTTCCGGCTGCTTGCCCTGCGCCCAGGTCTTTGCCCGCGCCGCCCACTCGTCGAGGCCCTTTGGCGTGTAGCAATCGGGATTGTCGTCCGAGCCGGTTTGCAGCCGCGCATAGACGAAATCACTGGTGACGTCGGCGATGTCAGGATATTTGGCATGATCGGCATAGACGATCGCCGCCTTGTATTTGCGCGCCAGGGCCGCGAACTCCGGCACCACGAAACTGTCGTTGCGCACTTCGAGCGCGTGGCGCAGCGCGACGCCATCCTGCTTTTCCGGCAAGAGTTTCAGAAAGGCCTCGAAATCGTCCGGATCGAATTTCTTGGTCGGCGCGAACTGCCACAGGATTGGCCCGAGCTTGTCGCCAAGTGCCGCAACGCCGGAGCCGAGGAAGCGCATCATCGATTCGCCGGCTTCGCCGAGCACGCGCCGGTTGGTGACGAAGCGGTTGCCTTTCAGCGAGTAGACAAACCCATCCGGTGCCTCGTTGGCCCATTTGACGAAGGTCGGTTCCTTGAAGCTGGAATAATAGGTGCCGTTGACTTCGATGCTCGGCACCTGCCGGCTGGCATATTGCAGCTGCTTGGCCTTCGACAGCTTGTCCGGATAGAAGGACTTATCCCATGGCTCGAAGGTCCAGCCGCCCATGCCCGCGCGGATTGTTCCGGATTTGGTCATTATCATCCTCCCAAGTTCAGAAAAATCAGCCCGTCGTGTTCTCGTCGATCGGTTTTGCCATGTCGACAAGCATCCATCCTGGCCGATAGGGATTGGGCCGGCGACCCGTTTCGCGATAGCCGTATGCGAGATAGAGCGCGATGTTCCGTTCCATTTTCGCATTGGTGTAGAGCCGTATCTCCGGCAGGCCCCACAAGCGCGTCTGTTGATCCGCGTGATTGAGCAGCTTTATGCCAAAACCCTTGCCCTGGAAGGCGGGCGACACCGCGACGGAGAAGATCATCGCGTGGTCCTCATGCCGCTCCAGTGTGAGCACGCCCGCCAGTTCGCCGCCGCTCTCCAGCAGCCAGACCTCGCCGCGCCCGATCCGCGGCGCATAGTCTTCGGTGACCGGGATCGGCGGCCCGCCGAACAGCGCGGTATAGGGCGCGTACGCCGCTTGCGTCAGCGAAACGATTGCGGCGAGATCCTCTGGGCGGGCCGCTCTGAGCTTCATACTCACTCCGCCGCTTCGCGCTTGCCTCCGGGGCGCCGCTCCAGAAGCTCCTTGAGGAACTGGCCGGTGTAGCTGCGCTTTTCGCGCACGATCGCTTCCGGCGTGCCGGACGCGACAAGCTCGCCGCCGCCGTCGCCGCCTTCGGGGCCGAGGTCGAGCACCCAGTCGGCGGTCTTGATCACTTCGAGATTGTGCTCGATGACCACCACCGTGTTGCCCTGGTCGACCAGTTCGTGCAGCACTTCCAACAGTTTGGCGACGTCGTGGAAATGCAGGCCGGTGGTCGGCTCGTCGAGGATGTAGAGCGTCTTGCCGGTCGCCTTGCGCGACAGTTCCTTGGCGAGTTTTATCCGCTGCGCCTCGCCGCCGGACAGTGTCGTCGCCTGCTGACCGATATGGATATAGCCGAGGCCGACCTGTTTCAACGTGTCGAGCTTGTCGCGTACGCCGGGCACGGCGGCGAAGAAGTCGACGCCTTCCTCGACCGTCATGTCGAGCACGTCGGCGATCGACTTGCCCTTGAACAGCACGTCGAGCGTCTCGCGGTTGTAGCGCTTGCCGTGGCAGACGTCGCAGGTGACGTAGACGTCGGGCAGGAAGTGCATCTCGATCTTGATGACGCCGTCGCCCTGGCAGGCCTCGCAGCGGCCGCCCTTGACGTTAAAGGAGAAACGCCCGGGCTGATAACCACGCGCCTTGGCCTCCGGCAGTCCGGCGAACCAGTCGCGGATCGGCGTGAAGGCGCCGGTGTAGGTGGCGGGGTTCGAACGCGGCGTGCGGCCGATCGGCGACTGGTCGATGTCGATGACCTTGTCGAGGAATTCGAGACCCTCGATACGATCATGATCGGCCGGATGCTCGCGCGACCCCATGATGCGGCGCGAGGCCGCCTTGAACAGCGTTTCGATCAGGAAGGTCGACTTGCCGCCGCCCGACACGCCGGTGACGGCGGTGAAGGTGCCGAGCGGGATTTCGGCGGTGACGTTCTTCAGATTGTTGCCGCGCGCGCCGACGATTTTCAGGCGGCGATTCTTTTTCGCCTCACGCCGAACACCGGGGGTGGCGACTTCCAGCGCGCCCGACAGATATTGGCCGGTGATCGAATTGGGGTTGGCCATCACCTGCTGGGGTGTGCCCTGGGCGATGATCTCGCCGCCGTGGATGCCGGCGGCCGGTCCCATGTCGACGACATAGTCGGCATGCAGGATGGCGTCCTCGTCATGCTCGACGACGATCACCGTGTTGCCGATGTCGCGCAGGTGCTTCAGCGTGTCGAGCAGCCGCGTGTTGTCGCGCTGATGCAGGCCGATCGACGGCTCGTCCAGCACGTAGAGCACGCCGGTCAGGCCCGAGCCGATCTGCGACGCCAGCCGGATGCGCTGGCTCTCGCCGCCCGACAGGGTGCCGGAATTGCGCGACAATGTCAGGTAGTCGAGACCGACATCGTTGAGGAAGCGCAGCCGCTCGCGGATTTCCTTCAGCACCCGCACCGCGATTTCGTTCTGCTTGTCGTTGAGCTGGGCGGGCAGGTCGGTGAACCATTTGTCGGCATTTCGGATCGACTGCTCGGTGACCTCGCCGATGTGTTTTCCCGCGATCTTCACCGCCAGCGCTTCCGGCTTCAGCCGGTAGCCCTTGCAGACCGGGCAAGGCGTCGCCGACATGAAGCGCTCGATCTCCTCGCGCATCCAGGCGGATTCGGTCTCCTTCCAGCGCCGTTCGAGATTGGGGATGACGCCTTCGAAGGTCTTGGTTGTCTTGTAGGAGCGCAAGCCATCATCGTATTGGAAGGTGATCTCGCGCTCGCCGGTGCCGCGCAGGATCGCGTCCTGGGCCTCGGTGGTCAGATCCTTGAACTTGTCGCCGAGCTTGAAGTTGTAAGCCTTGCCCAGCGCTTCGAGCGTCTGCGAGTAGTAGGGCGAGGTCGATTTCGCCCACGGGCTGACGGCGCCGTCGCGCAGCGATATGTTCTCGTCGGGCACGACGAGGTTGGGGTCGATGGCACGCTGGCTGCCGAGACCGTCGCAAGTCGGGCAGGCGCCGAACGGGTTGTTGAACGAGAACAGGCGCGGCTCGATCTCGGGAATGGTGAAACCGGACACCGGACAGGCGAATTTTTCCGAGAACAGGACGCGCTCATGCGTCTCGTTCTTCGACTTGTTGACCGAATCCTCGCCGGTTTGGCTGGCGTCGAGCGGCTTGTCGGCGAACTCGGCCACCGCCAGTCCCTCGGCGAGCTTCAGCGCCGTCTCGATGGAGTCGGCAAGCCTTGTGGCAAGATCGCCGCGCACGACGATGCGGTCGACGACGACATCGATGTCATGCTTGTATTTCTTGTCCAGCGCCGGAACGTCGGCGATTTCATAGAAGACGCCGTCGACCTTGACGCGCTGAAAGCCCTTCTTCTGCAGTTCGAGGAGCTCCTTGCGGTACTCGCCCTTGCGGCCGCGCACGATGGGCGCCAGCAGGAACAGTCGGGTGCCTTCCTCGAGCGCCAGCACGCGGTCGACCATCTGGCTGACCGTCTGGCTCTCGATCGGCAGGCCCGTGGCCGGCGAATAGGGAACGCCGACACGCGCGAACAGCAGGCGCATGTAGTCGTAGATCTCGGTGACGGTGCCGACCGTCGAACGCGGGTTCTTCGATGTAGTCTTCTGCTCGATTGAGATGGCCGGCGACAGGCCGTCGATCTGGTCGACGTCAGGCTTCTGCATCATTTCGAGGAATTGCCGCGCATAGGCCGACAGGCTTTCGACATAGCGGCGCTGGCCTTCGGCATAGATGGTGTCGAAGGCAAGCGACGACTTGCCGGAGCCCGACAGGCCGGTCATGACGATCAGGCTGTCACGCGGCAGATCGAGATCGACGTTCTTCAGATTGTGTTCGCGCGCCCCGCGAATGGAAAGGAATTTATGGTCGGCCATCGCCGGTCGCCGCCTCAGATCTGGAATTCATGGGATTGGCGGGCTTTTCCCGGCCATCCCTTATGTAGGTGTTTTTGCCGCCACGTCGAGAGACGCCACAACTCCCGACAGAAGTCGTTTAACCGTCTTTCGCGCGAACGGGCAAGTGGAAAGAACAAAGGCCGAACACGCTCCTGACAAAGCTGTGCAAAAACTGACCTGAACGTAACCTCCCGGAGATCACATTTTTCCGTAACCGGCTATTGGCGGTTGACGCAGCAGGCTCACGGGAGCAGTCTCCCGATGTCAACGAAGCCGGCCGTCTTTCGATGGCCTCGCCGCCCCAAGGCGGCCTGCGAGACGCCGCAGGCATTGCGATTTGCGCTTCGAGACGAATGTCGCAACGGACAAAGGAGCGGAGCATGACGCCACCTGATAGTCCCCAAGGGCTCCGCATCTAGCTGGAGCCGCGGCAGGCACAAGTGTGAGGATCAGCTTCGACGCTGCCCGACAAACCGTGACCGGCCGTATCCCACAAAAATCAGAGACTACTAGTCGGATCGTCGGCTGAATGCCGCGAAGCATCCGAAATCAAACGCCGGCAGTACACTCCCGGCAAGATTGGATTTGAGATCCAGAAAAGCCCCGTCCGTTTGCCTAGGGCACGGCGGGGCTGTTCTTTTGTGCGGGCTCGGGCCGGCCGCGGTTACCTACCTTGGAGGTTTCATTCCGCCCGTGGCGACATCGACCGTTATGCTGCCGGAAATCCTGACATCGGTGTTGCCGATCTTGAACTGGCCGTTGCCGCTGCTGGGCAACGCGTCGTCAGGCTCGGGCTGGGGGGCCGGCTTGGCAATGTGATAGCCGCCGGTCACACCAGGCAGGGCCTTCTGCGGCGGCGAGCCATCCTCTGCGAACGCCGTGCCGGAGACGAGGCCGGCAATGGCGAGCACGGCGGCGGCGATCACACGATGCGATGGTCTTGACGGATGCGTGTCGGTCATCTCCCGATTATAGGTAGGTGCCGCCACCGGAACCAGACCGGTCTCGTCAAATCTTCGGCAAGCCGAAGAAAATCCGATCCGGCGGAAGAATATCCGATCTGGCTTCGCCTTACGCCGCCTTTTTGCGGGTGTCGAAGACGTGGTCGACAATGCCCCATGCCTGTGCTTCGCGGGCGGTCATGAAATGGTCGCGGTCCAGCGTGCGTTCGACCTCCTCATAGCTGCGGCCGCAGTGCTGCGCGTAGAGTTCCGCCATGTGCCGTTTGGTCTGGACGATGCGCTCGGCATGGCGCTGGATATCGGACGCCTGGCCCTGAAAGCCGCCCAGCGGCTGATGCAGCAGGATGGTGGCGTTCGGCAGCGAGATACGACGCCCCGGCGTGCCTGCCATCAGCAGGAACGATCCCATCGATGCGGCAAATCCCATGCACACGGTCGACACCGGGCAACTGATGTATTGCATCGTATCGTAGATGGCGAAGCCGCTGGTCACCACGCCGCCCGGCGAGTTGATGTAGAGCGAGATCTCCTTGTCGGGATTATCTGATTCCAGCGACAAAAGCTGGGCGCAGACCAGCGCCGAGATGTCGTCGTTGATCTCGCCATTGATGAAGATGATCCGCTCGCGCAGCAGCCGCGAGAAAATGTCGAAGGCGCGTTCGCCGCGGCTCGATTGTTCGATCACCATCGGCACCAGATTGGCAACACCGCTCATTTTGCTTCTCCGATTTTCCATGTTCAGGCTGCGCGCAGCAGGCGCGGTGTGTTCGCGGCGAGGGGCATTCCGGCCTTGTGCAACCCCAGCGAAAGCCGGCAGCCGGCACCAGCCATGGCGACGGCGGGCATGGCTTTGCTGGCAAAGCCGTCATGGACGACGCGCAGATGCGTGCCGCCGGAAAAGGTGCGGGCGAGCGTGAAGGTGACGGTGCTGTCGAGCGGGTCCTGCCGTGTTGCATCGCCCGGCTGCTCCCGCCAGGAATAGCGCAACAGGCGTTCGGGCTCGGCGTCGAGGATTTCGCATTCGATCGGAGCCTCCGGTCCCGCGAAGGCAAAACGGCTGCCGGCCTGCGGCCTGATGTCGTTCGGCATCATCCAGGCGGCGAGCAATTCCGGCACGGTCAGCGCTCGCCACACCTTTTCGGGCGGCTCGGCAAGATCGTATTCGAACTCCAGCGCACCCTGGGCGACTTCGTTTTGGTTTTTGGCGTTCATTGATCCCAATCCTTCACGGGTCCAAACCTCTACTGATCCATGTCCTTCAAAACCGTCTTCAGCCTTTCGATACGCTCCGGCCAGAAGGTCCGGTAGCGGTCGATCCAGGAGAGCAGGGGCGCAAGCCCCTGCGGATCGGCGCGGTAATAGGCGTTGCGGCCGGCCCGCCGCTCGACCACGAGGCCGGCGCTACGCAGCACCGCCAGATGCTGCGACACCGCCGGCTGCGACACCGTCAGGCCGCTGCGCAATTCCGACACGCTCATCTCTGCCGTGGCGAGACGCTCGAAGACGGCGCGGCGCGTCGGGTCGGCCAGGGCGCGGAAAATCTCTGCTTCGATCATGGCGAAAGCATAAGTCGATACTTATTGATTTGGCAAGTGGTGTTTTGAAACCCATATGCGGGGCTCGGGCATTGCTGCCATTCCTTGACAATCAGCGGCGGTGCATATAGGAACGAAAAGGGAACAAAAACCTTGTGGGAAAAGCCAGCCTTAGCAGGCGGCTGGCATTCGCAGCCTGTAAGGTGCTGCGACAAAAATTTGTTTCGGATGAGCGCGGAGAAATATCATGGCGGGTAGCGTCAACAAGGTCATTCTGGTCGGCAATCTCGGTGCGGACCCTGAAATCCGCCGCCTGAACTCGGGCGAGCCGGTCGTCAACATTCGCATCGCCACGTCGGAAAGCTGGCGCGACAAGAATTCGGGCGAGCGCAAGGAAAAGACCGAGTGGCACAACGTCGTCATCTTCAATGAGGGCATAGCCAAGGTAGCCGAGCAGTACCTGAAGAAGGGCATGAAGGTCTATGTCGAGGGCCAGCTGCAGACGCGCAAATGGCAGGACCAGACCGGCGCCGACAAATACACGACGGAAGTCGTGCTGCAGAAATTCCGTGGCGAGCTGCAGATGCTCGACGCGCGCGGTCAGGGCGAGGGTGGCCAGGTCGGTGGCTATTCCGGCGGCAACAGCCGTGGTTCCGATTTCGGCCAGTCCAGCCCGAACGAGAGCTTCAATCGCGGCGGCGGCAGCGCTCCCAGGGGCGGCGGTGGCGGCGGTTCGTCGCGCGAGCTGGACGACGAAATCCCGTTCTGATCAAGGCGGGCTCTGATCGAAACGGCGGCCGCCAGTTTTTGGCCAAGCCCAGTTTTGGATCAAGCTTGGATCAAGCATTGTGCCCCGGGAGTCCCAATGGACTTTCGGGGTTTTGCGTTGTCGAATTGAGCGCCGACCGGGCGGTCAAGGAACACGGTGAAGGACGACTTCGATGAAAGCACGCGTGAAATGGGTGGAGGAACGCACCTTCATCGGTGAGTCCGGCAGCGGTCACAAGGTCGTGCTGGGAACCGCGTCCGGCCCGGAAGGCAAGACGCCGGGGCCGAGCCCGATGGAGTTGGTACTGATCGGCACTGGCGGCTGTTCGGCCTATGATGTCGTTCACATCCTTGAAAAGGGCCGCGAGGCGGTCGAGGATTGCGTCGTCGAACTCGATTCCGACCGGGCCGAAACCGAGCCCAGGGTATTTACCCGCATCCACATGCATTTTATCGTCAAGGGCAGAGGCCTCTCGCCGGACAAGGTCAAGCGGGCGATCGACCTGTCGATCGAGAAATACTGCTCTGCCTCGGCAATACTGGCCAAGACGGCGACGATCACGCATGATTTCGAAGTGATCGATACGACGCAGTAGGCAGTAGGGATTACTGTTCAACTCCCCATCAGCGCCTTGATGCCGTCGGCGACGAACTGTACGGCCAATGCCGCCAGGATGACGCCGAGCAGACGGGTCAGGATCGAACGCCCGGTCTGGCCGAGGATGCGGTCGATGCGCTCCGACAGCACGAACACCAGATAGGTGATGGCGAGGCAGACGAAGATTATGCCGACCAGCGCGGCTTGCGCCGCAAAACCCTGAAACGAGCCGGAGAGCAGCACCGTCGCCGAAATGGCGCCGGGGCCGGCAATCAGCGGGATCGCCAGCGGGAAAGCGGCGATGTTGTGGATCATGTCCTTGGTGATGGCGACGTCGCCGATCTTCTCCTTGCGGTCCTGCCGGCGCTCGAACACCATCTCGAAGGCGATGAAGAACAGCAAAAAACCGCCTGCGACACGGAAGGCTGGCAGCGTGATGCCGAACACCGACAAGATGGAGGCGCCGGCGACGGCGAACAGCGCCATCACCAGGAAGCCGATGATCGAGGCGCGGACCGAGACCTGCTGGCGCTCCTCGCGGTTCATGCCGCGCGTCACGGCGAGGAACAGCGGCGCCAGGCCGGGCGGGTCGATGGTCACCAGAATGGTGACGAAGGCGTTGAACAGGCTGTCGAAGCTCGGCATCTCTGACCCCTCCCGCCGGGCCGAGCCCTGGCCCTGTAATTGGTAAAGCAAAGCAGGGGCACTGAAAACAGGCTGTGGCGTGAAATGCTGGCAGGACAGAGGGGCGTGGAGGATCGCTATCCATCACTTCGAGCTTCATTCGCGCGGCGGGCCAGGAATTCGACCTCGAGCCGCCATGTCGCGCCGTCGTCGTGCGAACGCTCGCCAAGCCAGCGGAAGCTGTCTTCGGTGATGCGCGAAAAACTCCAGCGCACCGACGAGCCAGTGTCGTCGGCGCCGACCTGCACGATCGTGTCGCCCTCGGCGCGGCCGAGCTGGCGGCTGAAGTACTGGTTGCGCGGATCACTCCAGAAGATGTGCCAGGCGTCCGCGGCGGGATCATAGACCCGCAGCGTCGTGCCATAGAACGTCCATTTGCCGAGCGAAGGCTGGGAGCCAATGTTTCGTGCGGGCAGGATCCAGACGTCCTGGATGGCGCGGCCTTCCAGCACCCAGCCGAAATGCACCTCGCCGCGCCCGGTCAGCACCGTGCCGTCCTCGAGGTGGCGCGAGGCGTCGAACGTCCAGGCACCGATGAAGCGGCCGTAAAGATTGAGTTTTTCGGCTAAATCGCCGATCGGTCCGGGGCTGTGCAGGGCTTCGGCAAAGGGGTCGAACATGGCGTGGTCTCTTTTTGTCAGGAGATCGTGAGGATTAGCCAGTGACGGGGTACTGGGCTTGGGAAAAATTGCTATATTTCGGCCCATGATGGCCACAACGCTTACGCTCGCATCCGGACTTGGCTGGCATGTGGCGGATGTGATCTGCACGGCCGGCGCCGGCGACCGGCCGTTTGAGGAGGCGCATCGGGATTTCTGTGTCGCGGCGGTGACCAGCGGCGCGTTCCGCTATCGCGCGCAGCAAGGCACCGCGATGCTGGCACCCGGCGCGCTGCTGCTCGGCAATCCCGGCACCTGCTACGAATGCGGTCACGAACATGTCGGCGGCGACCGTTGCCTCTCGTTCCATTTCAGGCCGGACTACATGGAACGGATCGTGGCCGATGTGCCAGGCGCCAGGAAACCTGCCTTCGACGCGCCACGCCTGCCGCCTTTGCCGGCGTTGGCACCATTGTTGGCCGAGGCGGAAGCCGCGCGCGAAATGGCCGACAAGGACGCCTTCGAGGAATTGTCCGTGCGCATTGCCGCTGCCGCAGTCGCCACGGTTTCCAGCGCCACGCCTGCCAGGCGCGCCCCGAGCCGCCGCGACCAGAAGCGGGTGGCCGAGGCGGTGCGGCGCATCGAGCTGGATGCCGACGGGCCGGTTTCGCTTTCAGTGTTGGCCGATGAAACGGCGACCAGTCCCTATCATTTCCTGCGCACCTTCCGGCAGATCGCCGGCATGACGCCCTATCAGTTCCTGCTCAAGACCCGGCTGCACCGCGCGGCGGTGCGGCTGCGCATGTCGAACGATACGATCTCGGCGATCGCCTTCGAGGCTGGCTTCAACGATCTGTCGACTTTCAACCGCCGTTTCCGGCGCATCATGGGCGAGACGCCGGGCAACTATCGCGGTCGCCGATCAAGCGCCCTGGCAAGCGGGCGTCTCGGCTGAAGCGGGCTCAGTCCGACGTCGGCACATACCGCCAACCTGCGATCAGTCGCCGTCGAGATCGCGGCGCAGCCACCCGCTCAGCGCTCGCAAGGCAGCCACGGGCTCCAAATTCAGCGCGTCCGCGGCTTTCGTTCGGCGAAGTTGGTCCATTGCGGGCTTTTGCCTTGGCGGCCAAAAGCGCTGTGGCCATATCGTCGCAATCAGCGGTATCCTTTTGAAATTACCACCAAAAATGACACTGGAAAAGTGCCGCGAATATTGGAGTTTCGGCCGTGCTTCCTATATAAGCGTCAAGTGATTCCTGATTAGATTGTGATCCGATTTGACCGACCAAAAAACACCGCGCGGCGCCGACGGCGGCCCCACCGGCATCGAGCCGATCTCCATCATCGAGGAGATGCAGAGCTCCTACCTGTCTTACGCCATGAGCGTGATCGTCAGCCGTGCGCTGCCCGATGTGCGCGATGGCCTCAAGCCGGTGCACCGCCGCATTCTCTACGCCGCACATGAGAGCGGCTACCACTGGAACCGCAAATATGTGAAGTCGGCACGCCCTGTCGCCGACGTGATGGGTAAATACCATCCGCATGGCGATGCCTCGATCTATGACGCCTTGGTGCGCATGGCGCAGGATTGGTCGCTGCGCGTGCCGCTGATCGACGGGCAGGGCAATTTCGGCTCGATCGACGGCGATCCGCCGGCGGCGATGCGCTACACCGAATCGCGCCTGACCAAGGTCGCGCATGAATTGCTGGAGGACATCGACAAGGACACCGTCGATTTCCAGGACACGTATGACGCGTCCGACACCGAGCCGAAGGTGCTGCCGGCGCGCTTCCCCAACCTTCTGGTCAACGGTTCCGGCGGTATTGCAGTCGGCATGGCCACCAACATTCCGCCGCACAACCTGAGCGAAGTCTGCAACGGCGCGATCGCCATCATCGACAACCCCGCGATCGACCTGCCGGCGCTGATGGAGATCATTCCGGGGCCGGATTTTCCGACCGGCGGCATCGTGCTTGGCCGTTCGGGCATATACAGCGCCTATTCGACCGGCCGTGGCTCCATCGTCATGCGCGGCAAGGTCAACATCGAACAGCGCGGCAACGACCGTGAATCGATCATCATCACCGAGGTTCCCTACCAGGTGAACAAGGCCTCGATGATCGAGAAGATGGCTGAACTGGTGCGCGACAAGCGCATCGAGGGCATTTCCGACATCCGTGACGAAAGCGACCGCCAGGGCTACCGCGTCGTCATCGAACTGAAGCGCGACGCCGTTGCCGACGTCATCCTCAACCAGCTTTACCGCTTCACGCCGCTGCAGACCTCGTTCGGCGCCAATATGGTGGCGCTGAACGGCGGCAAGCCGGAAGTGATGAACCTGACCGATATGCTGAGGGCGTTCGTCTCCTTCCGCGAAGAGGTGATCACGAGGCGCACGAAATTCCTGCTGCGCAAGGCGCGCGACCGCGCCCATGTGCTGGTGGGTCTGGCCATCGCCGTCGCCAACATCGACGAAGTGATCAAGCTGATCCGCACCGCGCCGGATCCGCAGACGGCGCGTGAGCAGTTGATGGAGCGGCGCTGGCCGTCGGGCGACGTCGAATCGCTGATCCTCCTGATCGACGATCCGCGCCATCGCATCAACGAGGACGGCACCTACAATCTGTCCGAGGAACAGGCGCGCGCCATCCTCGAACTGCGCCTGCAGCGCCTGACGGCACTCGGCCGCGACGAGATCGCCGACGAATTGAACACGATCGGCGCCGAAATCATCGATTATCTGGACATTTTATCGTCCCGCGCGCGGGTCCAGCAGATCGTCAAGGACGAGCTTGCCGCCGCGCGCGACGAGTTCGGCACGCCACGCCGCACCGAACTCACCGACGGCGGCGCGGACATGGAAGACGAGGACCTGATCCAGCGCGAGGACATGGTTGTGACGGTGAGCCATTCCGGCTACATCAAGCGCGTGCCGCTTTCGCTCTACCGGGCGCAGCGCCGTGGCGGCAAGGGCCGCTCCGGCATGTCGACCAAGGAAGAGGATTTCGTGACCCGGCTGTTCGTGGCCAACACGCACACGCCGGTGCTGTTCTTCTCCTCGCGCGGCATCGTCTACAAGGAAAAGGTCTGGCGGCTGCCGATCGGCAACCCGCAGTCACGCGGCAAGGCGCTGATCAACATGCTGCCGCTGGAGCAGGGCGAGCGCATCACCACCATCATGCCGCTGCCGGAGGACGAGACGAGCTGGGGCGAGCTCGACGTGATGTTCGCCACGACGCGCGGCACCGTGCGCCGCAACAAGCTGTCCGACTTCGTCCAGGTCAACCGCAACGGCAAGATTGCGATGAAGCTGGAGGAAGAGGGCGACGAGATCCTCGGTGTCGAGACCTGCACCGACAATGACGATGTGCTTCTGACGGCGAATTCGGGTCAGTGCATCCGCTTCTCCGTCGGGGACGTGCGTGTCTTCCAGAGCCGCAATTCCGTCGGCGTGCGCGGCATCACCATGGCTGCGACCGACCGCATCATCTCCATGTCGGTGATCGAGCATGTCGATGCTTCTCCGGCGGAGCGAGCCGCTTACCTCAAGCGGGCGGCGTCGGAGCGGCGGCTTGCCGCCGAGACGGCGGGAGAGGAAGAAGAGATCGCGCTCACCAATGAGGAGATCGGCGAGGAGACGGAGCTTTCCGACAGCCGTTACGAAGAGCTCAAGGCGCATGAACAGTACGTTCTGACGGTGACCGAATATGGCTACGGCAAGCGCTCCTCGTCCTACGATTTCCGTCTGACTGGCCGCGGCGGCAAGGGCATCCGCGCTACCGACGTGTCGAAAACCGCCGAGATCGGCCAGCTGGTGGCGACCTTCCCGGTCGGCAATGACGACCAGATCATGCTGGTGTCGGACGGCGGCACCGTCATCCGGGTACCGGTCAACGGCATCCGTTTCGCCAGCCGCGCCACCAAGGGCGTGACCATCTTCAACACGGCTGAGGGTGAAAAGGTGGTTTCGGTCGAGCGAATTTCCGAACCGCAATCGGACGAGGAAATCGAAGAAGCCGTCGAGGGCGGTTCCGAGGCCAATCCGGCGCCGACGGATGGCGCGGAATAACTGCCGCGGCAGGTTCTGGACATAGCAACGCCGGCCTGTTGGCCGGCGCGGCAGCAAGTCTGGACCGACTTAGTAGTGACGATAGGGCTTGCGGGGGCCGAAGCCTTGGAAGCGCTTGGTGGTGGCCTTGACGCGGACCCGTTGCGCCTCCTGATGCAGCCCGAATACTGTGGCGATCAGCATGGCGACGGTCATTGCGGTGGCGAGCATGTAGATCAGCATGTGCGTGTTCTCCTGCGCCTTACAACGGATAGATGGGATTTTGGTTTCATCTTATTAAGGTGCAACCTAGTGAACGCTGCGTGAAGGCTTCGTGATCAGCGTGTTCATCTGTCGTTCATGCGGCGGAAAAGGTTCACGGCTTCGGTGCCGATCGGATTTGCCTTTGCAGCGGAGGCTCGCTAGAAGCACCAGCCATGACTGAACGAATTGCCCTCTATGCCGGCTCTTTCGACCCGCTGACCAACGGCCATCTCGATGTGCTGAAAGCATCGCTGGCCGTGGCCGACGTCGTCTATGCGGCGATCGGCATTCATCCGGGCAAGAAGCCGCTGTTCTCCTTCGAGGAGCGGGTGCAGCTCATCGAAGCCGCCACCAAGGCCGAATTCGGCAGGGAGGGCGGCCGCATCAAGGTGGTCGCCTTTGACGGGCTGGTCATCGACGCCGCCAGGAGAGAAGGCGCCTCGATCATGATCCGCGGCCTGCGCGACGGCACCGATCTCGACTACGAGATGCAGATGGCCGGCATGAACGAGACCATGGCGCCGGAACTGCAGACGGTTTTTCTGCCCGCCAGCCCGTCGGTACGCACCATTACCGCCACACTTGTGCGCCAGATAGCCTCGATGGGAGGCGACATCCGCCCCTTCGTGCCGGCGGCCGTCGCCGGTGCGCTCACCGCCAAATTCGCAAAATAGCGTTTCTCGGAGAAGACCATGCAGCTGAAAAAGCTCGCCTCGTTCCTCGTCGTGCTTGCCGGTCTCGTGACCGCATCGGTCTCGGCCCATGCCGCCGATCCCGAAAACACCATGATCATCACACTGAAGGGCGGCGACGTGACCATCGCGCTGCGGCCCGACCTGGCACCCAAGCATGTCGCGCAGATCAAGAAGCTTGTGCGTGATCATGCCTACGACAACGTCGCGTTCCACCGTGTCATCGACGGCTTCATGGCGCAGACCGGCGACGTCAAGTTCGGCAACATGGAGAAGGGTTTCAACGCCCAGGCCGTCGGCACTGGCGGTTCCGACCTGCCCGACCTGCCGGCCGAGTTCTCGCAGACCGAACACTACAAGCGCGGCGTGGTCGGCATGGCCCGCTCGCAGGACCCGAACTCCGCAAACTCGCAGTTCTTCATCATGTTCGCGCCGGCGCCGCCGCTCGACGGGCAGTACACCATCGTCGGCAATGTGGTCAGCGGCATGGACCTGGTGGACAAGATCAAGAAGGGCGACGAGGCGGACAACGGTACGGTTGCAGATCCCGACCGGATGATCAAAGTGCGCATCGCCGCAGACAAGTAAAATTGTCAAATCAATCTGTTTTATCAAAAGGATAACTGACATGGCCGAGATCAAGGACCGCGAGAACGCGCTCATCATGGAAACGACCAAGGGCAAGGTCGTCATCGAACTTCTCCCCGATTTGGCACCTGGCCATGTCGCCCGCATCAAGGAACTGGCTCGGGAAGGCGCCTATGACGGCGTGGTCTTCCACCGCGTCATCGAAGGCTTCATGGCGCAGACCGGCGACGTCAAGTTCGGCAATTCGAACAAGCCCACCTTTGCTCCTTCCCGCGCGGGCATGGGCGGCTCCGACAAGCCGGACCTCAAGGCCGAATTCTCCAATGCCAACCACGGCCGCGGCACCTGTTCGATGGCGCGTTCGCAGAACCCGAACTCGGCCAACTCACAGTTCTTCATCTGCTTCGACGATGCCGCCTTCCTCAACCGCCAGTACACGGTCTGGGGCCAGGTCATCGAAGGCATGGACAATGTCGACAAGATCAAGCGCGGCGAGCCGGTGCAGGATCCCGACAAGATCGTGTCGCTGAAGGTTGCGGCCGACGTCAAGTAAGGTAATAGGACAATGATGGGCGTCGTCTGGTCGCTTCTCGGCATCCTGTCCGGCGCCTTCATTGCCATTCAGGCGCCGATCAATTCGCAACTGGCGCGCGGCCTGGGGCTCCCGGTCGCGGCGGCGGCGTTTTCGTTCCTGTCGGGCGCGGTGGTGCTCGGCATCATCGCCGTCATCGTGGTCAAGCTGCAAGGCATCTCGCTCGACTGGAAGGCGCCGGCGCCCTGGCTGTTCGTCGCCGGCGGCATGCTCGGCGGCTTCTACGTCACGCTGTCGACGATCCTCACGCCCCGCATCGGTGCCGCCGCACTGATGGCGTTCCTGGTTGCCGGGCAGTTGCTGGCCGGCATGCTCATCGACCGCATAGGCTTCCTCGGTGTCGCGGTGCGTGAAATCTCGCTCGGCCGCGTTGCCGGCGCGGTGCTGCTCTTGGCCGGAGCGTTGCTCGTCCGGCTCTACTGATGCGTGTCGATCTCTTCGATTTCGACCTGCCTGAGGAGCGCATCGCGCTTCGCCCGGCGGAGCCGCGCGACAGCGCTGGGATGCTGGTGGTCAGACCGGGCGAGGCGCTCGAGGACCGCAGGGTTCGCGATCTGCCGTCCTTGCTCAGGGCCGGCGACGTGCTGGTGTTCAACGACACCAAGGTCATCCCGGCGCAGCTCAAAGGCATAAGGCGGCGCGGCGAGGCGCAGGCGCAGGTCGAGGCCACACTGCACATGCGCATGGCGCCGGACCGCTGGCTCGCCTTCATGCGCCCGGGCAAGCGCATTGCCGCTGGCGACCGCATCCATTTCGGCCATGACGGCAATGCCTGTTTCCTCGGCCAGCTCGACGCGACGGTGATCGAAAAGGGCGAGGGCGGCGAGGCGCTGCTCGGCTTCGACCTGTCGGGTCCGTTCCTGGACGAGGCGCTGCATGCCGTCGGCCACATACCGCTGCCGCCCTATATCGCCTCGAAGCGTGATGACGACGAGCGCGACCGGGCCGACTACCAGACCATCTATGCCCGGGAGGAAGGTGCGGTTGCGGCGCCCACTGCTGGCCTGCATTTCACGCCGGAGCTGTTTGCCACGCTCGACGCCAAAGGTGTCGAACGCCGGTTCGTCACTCTTCATGTCGGTGCCGGCACGTTCCTGCCGGTGAAGGTGGACGATACCGCCGACCACAAGATGCATGCCGAGATCGGTTCGGTCAGCGCGGCAACCGCCGAAGCGCTCAACGCGGCGAAGGCGAGGGGCGGGCGCATCATCGCCGTCGGCACGACGTCGCTGCGCTTGCTGGAAAGTGCCGCGCGTGACGACGGCACATTGGCTGCATGGTCCGGACCGACCGACATCTTCATCACGCCCGGCTATCGCTTTCGCACCGCCGACATGCTGATGACCAATTTCCATCTGCCGCGCTCGACCCTGTTCATGCTGGTGTCGGCCTTCAGTGGCCTGGAGACGATGCGTGCCGCCTATGCGCATGCCATCGCCGAGCGCTACAGGTTCTATTCGTATGGAGACGCAAGCCTGCTTTATCGAGCGGAGACGAGCGATGGACGATGATCTGCAAGCCCTCGATCGCGAAAGCCTGATCGCGGAGGTGAAAAAATTGCGCGCCGGCATTCGCGCACACCGCGATGCTTCCGGCCATGATCTGTGCTGGCATCACCCCGACCTCTGGGATCTGCTGCCCGAAAAGACCGAGCCACCCATCGCGGTGCCGCCTTGGCCCAAATTCATGCGCGGCTGCATCCAATATCGCCAGTCGCTCGACAGCCAAGCGCCGGACGCGCCGGTTCATGACAAGGAATTCAATGGCTAAGCCGTTCTCTTTCAAGGTTCTGGCGACCGACGGCAAGGCACGACGTGGCCTGATCGACATGCCGCGCGGCGAAATCCGCACGCCGGCCTTCATGCCGGTCGGCACCGGCGGCACGGTCAAGGCCATGTACATGGACCAGGTGCGCGGCGTCGGCGCCGACATCATCCTTGGCAACACCTATCATCTGATGCTGCGGCCCGGAGCCGAGCGCGTGGCGCGGCTTGGCGGCTTGCACGAGTTTGCCCGCTGGCCGCAGCCGATCCTGACCGACAGCGGCGGTTTTCAGGTGATGTCGCTGTCGAAGCTGCGGAAGCTGACCGAAAAGGGCGTAACCTTCCGTTCCCATATCGACGGCGCTGCTTACGAGATGTCGCCGGAGCGCTCGATCGAGATCCAGGGTCTGCTCGATTCCGACATCCAGATGCAGCTCGACGAATGCACGGCGCTGCCGGCCGAGATCAAGGAAATCGAGCGCGCCATGGAACTGTCGCTGCGCTGGGCCGAGCGCTGCAAGACGGCGTTCGGCGACCAGCCGGGCAAGGCGATGTTCGGCATCGTGCAAGGCGGCGACAACGCGGCACTGAGGGTGCGCTCGGCGCAGGCGCTGAGCGCGATGAATTTGAAAGGCTACGCGGTCGGCGGCCTTGCTGTCGGCGAACCTCAAGCAGTGATGCTCGAGATGCTCGACATCACCTGCCCGGAACTGCCCGACGACAAGCCGCGCTATCTCATGGGCGTCGGTACGCCCGACGATATCCTGAAATCGGTGGCGCGCGGCATCGACATGTTCGATTGCGTGATGCCGACGCGGGCCGGCCGCCACGGCCTTGCCTACACCAGGCGCGGCAAGGTCAATCTGCGCAACGCCCGCCACGCCGACGATCCGCGCCCGCTCGACGAGGAAAGCGACTGCCCGGCGGCGCGGGATTATTCGCGCGCCTACCTGCACCATCTGGTGCGCTCGCAGGAGGCGCTCGGCGCCATGCTGCTGACCTGGAATAATCTTTCGTATTATCAAAAGCTTATGCAGGATATCCGCGCCGCGATCGAGACCGGCACGTTCGATGCGCGTGGAGCTGAGATCACCGAGGGCTGGGCGAGGGGCGACATCCCCGTCCTGTAAAACCTCAGGTGCTGAGCGAATTCGACGCCCGCAAGCTGCAGCCGGTGATCTGGAACGTGCCGTCGGGTTGCTGCTGCAGCGTGTAGACCGCCTCGTAGTTCTTGCCGTCGGGGCCGACGATCAGCACCTGCTGGACGATCGAACCCGGGCCAGTCTGCTCGACCTTGCCGAAGGCATAGGATTGTGGCCTGCGCACCGGCGGGTAGCCGTTGGTCACCATGTTCATGAAGGCGTCGACGGTCGGGAAGACCTGCTTCACGTTTGGCGCGGCGAAGCTGTAGGCCCTGGCGCCGTCATTGGCGATGAGGGCTTTCAACTGACCGTCGATGACAGCCTGTCCAGCCTTGATTTCGGCATCACCGGCCAAGGCCGATGACATGAAGATGAATGGAACGACTGCGAATGCGAAAAAAGCGCGGCGCATGGCCTGTCTCCGTTGTCCCTCGAAAAGGGCTTCCCTTAAAATCGCTGTCCGAAGACGCACCATAATATACGCTCCGCGGCATATCGCGGTTTCAGCGATTGCGAATATTCGCAAAGCCGATAACCGAGCTACCGGAAGCCGCGGCCAAGGCTCGGGCCGGCTAAGGATGGATTCCAACGCTTGAAAGCCCGCCTCCAGTCTGCCAGAAGGGCCGCTTGGACTTGGACGTTTAGCGGGACGAAGCCATGAAGGCGTTTTTCGTGCAGATCAAATGCGAGCTGGGCAAATCCTATGAGGTTGCGAGCGCGCTTGCCGATGCCGAGATTGCCTCGGAGATCTACTCCACCGCCGGCAACTACGATCTGCTCGCCAAGTTCTATGTCGACGATGAGGAAGACGTCGGCCATTTCGTCAACGAGAAGGTGCAGATTCTCCCCGGCATCAAGGACACATTCACCGTCGTCACCTTCCGCGCATTCTAGCCGCCAAACGCTGTTGCCCGGGCAGGAGGCAAAGGCTGATCAAGGTCATATTTAGGCTGCCTCAATTTTAGGCAGGCGCAAGATACTGATCGCCCGCTTCCTCCAAATCACCGATTGCGCTTGATTTTCTCCGGCGACGCCAGTGAAATGGCGTCACAGGGGAGTACGCGATTGGCAGCGTTCGATGAAATGCTTCCGGAAGTCTCCGGATTGAGAAGACCGTATTCGGCTTATGATCGCTGGCTGAAGGAGCAGGATCCAGCCAGACTTACCGAGAAGATGCAGGACGCCGAACGCGTCTTCCGCAAGACCGGCATAACCTTCGCCGTCTATGGCGAGCAGGAAGCCTCCGAACGGCTGATCCCTTTCGATATCGTTCCACGCATCATTTCAGGCAATGAGTGGCGGCGCCTGACGCAAGGCATCGAGCAGCGCGTGCAGGCGCTGAATGCCTTCCTCGACGATATCTACCATCGCCAGGAAATCCTGCGCGCCGGCCGCGTTCCCAGGGAATTGATCGCCAAGAACGAGGCGTTTTTGCCGGAAATGATCGGCGTGCGGCCACCGGCCGGCGTCTACACCCACATTATCGGCGTCGACATCGTCCGCATCAGCGAGGACGAATTCTACGTGCTGGAAGACAATGCGCGCACGCCCTCCGGCGTCTCCTATATGCTGGAGAACCGCGAAACGATGATGCAGCTGTTTCCCGAGCTGTTCCAGAAGATCAAGGTGCGGCCGGTGGAGAACTATCCGCAGCTTCTGCGCCAGTCCCTGGCGGCGGTTCGCCCGCAAGGCACCAAGGGTGCGCCGACCATCGCGGTGCTGACGCCCGGCAGTTTCAATTCCGCCTATTTCGAACACGCTTTTCTCGCCGACCAGATGGGCGTGCAACTGGTCGAGGGGCAGGATCTGCGCGTGGTCGACGGCCATGTCGCGATGCGCACGACCGAAGGCTACAAGCAGATCGACGTGCTCTACCGCCGTGTCGACGATTCCTTCCTCGACCCGCTGACCTTCCGGCCGGATTCGGCACTTGGCGTGCCAGGCATCATGGATGTCTATCGTGCCGGCAACATCACCATCGCCAACGCACCGGGCACCGGCATCGCCGACGACAAGGCGATCTATTCCTACATGCCCGAGATCATCGAATTCTACACTGGCCGCAAGGCGATCCTCGGCAACATCCCGACCTGGCGCTGTTCGGAAGCGGACAGCCTGAAATACGTGCTTGAGCACATCCACGAACTGGTGATCAAGGAAGTGCATGGCTCGGGCGGCTACGGCATGCTGGTCGGGCCGGCGGCGACGAAAAAGGAATGCCAGGATTTCGCCAAGAAGCTGGCGGCAAAACCTTCCAACTACATCGCGCAGCCCACTCTGGCGCTGTCGACCTGTCCAATCCTGACCGACAAGGGCCTGGCGCCGCGCCATGTCGATCTCCGGCCTTACGTGCTGGTGTCCGACCGCATCCAGATCGTACCCGGCGGGCTGACCCGTGTCGCGTTGAAGGAAGGCTCGCTGGTGGTCAATTCCTCGCAAGGCGGCGGCACGAAGGACACCTGGGTGCTGGATGATTGAGAGAGCGAATAGGCAGTAGGCAGTAGGCAGTAGGGAATAGTGAGTAGTGAGTATAAGAGGGGACCGGGAAATGCCATATTCCATTGAGATTCAAGCGCTTACTATTCTCTACTCACTATTCCCTACTCACTAGCCCGAAGGGCCTCCCATGCTTCTCGGCCGCACCGCCAACGGGCTCTACTGGATGAACCGCTATATCGAGCGGGCTGAAAACATGGCGCGGCTGGTCGATGCCGGGTTGCGCATGGCGCTGACCCGCACGCAAAGCGCGTCGGAAGAGTGGAATTCGGTGCTGCTCAGCGCCGGCTCGGATGTCACCTTCACGCAGAAATACCAAGACTATACGGCCGCCAACGTCTCCGATTTCCTGCTTCGCGACACGTCGAACCCTTCGAGCACGATGTCGTCGATCGAGACGGCCCGCAACAATGCGCGCATGGTGCGCACCGCGCTGACGCGCGAGACGTGGGAAAGCATCAACGAAGCCTGGATGGCGCTGAAGCGGATGCTGGCAAGGCCGATCGACGAACGCGACCTGCCGACCGTCCTCGACGCGATCAAGCGCGAGACGGCGCTGATCCGCGGCTCGTTCTACGGCACCATGCTGCGCAACGAGATTTTCGATTTTTCGCAGCTCGGCACCTATGTCGAGCGCGCCGACAACACGGCGCGCATCCTCGACGTGAAATATTACGTGCTGTTGCCGTCGATTTCCTGGGTCGGCTCGACACTCGACAACTACCAGTGGGAATCGATCCTGCGCTCGGTATCGGCGCATCGCTCCTACCGCTGGGTCTACGACGCCGACTACAAGCCGACCAACATCGCCGATTACCTGATCCTCAATGTGCGCATGCCGCGTTCGCTGACCTTCTGCTATCGCTTCCTGTCGGAGCATCTGAAATTTCTTGGCGACGACTATGGCGAGTGGCATGCCTGCCACGCCACGGCGGACAAAACACAGGCGATGCTGAGGGCCGGATCGATCAAGGATATATTCGACACCGGCCTGCACGAGTTCCTGGCGGGGTTCATTCGCGACAACACCAGGCTCGGCGACGAGATCGCGCAGGATTACCGGTTTTATTGAGCATGATCCCGCAAAGTGGAAACCGGTTGGCGGACAAGATCATGCTTACAAACGGAAAATGACGCCATGCGGCTCAAGATCACCCACCGGACGGAATACCGCTACGATGCGCCGGTGCAATATCTGCTCCAGAGGCTGCGGCTGCTTCCGGTGAGCGGGCCGACACAGACGGTGCTGTCCTGGGCGCTGAAGGTCGAAGGTGCGCGCGAGGAAGTGCGATTTACCGACCACTACGGCAATGACAACCGGCTGCTGACCGTCGAGGGTGACCGCGACTTCATCACGGTCGAGGCATCGGGCGAGGCGGTGACACGCGACACAGCGGGCGTCTGCGGACCACACCAGGGCTTTGCGCCGCTTTGGCTGTTCGCGCAGGAGACGACCTTGACCACGATCGGCGACGGTATCCGCGAGCTTGCCGAGACGGTCGGCAAGGGGGCCGACATCGAAAGGCTGCATCGGCTGAT
Source organism: Mesorhizobium sp. LNHC221B00 (assembly GCF_000502935.1). Classification (NCBI taxonomy): domain Bacteria; kingdom Pseudomonadati; phylum Pseudomonadota; class Alphaproteobacteria; order Hyphomicrobiales; family Phyllobacteriaceae; genus Mesorhizobium; species Mesorhizobium sp. LNHC221B00. The sequence continues at coordinate 258,368 of NZ_AYWR01000006.1, read as the reverse complement.
GGCCATCATCTGCGAACGCGTCGCCTATACGCCGGGCACCACCAACGCGACGACGTCGGCGGAAGAAGCCCTGGCGCTTAAGACCGGGGTCTGCCAGGACCATGGCCACATCTTCGCCGCCGCCGCGCGTGCGATGGGATTTCCGGCCCGCTATGTCAGCGGCTATCTGATGATGGACGCCGCTGTCGAGCAGGCGGCAAGCCACGCCTGGGCCGAAGCCCATGTGCCGGGCCTCGGCTGGGTTGCCTTCGACCCCGCCAACGGTATCTCTCCCGACGAACGCTATGTGAAGGTGGCCACCGGTCGCGACTACCGCGACGCCTCGCCGGTGTCGGGAATTCGGCTGGGACAGGCGGAAGAACTGCTTGCGGTCACCGTCACGGTAGAGCAGTAATCCCGCAAGGATTGGTGCCAGAAGAGATTCCATGACCTATTGCGTCGGCCTGAAGATCGATCGCGGGCTCGTGTTCATGTCGGACACGCGCACCAATGCGGGTATGGATTCGATCTCGACCTTCAAGAAGATGCATGTCTGGGAAGAGCCGGGCGAGCGCGTCATCGTCTTGATGTCGGCCGGCAATCTGGCGACGACGCAGGCCGTGGTCAGCCTGCTGGACGAGCGCACCAAGGCCGTGGCTGACCGCCATGCAACGCTGCTCGAAACGCCGTCCATGTATCAGACGGTGCGGCTGGTCGGAGACACCGTCAAGGAAGTGATCGCGCACTCTTCGCCCGCGGGCGAGAAGGCTGATTCCTATTTCAACGCCTCCTTCATCCTGGGCGGCCAGATCAAAGGCAGCCCGCCCAGGCTGTTCATGATCTATCCCGAGGGCAATTTCATCGAGTCCACCGACGACACGCCGTTCTTCCAGATCGGGGAGACCAAATACGGCAAGCCGATCATCATCCGCGCTTATGAGCGGACGATGAGCCTCGCCGAGACGGTGAAGCTGCTGCTGGTTTCCTTCGATTCGACGCTGAAGTCGAACCTGTCGGTCGGCCTGCCGCTCGACCTGCTTTTCTTGGAGAATGATGCCTTCAAGGTCGGCTTGAGGAAGCGGATCGGCCAGGACGACCAGTATTATCGCACGATCTCCGATGGCTGGTCGAATGCGTTGAAGACGGCCTTTGCCAGCCTGCCGGATTTTCCGGGGTAGGGCGCGTGCAGCAGGCGTCAGCCGTTGCATATGCTTCACATGTTAATTAGTAATGGATTTTGAAGGCCGGGCGAAGAGTGCCGGCATTGCGATCGTGTCGGGAGGACAAGATGAACAACAATGATTTCCGGCGATGGTCGCAACGCGCCGCCGACTGGGGCGCCGACTATCGCGACACATTGCGCGAGCGGCCGGTGCGGCCGCTGGTCGAGCCGGGCGACATCTTCAGGAGCATAGAAGCCTCGCCGCCCGAAGACGCCGAACCGATGGACAGGATCTTCGCCGATTTCGAGGAGAAGATCGTGCCGGGGATGACGCATTGGCAGCATCCGCGTTTCTTCGCCTATTTCCCGGCCAACGCCGCGCCGGTCTCGGTGGTGGCGGAGTACCTGGTGTCGGCGATGGCCGCGCAATGCATGCTCTGGCAGACCTCGCCGGCGGCGACCGAGCTCGAAACGCGCACCGTCGACTGGATGCGCCAGGCGCTCGGCCTGCCGCAGGGCTTTTCCGGCGTGATCCAGGATTCGGCCTCGTCGGCGACACTGAACGCGGTGCTGACCATGCGCGAGCGGGCGCTGGACTGGCAAGGCAACAAAAAGGGGCTGGCCGGGCAGGAGCGGTTGCGCATCTATTCCTCCGACCAGGTGCACACCTCCATCGACCGGGCGATCTGGGTGTCGGGTATCGGCGAGGACAATCTGGTGCGCATTCCGGTCGCCGGCCGTTTTCGTGCCATGGATACTTCGGCTCTCGAAGCGGCGATCATCGCGGACCGGCAAGCCGGCATGCTGCCGGCGGGGATCATCGCTTGCGTTGGCGGCACCAGCACAGGCGGTACCGATGATATTGCCGGGGTCGCCGAGGTGGCGCGGCGACATGGGCTTTACCTTCATGTCGATGCGGCATGGGCGGGGTCGGCGATGATCTGTCCAGAGTACCGGCATTTCTGGACCGGCGTCGAACGCGCCGATTCGATCGTCTTCAATCCGCACAAATGGCTGGGCGCGCAATTCGACTGTTCCATCCAGTTCCTGCGCGATCCCGAAAGCCATGTCAGGACGCTGGCCATCAAGCCGGACTATCTGAAGACCCATGGTCACGACGGCATCATCAATTACTCCGAATGGTCGGTGCCGCTCGGCCGGCGCTTCCGCGCGCTGAAATTGTGGTTCCTGCTGCGAGCCCACGGGCTGGAAAACCTGCGCACGATGATCCGCAACCATGTCGCCTGGAGCGAAGGCCTCGCAGCGCGGCTCGCGAAAGAGGCGGATTTCGAGATCGTCAGCCGGCCGATGCTCTCGCTGTTCTCGTTCCGGCACGAGGCGGCCCCGGGCGTCGATCCCGACGAACACAATCTGCGGCTGGTCAATGCGATCAACGACGACGGCCGCATCTACCTGACGCAGACGAGGGTCGATGGACGGGTGGCGATCCGCTTCCAGGTGGGTCAGTTCGAGGCGACGGCTGGCGACGTCGATGCGGCTTGCGCGGTCATCACCGAAGTCGCGCGCGCCATATCCTAATCAAGGCTGTTCTGGATTGCGCAGGAGTTTGTCTTTGCAATCATATGATTTTCGTTAGCCGGCTTGTGCCTTTTCATCGGTTTCGTTTTCAACTATGCTCAAGAAAAACGAAAATGGGAGCTTGCCTAAATGTATTTGTCGCCGCGCCACGCCGAAATCGTCCAGATGGCCAAGGATAATGGGCGCGTGCTGGTCGACGACCTGGCAGCCCATTTCAACGTGACGCCGCAGACCATCCGCAAGGATCTCAACGACCTCTGCGACCAGCGGCTGCTTTCGCGCATCCATGGCGGCGCGTTGTTTCCCTCGGGCATAGAGAACATGGAGTATGAGGCGCGGCGCAAGATTGCCGCCGAAGAGAAAGAGGCGATCGGACGCGCGGCGGCCAAGCTGATTCCCGACAACGCTTCGCTGTTCATCAACATCGGCACCACGACGGAGTCAGTCAGCAAAGCTTTGCTCGACCACAACGGCCTCATGGTGATCACCAATAACATCAATGTTGCCAATAGGATGCGCATATATCCTTCGATTGAGGTGGTGATAGCCGGTGGGGTGGTGCGCGGTTCCGACGGCGGTGTCGTGGGTGAAGCGGCGGTCGATTTCATCAAGCAGTTCAAGGTCGACTATGCGGTGATTGGCGCCTCGGCGATCGACCATGACGGCGCCTTGCTCGATTTCGATTTTCGCGAGGTGAAGGTGGCGCAGGCGATTATCGCCAACGCAAGGCATGTCATCCTGGTTTCCGATCAGACCAAATTCGAACGCACCGCGCCTGTGCGCATCGGCCACCTGTCGCAGGTCAACACCTTCATCACCGATCGCTGCGACATCCCTTCAGTGCGCAAGATCTGCCAGGAGGCCGAGGTTCAGCTGATCGAGACGTCGCTCGGCTAAGAGGTTTCACAGCCGTCTCACAGGCTCGTGATATTTCGTTTGACATTCGTTATCAGTTCGAAATAATTCCACCACGGTTTCGCAAAAGACCCAAAATGGTGCAATGCGAAATCGTGGAGGAACTAAGTGGACGCATCTTCAATCCGTGACATTTTCGTCATAGGTGGCGGAATCAACGGCTGCGGCATCGCCCGCGATGCCGTCGGTCGTGGCTTTTCGGTTTTTCTCGCCGAGATGAACGATCTCGCCAGCGGAACATCCTCCGGTTCGACCAAGCTGATCCATGGCGGGCTGCGCTACCTCGAATTCTACGAATTTCGCCTGGTGCGCGAAGCGCTCATGGAGCGCGAGGTTCTGTGGAAGAACGCCCCGCACATCATCTGGCCGATGCGCTTCGTGCTGCCCTATGCCAAGGGCCTGCGCCCGGCCTGGCTGATCCGGCTCGGCCTTTTCCTCTATGACCATATTGGCGGGCGCAAATTGCTGCCGGCGACCAGGACGCTCGACATGGCGAGCGATCCGGCAGGCAAGCCTTTGAAGCCCTTGTTCAAGAAGGCCTTCGAATATTCGGATGGCTGGGTCAATGACGCACGCCTGGTGGCGCTCAATGCGCGTGACGCCGCCGACCGCGGAGCGACGATCCGGACCCGCACCAAGGTGATCGGGGCGCGCCGCGAAGGCGGCACCTGGGCGATCAAGATCGAGAACCTGCAGACAGGCGAGACCGAGGAGATCAAGGCAAGGCTGCTGGTCAATGCGGCCGGTCCATGGGTCGACCATGTCCTGTCCGGCGTCGTCGGTCAGAACGATGTCCACAATGTCCGCCTCGTGCAGGGCAGCCACATCGTCATCGCCAAGAAATTCGACGATCCGCGTGCCTATTTCTTCCAGAACAGGGATGGGCGCATCATCTTCGCCATTCCCTACGAGGAAGAGTTCACTCTGATCGGCACCACCGACCGGGATTATCCCGGCGATCCGCACGACGTGAAGATCAGCGACACCGAGATCGACTATCTCTGCGCCGCGGCCAGCGAGTATTTCGCGCAACCGGTAAAGCGCTCGGACATCGTCTGGACCTATTCGGCGGTTCGCCCGCTCTATGACGACGGCGCCTCCAAGGCGCAGGAAGCAACACGCGACTATGTGCTGAAGGCCGATGGCGGCGACGGCGCGGCCCCGATCGTCAATGCCTTCGGCGGCAAGATCACCACCTATCGCCGGCTGTCGGAATCGATGCTGGAAAAGATCGAGGGTTTTCTCGGCAAGCGCGGCAAGCCATGGACCGCCAACGCGCCGCTGCCGGGGGGCGACTTCCCCGCCACCGGTTTCGACGCGCAGGTGGCGAAGTTGAAGGTGGCCTACGCGTTCCTCGACGCGCGTCTTGCCCGCCGGCTGACCCGGCTTTACGGGACGCGTGCACAGATCCTGCTCGGCCTTGCCAAATCGAATGCCGATCTCGGCCGCAATTTCGGCGGCGACCTCTACGAGGCTGAAGTGCGCTATCTCGTTGAAAACGAATGGGCTATCACGGCGGAAGACGTGCTGTGGCGGCGGACCAAGCGCGGCCTGCATCTTGGCCGCGAGCAGGTTTCCGCACTCGATGAATTCATGCGTGGCATAAGCCGGCGGCACGTCGCGGCCGCTGAATGAAGAGGTTTTTGAGCTGATGCGGAAAGCCTGGGAGGAGGCGTCATGCTGGAACTGAGGAACGTCACCAAGACAGTCGGTGCGATCGAGCACATCCGCGATATGTCGCTGACGCTTCAGCACGGCTCGCTCAACGTCCTGCTCGGCCCAACGCTTTCAGGCAAGACCAGCCTGATGCGGCTGATGGCCGGCCTCGATGTGCCGACTTCCGGCTCGGTCTGGTTCGACGGCCAGAATGTCACCGGCATGCCGGTCCAGAAGCGCAAGATCGCCATGGTCTACCAGCAGTTCATCAACTACCCGGCGATGACGGTCTATGAGAACATCGCCTCGCCGCTGCGGGTGGCCGGCATCGAGCAGGCCAGGATCGACAGCCAGGTGCGGGAAGCCGCCGCACTGCTGAAACTGACGCCCTATCTCGATCGCACGCCGCTCAACCTGTCGGGCGGGCAGCAGCAGCGCACCGCATTGGCGCGTGCCATCGTCAAGAATGCCAGCCTGGTGCTGCTCGATGAGCCGCTCGCCAATCTCGACTACAAGCTGCGCGAGGAATTGCGCGCCGAACTGCCGAGGATATTTGCCGCCGCCGGCACCATCTTCGTCTACGCCACGACCGAGCCGCACGAGGCGTTGCTGCTCGGCGGCAACACCGCGACGCTGTCGGAAGGCCAGATCACCCAGTTCGGGCCGACCATCGATGTGTTCCGCAAGCCAGTCGACCTGGTGACGGCCAGGACCTTCGCCGATCCGCCGCTCAACACCATCGTGCTGGCCAAGAAAGGTGCCGATTTCCTGCTCGAGGGCGGGGTGAAGCTGCCGGTGCCTGCCGAACTCGTCGGCATTGCCGACGGCAATTACACGATCGGCTTCCAACCGCACCATCTGTCGCTAGAACGGCCCAATGCCGTTGCCGTGCCCGTGCGGGCAAAGGTCACCATTACCGAGATCACCGGTTCCGAAAGCTTCGTCCATCTCGATTTCGCCGATGCGCGGTGGGTGATGCTGGCCCACGGCATCCGCGATTTCGAGACCGACGAGGTGGTCGAGGTGTTCATCGATCCGCGTCACATCATGGTTTTCGACGAGCACGGCCGCGCCGTGACCGCGCCGAAGCTGGCGGCATAGGAGGGCGATATGGCGCGCATCGACGTCAACCACATCAGGCATTCCTACCTGCCGAACCCGCGCACCGATGCCGATTTCGCGCTGCGCGAAGTGCACCACACCTTCGAGGACGGCGGCGCCTATGCGCTGCTCGGGCCTTCCGGCTGCGGCAAGACCACGCTGCTCAACATCATTTCGGGCCTGCTGCATCCCTCGCACGGCCAGTTGCTGTTCAACGGCAGGGACGTGACCACCCTGTCGACGCAGGAGCGCAACATCGCGCAGGTGTTCCAGTTCCCGGTCATCTACGACACCATGACCGTCTACGACAACCTGGCCTTCCCGCTTCGCAATCGCGGCGTGCCGGAGGCCGATGTCGACCGCAAGGTGCGCGAGACGCTGGAGATGATCGACCTGGCGTCATGGGCCAAGAAGAAGGCGAGGGGCCTGACCGCCGACCAGAAGCAGAAGATCTCGCTCGGCCGCGGCCTGGTGCGCTCCGACGTCAACGCCATCCTATTCGACGAGCCGCTGACCGTCATCGATCCGCACATGAAGTGGGTGCTGCGTTCGCAGCTCAAGCAGCTTCACCGCCGCTTCGGCTACACCATGGTCTATGTCACGCACGACCAGACCGAGGCGCTGACCTTCGCCGACCAGGTGGTGGTCATGTTTGACGGCGGCATCGTCCAGATCGGCACGCCGGCGGAACTGTTCGAGCGGCCGCGCCACACCTTCGTGGGCTATTTCATCGGCTCGCCCGGGATGAACGTCATGCCGGTGGCGATCGATGGCAAGACGGCGACGCTCGGCTCGCAGCGCATCGAATTGCCGGGGATACCCAAGACAGCCAGCGGTGGTGTCGAGCTCGGCATTCGTCCCGAATATGTCAGGCTCGGCCGCGACGGAATGGCCGTTTCCATCAGCAAGGTGGAGGATCTTGGTCGCCACAAGGTGGTGCGCGCCAAGCTGGAAGGCCGCGACATCGCGGCGGTCATCGGCGAGGACGAGACCGTGCCGGCAGAACCGAAAGTGCGGTTCGATCCGGCCGGCATCAACATCTACGCCGATTCCTGGCTGGTTGAGATGCGGCGCGTCGAGATGGGGGCATAGATGGACAAGACTTGGAACAACAAGGCCTGGTTCCTGGTGCTGCCGGTGCTGGTGCTGGTGGCATTCTCGGCCGTCATCCCGCTGATGACCGTCGTCAACTATTCGGTGCAGGACACGTTCGGCAACAACGTCTTCTTCTGGGCCGGAACGGAGTGGTTCGAGGAATTGCTCTCGTCCAGCCGCTTCTGGGAGGCAATGAGCCGCAACCTGATCTTCTCCTTCATCATCCTGGCCATCGAAGTGCCGCTCGGCATCTTCATCGCGCTCAACATGCCGAAGAAGGGGTGGGGCGTGCCGGTTTGCCTGGTGCTGATGGCACTGCCGCTGCTGATCCCGTGGAATGTCGTCGGCACTATCTGGCAGGTTTTCGGGCGTAACGACATCGGCCTGCTTGGCTACTACGTCAACGCGCTCGGCATCGACTATAATTATGTGCAGGATCCTTATGACGCCTGGGTCACCATCATCATCATGGATGTCTGGCACTGGACCAGCCTCGTCGTGCTGCTCTGCTATGCCGGGCTGGTGTCGATCCCGGATGCCTTCTATCAGGCGGCCAAGATCGACGGCGCCTCGCGCTGGGCGGTGTTCCGCTACATCCAGTTGCCGAAGATGCAGCGCGTGCTTCTGATCGCCGTGCTGCTGCGCTTCATGGACAGTTTCATGATCTACACCGAACCCTTCGTCGTCACCGGCGGCGGGCCGGGAAATTCGACGACGTTCCTGTCGATCGACCTTGTCAAGACCGCACTCGGCCAATTCGACCTTGGGCCGGCGGCGGCCATGTCGCTGGTCTACTTCCTGATCATCCTGTTGTTGTCATGGGTGTTCTACACCGTGATGACCAACTACGACGCGGAGCGCTGAGATGGGCCGCGCCAACGAGACGACGACGGAGCGTGATCGGGTGAGCCAGGTTTCGGAAGGGCTCTCAAGCGCGCTGTCGCAGAGCGAAATCGATCGGCGCATGCGCCGGCGCGGCGAGGAATCGCGCTGGTGGTGGATCGTGCCGACGCTCTACATCATCGTGCTGCTGCTGCCGATCTACTGGCTCATCAATATGAGCTTCAAGACCAATGCAGAGATCGTCTCGTCGCTGACGCTCTACCCGCACGCGCCGACACTCGCCAACTACGTCACCATCTTCACCGATGCGTCCTGGTATTCAGGCTACATCAACTCGATCACCTATGTGGTGATGAACATGGTGATATCGGTGGCGGCGGCATTGCCGGCGGCCTACGCCTTTTCGCGCTACCGCTTCCTTGGCGACAAGCATCTGTTCTTCTGGCTTTTGACCAACCGCATGGCGCCGCCGGCGGTGTTCGCGCTGCCGTTCTTCCAGCTCTACTCGGCCTTCGGGCTGATCGACACGCATATCGCGGTCGCGCTGGCGCACTGCCTGTTCAATGTGCCGCTGGCGGTGTGGATCCTCGAGGGCTTCATGTCGGGCGTGCCGAAGGAGATCGACGAGACCGCCTATATCGACGGCTATTCGTTCCCGCGCTTCTTCGTAAAGATCTTCATGCCGCTGATCGCCAGCGGCATCGGTGTCGCCTGCTTCTTCTGCTTCATGTTCTCGTGGGTCGAATTGCTGATCGCGCGCACGCTGACGACCACCGATGCCAAGCCGATCGCCGCCACCATGACGCGTACGGTTTCGGCCGCCGGCATGGATTGGGGCCTGCTCGCCGCGGCCGGCGTGCTGACGCTGATCCCCGGCGCGCTGGTGATCTGGTTCGTCCGAAATTATATCGCCAAGGGCTTTGCCCTGGGGAGGGTATGATCATGAATTTCGACCTCACCTGGATGGCGTGGACGTGGCCGACGGCGGCGTTCTTCGGAACCATCCTTCTGCTGCTTTGCGGCATGGCGGCGTGGGAATATGCCTCGCCGGGCGGCAACCCGCGCGTCGGCGTGCTGCGTTTCGAGACGACGCGCGGCGACCGTCTCTTCCTGTCGCTGCTTGGCAGCGCCTTTATCCATCTCGCTTGGCTGGGTCTTGTCGGACCCAACCTGTGGTGGGCTCTCGCTCTCTCCGTGGTCTACGCCGTCGGCGTGTTCCGCTACGTATAGAGGGGGAAACTGTTGAAGCGGCCGCGTACCGGCGGCCGCTTCAGATCGCACTTGAAATCTTTTCAAAATGTGGAGGAAACACAATGCGACGGCAATTTCTAACATCGACGACTGCGCTTGTCCTATTGCTCGGTGCGGGCAATGCCTACGCCGGGATGGACGAAGCAAAAGCCTTTTTGGACAAAGAGATTGGCCCACTTTCGACGCTCTCGCGCGCCGATCAGGAAGCNATGGACGAAGCAAAAGCCTTTTTGGACAAAGAGATTGGCCCACTTTCGACGCTCTCGCGCGCCGATCAGGAAGCCGAAATGCAGTGGTTTATCGACGCTGCCAAGCCGTTCGCCGGCATGGACATCAAGGTCGTCTCCGAAACTATCGCCACGCACCAGTATGAATCGCAGGTGCTGGCGCCGGCCTTTACCGCCATCACCGGCATCAAGATCACGCATGACGTCATCCAGGAGGGCGACGTCGTCGAGAAGATCCAGACCCAGATGCAAACCGGCCAGAACCTCTATGACGGCTGGGTCAACGATTCCGACCTGATCGGCACCCACTGGCGCTACCAGCAGGTGCGCAATTTGACAGACTGGATGGCGGGTGAGGGCAAGGATGTGACCAACCCGAACCTCGATCTGAAGGACTTTATCGGCACATCGTTCACGACAGCGCCCGACAAGAAGCTCTATCAGCTTCCCGACCAGCAGTTCGCGAACCTCTACTGGTTCCGTTACGACTGGTTCAACGACGAGAAGAACAAGGCGGATTTCAAGGCCAAGTACGGCTATGACCTCGGCGTGCCGGTCAACTGGTCGGCCTATGAAGACATCGCCGCGTTCTTCACCGGCCGTGAGATCGACGGCAAGAAGGTCTATGGCCACATGGACTACGGCAAGAAGGACCCGTCGCTCGGCTGGCGGTTCACCGATGCCTGGCTGTCGATGGCCGGTAATGGCGACAAGGGCATCCCGAACGGCCTGCCGGTCGACGAATGGGGCATCAAGGTCGACGAGAATTCGCGTCCGGTCGGTTCCTGCACGGCGCGCGGCGGCGACACCAATGGTCCGGCCGCCGTCTACTCGATCCAGAAATATCTCGACTGGCTGAAGGCCTACGCTCCAGCCGAAGCCCAGGGGATGACCTTCTCTGAATCGGGACCGGTCCCGGCGCAGGGCGCGGTTGCGCAGCAGATCTTCTGGTACACCGCCTTCACCGCTTCGATGGTCGATGCCGGCGCCAAGGCGGTGCTAAACGACGACGGCACGCCGAAGTGGCGCATGGCGCCGTCGCCGCATGGCGTCTACTGGAAGGACGGCATGAAGCTCGGCTACCAGGACGTCGGTTCCTGGACGCTGATGAAGTCGACGCCGACCGACCGCGCCAAGGCCGCCTGGCTGTACGCGCAGTTCGTCACCTCGAAGACCGTCGACGTGAAGAAGAGCCATGTCGGCCTGACCTTCATCCGCGAGAGCACGATCCACGACAAGAGCTTCACCGAACGCGCGCCCAAGCTCGGCGGTCTGATCGAGTTCTACCGTTCGCCGGCCCGTGTCCAGTGGTCGCCGACCGGCACCAACGTGCCTGACTATCCGAAGCTGGCACAACTCTGGTGGCAGGCGATCGGCGACGCGTCGTCGGGCGCCAAGACGGCGCAGGAAGCGATGGACTCACTTTGCGGCGAGCAGGAAAAGGTCATGAGCCGCATCGAGAAGTCGGGCGTCCAGGGCGATATCGGCCCGAAGATGGCCGAAGAGCATGATCTCGCCTACTGGAACGCCGACGCGGTCAAGAAGGGCAATCTCGCGCCTCAGCTGAAGATCGAGAACGAGAAGGAAAAGCCGATCACCATCAACTACGATGAACTGGTGAAGAGCTGGCAGAAGTAGGACTATCTATGCGGGCGCTCGCGCCCGTGTGAAATTAGGGGAGGCGGCGCGTTGCCGTCTCCCTTCTTTGTATCAAGGCGGAGGACGTTGGGATGAGTGGTTTTGTGCTGGCGATCGACCAGGGTACCACATCGACCAGGGCAATCCTGTTCGACGGCCAGATGAAAGTCGTCAGTTCAGGGCAGAAGGAATTCACTCAGCACTATCCGGCCTCCGGCTGGGTTGAACACGATCCCGAGGAGATCTGGAGCAGTGTCGTGGCGACGGTTAAGGCCGCGCTGAAAAAGGCCGGGCGCGCCGCTTCGGATGTCGCGGCCATCGGCATCACCAACCAGCGAGAGACCGTCGTCATCTGGGACAGGGCGACGGGCAAGCCGATCCACAATGCGATCGTGTGGCAGGACCGGCGCACCGCGCCGCTCTGCCACAAGCTCAAGAAGCAGGGGCTGGAGAAGAAATTCACCCGCAAGACCGGCCTGCTGCTCGATCCCTATTTCTCGGGCACCAAGATCGCCTGGATGCTCGACAAGGTGAAAGGGGCGAGGCGACGCGCCGAGAAGGGCGAGTTGCTGGCCGGCACCATCGATAGTTTCCTGATCTGGCGGCTGACCGGCGGCAAGGTTCATGCCACCGACGCCACCAACGCGTCGCGCACGCTGGTCTACAACATCGCCGAGAATGCCTGGGATGAGGAACTGCTTTCGATCCTGCGCATCCCCGCCGCGATGCTGCCTGAAGTGAAGGATTGCGCCGACGACTACGGCGCTACCGAGAAAGGGCTGTTCGGCGCCGAGATAAAGATCCTCGGCGTTGCCGGCGACCAGCATGCCGCGACCATCGGCCAGGCCTGCTTCGAGCCGGGCATGATGAAGTCGACCTATGGCACCGGCTGCTTCGCGTTGCTCAACACCGGCAGCGATCTGGTCCGTTCGAAGAACCGGCTGTTGACCACCATAGCCTACCGGCTGAACGGCAGGACGACCTATGCCCTGGAAGGCTCCATCTTCATTGCAGGCGCTGCCGTGCAATGGCTGCGCGACGGGATCAAGGTGATCGGCAAGGCCGAGCAGAGCGGCAAATTGGCGGCTGAAGCCGATCCCTCGCAGAACGTCTATCTGGTGCCGGCCTTCGTCGGGCTCGGCGCGCCACACTGGGACGCCGAAGCGCGCGGCGCCATCTTCGGGCTGACCCGCAATTCCGGTCCGGCGGAGTTTGCGCGGGCCGCACTTGAATCGGTCGCCTATCAGACGCGCGACCTGCTCGACGCCATGCGCAAGGACTGGAAGGGCGGCGCGGCCAAGACGGTGCTCAGGGTCGATGGCGGCATGGTGGCGTCGGACTGGACCATGCAGCGCCTGGCCGACATCCTCGATGCGCCGGTCGACCGCCCGACCATTCTGGAGACGACGGCGTTGGGGGCGGCCTGGCTCGCCGGCTCGAAGGCGGGCGTGTGGCCGGATGCCAAGGAGTTTGGGAAAAGATGGGCGCTCGAGCGGCGCTTCCAGCCGGACATGGATAGCTCCATACGCTCGGCCAAACTCGCAGGTTGGCGCGACGCTGTGCGCAGGACGCTGAGTGTGCCATAACCGATTGTCTAATGGGGCGAGGGGAAATGAAGCCAGACTGGTATCCTGCTTGGCGCGACGAGGCTATCGAACAACTGAATGCCAAGAATGACCGCTTGGAGAAAGACTTCCAACTCGGCCACTGGTCTCGCTACGACTATGACATGACGACAGGAAGGCTTCTGTTCTCCAAGGAGGGGGCGGTCAAGGTGATCGCCGAGATCCAGATTGCCGGCTCCACGAGCGCCAAGGCAGATAACTGGCTGTGGGCCTGGGCAAATTCGAATTTGCCCGACGATGTTCTCAGCGACGCAAAGCTGGTTCGAGCCTTCGGCGAGAAAAACAGCATTAACGAGCTGGCTCAGTCTTACGTGAGAGATGCGGATAATGACCTGGAAGTGCTCGGCTGGGAATTGACGGCGGCGGCGGTTCGAATTTGCGATGCCCCTGGAGCGTACCGATCGCCGCGTGGTGAAGGCGGTGCGCTTTTTCTTATTCTGAAGAGCGTCAAATGGGCAGGCTGACACCGTTTCGATAGAGAAGACCCGCGCCAGTTCTGGCACGGGCCTGCTCGTCAGCTACCTAATCACCCGCAAATCAATAGGGCGAACGGCACTGCCGACGCGGACCGTAGTTCGGCTGGAACGTGTTGTCCGAAGCGCGGTAGCTGCGATAGCGGTCGTAGCACCATTGCACATGGGCATTGCCTTCATAGACGCGGTTGTTCTCGCTGTTGACGATCGCGCCGGTTATCAGCGCGCCGGTGGCGAAGGCCGCGAGCGGGAACCAATAGTCGCCGTGACGGCGATAGCCGCGACGGTATTCGCGATAGCCGCGATGGCCATTCCAATACATGCCGCCGTTGCGGCTGAAGCTGCGGTTGCGCGAGAAATTGCGGTCAAAGGAGCGGTTCCTCCTCCACTCCCGGTACTGCACTGTCTGCACATCGGGCGCTGCGGTCTGGGATAGGGGTACATAGGCAGTTGCAGCGTTGACCGGCACCACTTCCGCCGCAACAAATGTGGCCGAAAGGGTAGCTGCAATCACGCCGGATAGGATTCTGTTCATCGGTCTTCTCCTCGAAGGATTGGCGGACGTCCCTGTAGGCCGAAAACGGTCGGCGCGGGGGATTTGTTCCCCCGCATCGGCCGCCGCTGACGGGCAGAGGTCAGGAGCGACCCTACGGTGCCGCAACTGGCAGCGCTTGACAGGTTCGCAGGCCCGCTTTTTCCGGTTGACCGGCCGAAGCACTCTCCCTATGTTCCGCGCAATTTCGAGGGCGGCCTTTTCGAGCCCGCGGGAGCGCGTAGCTCAGCCGGTAGAGCAACTGACTTTTAATCAGTAGGTCATGGGTTCGAATCCCATCGCGCTCACCATTGCCTCAAGGTACATCCGGAATCATCGGACACGCTACCCCAGCGTAAATGAATGCTTCCTGCCGAAGCGGCCTAAGTACCGTATCAGCTGCCGCTCAGTTATCCCTTGAGAAATGCACGCCGAGAACCGTGGCTTTCTTTGCCAGCAGGCCCTCCAGGTCGGCGTCCGATCGCTTGGTGCCGGTGCGCTCGCGCAATAGGGCGATCGCTGCCTTTATCGACAGCGAGGCATTCTCTCGGTGACTGCCCAGAATGGCATCTGCCGCGCCGGCGACATCCGTGGTCTCTGCTGGTGCGCGCATGGTCTGATCCTTTCTGTCCAGATCGGCTTCGGCGCCGCCGACCGATCCTCTGGCGCCGCGGTCGAAAACCACCGCCAATCCGTTCTTGACAGCAAGGGCCGCGACCATGTCGTCGAGTTCGTGGGCCGAAATCCCGGGTTTCAGTACGCGGTGGACCGCCCTGGCGGCCTGGTCCGTCGAGACATAGCCGAAGTGCCGCTTCCTCGCCTCGACATATTGCTCAATGATCATTGCCACACGCCGGGCGGCAATATCGTCGGATCGCTGCAACGCAACCTCCTTATGCTGTCGTGACCGCGACATGCAGGAAACAAGGGTACCGAGTGTGAATTAGCGCGGGCAGGGCGAAGATCAATCGTCGCACCCTTCCTTGACTGGGGATTTGGGGAACGATCCCGCAGCTGATGCATTTTGCTCCATGACCAGCTCATTGAGGGAACGCCGGGCCATGAAGATTGCCCATGTCGCACCGCTTTACGAATCCGTGCCGCCGAGACTCTATGGCGGGACCGAGCGCATCATCTCCTACCTTACCGAAGCGCTCGTCGACCTTGGCCACGACGTGACGTTGTTCGCCAGCGGCGA
This sequence comes from Mesorhizobium sp. LNHC221B00, assembly GCF_000502935.1. NCBI lineage: Bacteria > Pseudomonadati > Pseudomonadota > Alphaproteobacteria > Hyphomicrobiales > Phyllobacteriaceae > Mesorhizobium > Mesorhizobium sp. LNHC221B00. The sequence goes on along the minus strand of NZ_AYWR01000006.1, from coordinate 243,134 downwards.
TACGAAGACCTCCGCCAGGCTGGTGCCGTGCCGCGAGCGGGCGCTTCGTCTAGACCCCCGTCCGTTGAAATCGGAGATCGCGGCGCATCTGTCGATGCTCGACGAGGTGAGGAAACGCGCCGACGATTTTGACATCATCCATTTCCATCTCAGCCACTTCCTGCATTTCCCGTTTTTTCGCGATATGCCGCAACGCACGGTGACGACGCCGCATGGCAGGCTGGATTACGCGGACCTCCCACAAGCCTATGATCGGTTTCCACGGTTTCCGATGATTTCGATATCCCGCAGCCAGCGGGCGCGGTTCGCATCGGCGAACTGGCTGGCGACGATCCACCATGGACTGCCGCTCAAGCTCTATGAACCTGACTTCGAGGCGGGTTCGGATGGCGTCTATCTTGCCTTCCTCGGCAGGATGTCGCGCGACAAACGGCCGGACCGGGCGATCGAGATTGCCCGCCGCACCGGCCTGAAACTCAAGCTCGCGGCCAAGATCGGTGATGGTGATCGCGCCTATTTCGAGGAAGTCGTCCAGCCGATGATCGATGGCGACCGGGTCGAATATGTCGGTGAGATCAGCGAGGACCAGAAGAGCCGGTTTCTCGGCAACGCCGCCGCCTTGCTATTCCCCATCGACTGGCCGGAGCCGTTCGGCCTTGCCGTGGTCGAGGCCATGGCTTGTGGAACACCGGTCATGGCATGGAGTTGCGGCGCCATGCCCGAGATCGTCGATCACGGCGTGACCGGTTTCGTCGTCGAGACCATTGAAGATGCCGTCGCCACGATGCCGGCTCTCCTGCAACTCGACAGGCGACGAATAAGGGGGGCCTTCGAAAAGCGGTTTTCAGCCGACAGGATGGCAAGCGACTATATCGCGGCCTACTCTCGGCTGACTGGCAGCCATGAGGGCAGCCATGAGGGCAGCCATGAGGAAATCAGGGCCTCATAGAGCGCTTCACCCGCTCGAAAAACCAGCACGGGACAATCTTCTTGACCATCACCCAACTCGACGAGCGCAAGCTTGATCCGGCAATAGCGCTGGCCTCCCTGGACGAGACAGCGCCAAGGGAACCGCACCGGCTTTTCGCCCTCAAGCATGGCGACTCCTTCGCCGTGGCCGATGCCTATGGCGACATACGCGGTGTCGGCGACGGCTTTTTCCGCGACGACACGCGCGTGCTTTCTGAATTCCGGCTGACCGTCGGCGGGCGGTCTACGTCCTTGCTCGGCGCATCGCTCAGCCAGGACAACGTGCTGTTCACCACCAATCTGACCAACCTGCCGATCGAGAGCATCGGCGGCCGGCCCATTCCGCAAGGCGCGATCCACATCGAGCGCGTCAGGCTGATCTGGCAGGACCGGCTTTACGAACGGCTGACGCTTTCCAATTACAGCCAGGAACATTCGAGCCTCCGGCTTTCGCTGCGCTTTGCCGCGGATTTCCGCGACATGTTCGAAGTGCGCGGCTCGACACGGCCCAAACGCGGCACCGCGCGCACGGCCGAAATCGGCAAGAACACGGTGATGCTCCGCTACGAGGGCCTGGACAAGGTGGAGCGCACGTCGGCGATCTCGTTTTCGCAGGTGCCGGACGAATTGACCTCGGAGCGGGCGGACTTCTTCATCGCCGTCACCAAGCGCAGCCGCAAGACGCTCTATGTCGAGGTCGGCACCGAGATTGCGGATGCTCCCGAACGCGAACGATTTCGTGCGGCCGCCGCCCGCGCGCGCTTCGGCATGCGGGCCAAGCGCCGCCACGGTGCAACGCTGCACAGTTCGGGCCGGGTATTCAACGACTGGATCGAGCGGGCGCGCGCCGACGTGGCGCTGCTGACCACGGAACTGGCGACAGGTCCCTATCCTTACGCCGGCATCCCGTGGTTCTCGACGGCCTTCGGCAGGGATGGGGTGATCTCGGCCCTGCAAATGCTCTGGCTCAATCCCGGCCTGGCGCGGGGCGTGCTCGGCTTTCTGGCACAGCACCAGGCAACCGAAACCTCGCCCTTCAGCGACTCCCAGCCCGGCAAGATCATGCATGAGACGCGCAAGGGCGAGATGACGGCGCTCAGCGAACTGCCGTTCGGCCGTTACTATGGGGGGGTCGACACGACCCCGCTCTATGTCCATCTCGCATGCGCCTATGCCGACCGTACCGGCGATATGGAGTCAGTCGACGCCTTGTGGCCGTCACTGTGTGCCGCCGCCGAATGGATCGAGACGGCGAGCCAGCCGACGGGGTTCGTCACTTATCGGCGCGCGGCGGAATCGGGTCTTGCCAACCAGGGATGGAAGGACAGTTTCGATTCGGTTTTTCATGCCGACGGCCGCATTCCGAAAGGCCCGATCGCACTGGTCGAGGTGCAAGGCTACGTCTTTGCAGCGTTCCAGGGATTGGCGAAACTGGCTCGGCTGCGCGACGAAACCGAAAAGGCCGAAGCCTGGGAGAAGCGCGCCGAAGAAATCCGCCAACGGGTCGAAAGCCAGTTCTGGATCGAGGAACTCGGCTACTATGCGCTTGCCTTGGACGGCGACGGTGAACCTTGCAAGGTGCGCACCTCCAATGCCGGCCATCTGCTTTATGTCGGCCTTCCCGACCCGGATCGCGCGCGCATCGTCGCCGACCAGTTGCTGTCGGCCTCATTCTCCTCCGGCTGGGGCCTGCGGACGCTGGCGGACGACGCCATCTTCTTCAATCCGATGTCCTACCACAACGGTTCCATCTGGCCGCACGACACCGCGATCTGCGCTGCCGGACTGGCGCGGTACGGCATCAGGGACAATGTGGTGCGGCTGATGAGCGGAACGTTCGAATCCGCTGTTCATTTCAACATGCGCCTGCCCGAACTGTTCTGTGGCTTCACCCGCGCCCCGGGCGAGGCGCCCATCGCGTATCCGGTTGCCTGCTTGCCGCAGGCCTGGTCGGCCGGCTCCGCCTTCATGCTCATGCAGGCGTGCCTGGGCCTTCAGATCGACGGCTGGACCGGCGAAATTCAGGTGACGAGACCGCGCCTGCCGATCGGCATCGACAATCTGGTGGTCCGCCATCTGGCCGTGGCGGGCGCCTCTGTCGACCTGACATTTCAACGGGTCGGCGACCGCGTCGGCGCCTTTCTGGCCGATCGCCATGAGGGGCTGGTGCCGCTCGTGGTCAGGAGCTGAAAAATCGGAACCATCGCGCGGGGTGAGCGTTTGACCATCACGCGGGTTGCCGGGATGGCGAGCCCGACGCACTATCTCATTGAAGGGTAAGTCGATTTCAAATGCCTGACAACAGTTCGTACCTGGTCGTTCCTTCGTCCGTATTGTGGCTCCTCGGTTTTGCAGTTGTCAGTATCTCGATCCTCATCATCGCGACGATGGTTCTGCGGGCACGCCGATTGAGGAGCGGCATGCACGCTGCTGGGGCAACCGAGCCCACTGGCAGCCTGTTGCCGGAATTCGAGAAGAATGGGCAATCCGCGGCCGCTTCGCTCGTCCAATGGTCGCCGGAAACGCTACGTCACATCTTGGCAAAGGAACTTCCGGACGCCCAGGTGATCGTGGTTTCAAATCGTGAGCCGTATATCCACAACCGCAAGGGCGACGACATCCAACTGGTCGTACCCGCCAGTGGCCTTGTCTCCGCCTTGGAACCGATCACCCGCGCCTGCGCGGGCACGTGGATCGCCTACGGCGGTGGTTCGGCCGACAGGCTCGTTGTCGACGAAAACGACCGCGTGGAAGTACCGCCCGATAGTCCTTCCTACACGCTGCGGCGTGTCTGGCTCAGCGAGGAAGAACAGCAAGGTTATTATCTCGGCTTTGCAAATGAAGGCCTCTGGCCGCTTTGTCACATAGCCTTCACCAGGCCGATATTTCGTGCTTCCGACTGGGAAAGCTACGAGGCGGTCAACCGTAAGTTCGCCGACACCGTTGTTGCGGAAGCCCGCAACGAGCGGCCGATCGTGCTGGTCCAGGACTACCATTTCGCGCTGCTCCCTAGAATGATCCGTGAACGCCTGCCGGAGGCGATCATCATCACCTTCTGGCACATTCCATGGCCGAATTCGGAAGTGTTCAGCATCTGCCCGTGGCGCGAGAAGATTCTCGAAGGCCTGCTCGGCAGCTCGATAGTCGGCTTTCACACCCAGTTCCATTGCAATAACTTCATCGACAGCGTCGACCGTTTCCTGGAAAGCAGAATCGAGCGCGAGGATTCGGCCATCTCCTACGGCGGCCAGATTAGTCTGGTCCACGCTTATCCGATCTCAATCGAATGGCCGCCGGCGCAACTGGGTAAGCTGCCCGACGTGGGACAATGCCGGCGGCGTATCCGCGAGAAGTTCGGTCTGGCCGAAGATGTCAAACTTTGTGTGGGTGTTGAACGTCTCGACTACACCAAGGGCATCCTCGATCGCTTCGACGCGCTCGATGAACTGCTGAAGCTCCATCCGGAATGGATCGGCAAGGTGGCGTTACTGCAGATCGCAGCGCCCAGCCGCGGCACGTTGCCCGCCTATCAACAATTGTATGAGGAGTGCCTGCATCGTGCCGATGATATCAACCAGCGCTATGGGCGCGAAGGCTACACACCCGTCCTGATGGTGACGGAGCATTACTCGCAGGTGCAGGTCTACGAGATCTACCGCGCCGCCGATGTCTGCATGGTCACAAGCCTGCATGACGGCATGAACCTGGTCGCCAAGGAGTTTGTCGCGGCGCGTGACGACGAACAGGGCGTCCTGCTGCTCAGCATGTTCGCCGGCGCTTCCAAGGAGCTGCTCGAGGCGCTGATCGTCAACCCCTATGACGCGGCGACGATGGGCGACGCCTTGCTGCAGGCCCTGACCATGTCGCAGGAGGAGCAGCGCCAACGCATGCAGCGCATGCGCGAGATCGTTCGCGACAACAATGTCTATCGATGGGCGGGCAGCATGCTCCTCGATGCAGCGCGCCTGCGCAAGCGCGTTGCGGTCGATCGTGCCGTCGGCGCGGCTCCCGCGGCGCCTGGCAACGTGATATCGTTGCTCGATCGCAAACGGGTGGCGGCGCTGTGATGCCGGTATCGCCAAACCTGCCGGCACCGGCTCTTCCGCAAGGGCCATGGGCCCTGTTCCTGGATATCGACGGCACGCTTCTCGAACATGCCGCGCATCCCGACGCGGTGGTCGTCGGCGATGAGCTACGCGCGCTGCTGGCAGGCCTCGAAGCCCGATTGGATGGAGCGTTGGCGTTTATCACGGGTCGATCGATCGCCGCCGTCGACAATCTCTTCCAGCCGCTCAGATTGCGCGCCGCCGGCCTCTATGGCCTCGAACACAGGCTGGTGCGGGACGGCCCGGTCGAGGCGGCCGGCGAGCCGGCCGACATTGCCGCACTCGCCCAGGAAATCGAGGCTGAACTGGCCAACGCCAATGTCTATATAGAGCGCAAGGGGCCGATCCTGGCCATTCACACGCGCGCGGCGCCGCATTTGCTGCAGCGCGCGACACAGTTGGTCGAACAGGCGCTGGGCAGACTGCCCGCGGGATATCGGGTTCTTGCCGGCAATGCCGGGGTCGAACTGATGCCGCTGGAGGCGGCGAAGGGAGCGGCTATAAGGCGCTTCATGGAAGAGCCGGCTTTCAGCGGACGGCGCCCGGTATTCCTTGGCGACGACACTTCAGATGAAAACGGCTTCGAAGTCGTCAATGAAATGGACGGCGTGTCGGTGCGCATCAAACCACGCGGACCGACCGCCGCGCGCCATGCGCTAGCCGGTGTCGAGGAGGCGCTGGTCTGGCTTGATGCCGCGAACCACAGCAATGCGAAGAAATCGGCCGGTCTGGTCGCGACATGAAAATCGGAGGAGCCGGCAATGACCCAATTCACCAGCCTCATCCGCGAGATCATGCCCAGCTGGCTACGCCGGCGCTCGCGCCGGAACGCGCAAGAGAGCCAGCCAGGCTTCGATCCGTCGCGCCCGGAGGATGCCGACATGGTCTGGCGCGGCATCGTCGAAAAGGATCTCTTTGGAGCCAACACGCCGGATTATGCGGAAACCCTGGAGAAAAAAACCAATCGCCACTGACGGTCGGTTAGTTCTCGAAGAGCAGTGAAACATTGCCGCCGGCATGGCGTTCGAGCCGGCCGGCGAGATCTAGTTCCAGCAACACCATGAAAACCTGGGCCGGATGCAGGCCGGTATGGCGGATGATCTCGTCGACCGGCACCGGAGTCGGTCCCAGAGCCTGGATCACCTTGGAACGGTCGCTCTCGCCGGGTGGGGGTGTGGCCGAGAAGTCGGGCGGATCTTCGAACGGCGGCATCTCGGGCGCTCGCATGCCGGTCAGCGGCGCGATTGCCCTGGAAATGTCCGAAGCCTCGGTGACCAGCGTGGCGCCGTCCTTGAGCAAGCCGTTGGTGCCGGCCGCGCGAGGGTCAAGTGGCGACCCCGGCACCGCGAAAACCAGCCGACCCATCTCGCCGGCAAGCCTGGCGCTGATCAAGGAACCCGAGCGCTGCGCCGCCTCGATCACCGCGAGCCCGAGGGCAGCACCCGCGACAAGGCGGTTGCGGCGCGGGAAATCCTGGGCGCGCGGCTGCCAGCCGAACGGCATTTCCGAGATGACGGCGCCACGCTCGGCGATTTCGTCGCACAGGCCGGCATTTTCAGGCGGGTAGGGCTGGTCGAGGCCTCCCGCCAGGACACCGATCGTGCCGGTTGCAAGACTGCCCTGATGCGCCGCGGTGTCGATGCCGCGCGCCAGGCCAGAGACGATCGCATAGCCGTCGCGGCCAAGATCAGCCGCCAGCATGCGTGCCATCTTGATGCCGGCGAGCGATGCGTTGCGGGCGCCGACGATGGCGATCCCCGGCAGCCGGAACACGCTGGCATTGCCCTTGACCGCCAGCAGCGGCGGCGGGTGGTCCATGCCGCGCAGCAGCGGCGGATAGTCGGCTTCGCCAATGCCGACGAAGCGGGCGCCGGCCCGCCGGGCGGCCTCCATCTCGGCCTCGGCTTCGGCAATCGAAGGAATGCGGGCGATCCGACTGGCGCCGCCCGAAATCATCAGTTCCGGCAGCACTTCCAGCGCGACCTCGGCCGAACCGAAGCGGTTGATCAGGTCGCGGAAGGAGGCAGGACCGACATTTTGGGTGCGGATCAGCCGCAGCCAGCTCAGCCGCTGCCGATCGCTGAGGCGCGGCCCGGCGGCCGGCTCGCTCACCGCGGTGGCGTGCTCGCTCACCCCTTGGCTCCGATCTTGCCCTCGGTTCCGGCAAGCAGGCGTGAAATGTTTTCCCGGTGCTTGATGAAGACGATGATGCTCATCACCACGAACAGCAGGGCAACCTGCGGCGTGCTCAGGACATAAAGCGCGATCGGCACGACGACGGCCGCCGTCAATGCGGCAAGCGAGGAGAAGCGGAGCAGGAAAGCCATCACCAGCCAGACGACGGCGAAGATCAGCGCCACTTGCCAGGCAAGCCCGATCAGCACGCCGAGATAGGTGGCGACACCCTTGCCGCCCTTGAAACCCAGCCAGGCTGGGAAGAGATGGCCGAGAAAGGCGCCGAAACCAACCCAGACCGCGGTTTCAGGCGCAAAGTGGGCTGCTATCAGCACGGCGGCCGTGCCTTTCAGCGCATCGAGCAGCAATGTCGCGGCGGCAAGTCCCTTGTTGCCTGTGCGCAGGACATTGGTGGCGCCGATATTGCCCGAACCGATTTTGCGCACGTCGCCGAGGCCGGCGGCGCGTGTCAGCAACAGGCCGAAGGGGATCGAGCCCAAGAGATAGCCGAACACCAACGCCAGGATTGGACCGTAAGTCATTGTTTCCCCCGCAAGTTCTCTTGGTCGGCCAGGCCGGCGCGATGCGCCGCGGCTGGCTCAGATCGAGAACACTGTGCGGCCCGCGACCAGCGTTTGCAAGACCTTGCCCTGCAGGCGCGCGCCTTCGAAACAGGTGTTTTTCGAGCGCGAACGAATGCCGCCCTCGCTGACGATCCACGGCTCGTCGAGGTCGACCAGCACGAGATCGGCCATTGCGCCCGGCTTCAGCGTGCCGCCGGACAACCCGAACAGCCTTGCCGGCGCGGTGGAGAGCGTCTCGATCAGCCGCGGCAATGGCAGGTCGCCATTGTGGTAGAGCCGCAAGGCCGCGCCGAGCAATGTCTCCAGCCCGATGGCGCCGGCGGCTGCGTCGGCGAAGGGCAGGCGCTTGGTGTCGACATCCTGCGGATCGTGCGAGGAGACGATGATGTCGACCGTGCCGTCCCTGACCGCCTCGATCATCGCCAGCCGGTCTTCCTCGGCACGCAACGGCGGCGTCAGGCGGAAGAAGGTGCGGTATTCGCCGACGTCGTTTTCATTGAGCGACAGATTGTGGATCGACACGCCCGACGTCACATCGGCGCCATCGGCCTTCGCCCGGGTCACCGCTGCCGCCGCCATCGCCGTCGAGATCTTCGCCGCGTGGTAGGAACCGCGCGTCAGGCGCGCCAGGGCAAGATCGCGCTCGAGCGGAATGGACTCGGCTTCACGCGGTATGCCGGAAAGGCCAAGCCAGCTCGCGTAGAGGCCCTCGTTCATCACGCCGGCCGAGGCAAGATCGGCGTCTTGCGTCTCATGGACGATGGTGGCGCCGAAGTCGCGCGCGTAAGTCAGCGCGCGGCGCATCACCAGCGCGCTCGATATGGTGTGGCGGCCGTCGGTGAAAGCGACGGCGCCGGCCTCCCGCAACAGGCCGAATTCGGTCATCTCGCGGCCATCGAGGCCTTTGGTGATCGCCGCCGCGGGGAAGATGTTGACGACGGCAGTGTCCTTGGCGGTGCGCAGCACGAACTCGACCAGCGCCACATTGTCGATCACCGGGTCGGTGTCGGGCATCATGACGACGGAGGTGACGCCGCCGGCCGCTGCGGCGAGGCTTGCCGAAGCGATGGTTTCGCGATGCTCGCCGCCCGGCTCTCCGATGAAGACGCGGCCGTCGACAAGGCCCGGAATGATCGTCTTGCCGGCGCAGTCGACAACGGTAGCGCCCTCGGGCGCGCCCTGGTTCAGCGCCGTCTTGCCGGCGGCGGCGATCTTGCGGCCATCGACGATGACGGAGCCGATCTCGTCGATGCCGCGCGACGGGTCGACGACGCGGGCGCGTTCAAAGACGGTCGTGCTCATGCGCCGCGGCCCTCTTGATCGCGCCCATCTTGATTGCGGCGGGGGTCGAGCAGCGCTTCCATCACCGCCATGCGCACAGCGACGCCCATCTCCACCTGTTCCTGGATGACGCTTTGCGGACCATCGGCGATTTCCGAGGCGATCTCGACGCCGCGGTTCATCGGCCCGGGATGCATGACCAGCGCATCGTCCTTGGCGGCCTTCAGCTTTTCGGCGTCGAGGCCGAAATAGCGGAAATATTCGCGCACCGAAGGCACGAAGGCGCCTTCCATGCGTTCGCGCTGCAGGCGCAGCATCATCACCACGTCGGCGTCCTTCAAACCTTCCGCCATGGAGCGGGTGACGATGACGCCCATCTTGTCGATGCCGGAAGGCAGCAGCGTCGAAGGCGCGACGACCCGCACCTGCGCGCCGAGCGCGTTGAGCAGCATGATGTTGGAGCGCGCCACGCGCGAATGCAGGATGTCGCCGCAGATCGCCACGATCAGCTTCGACAACGGGCCTTTGGCGCGGCGGATGGTCAGCGCGTCGAGCAGCGCCTGTGTCGGATGCTCATGCGCGCCGTCGCCGGCGTTGACCACCGAGCAGCCGACCTTCTGCGCCAGAAGGGCGGCGGCGCCCGCCGACTGGTGGCGGATGATCAATATATCGGGCCGCATGGCGTTCAGCGTCATGGCCGTGTCGATGAGCGTCTCGCCCTTCTTCACCGAAGAGCTTGCCACCGACATGTTCATGACGTCGGCGCCGAGCCGTTTTCCGGCCAGCTCGAACGACGACTGCGTCCGCGTCGAGGCCTCGTAGAAGAGGTTGATCTGGGTGCGGCCGCGCAGCGTCGAGGTCTTTTTCTCGGATTGCCTGGAGATCGCGACCGCGCGATCCGCCCGGTCGAGCAAAAGCTCGATGTCGGCGGGCGAAAGGTCGCTGATGCCCAGAAGATGGCGGTGAGGGTAAAGTGGCAGGGACGAAGCGTCGGTCATCTCAAGGGGCTGCTATAGGGTGCGGATTTTGCGCCCGCAAGCGTCAGCTTTCGATTGAAGCCTTTCTCCCCGGTATTTTCGTCGCGCGGGTTGCACGGCTTGGCTATATCTAGCCGATGGCCTCGGATTCGTGGCTTTTCGACGATAAAGGCCTTTCTGCCGAAAGAAGGATTGGCTACCGAAAAAAGGATTGGGCGTGACCGACGACGTAACGAACCAGCCGCCGCCGCTTGCGGGCGGCAACGCCTGGCGAGGCGATCCGTTGCTGATCCAGCTTGCCGAGCGCTTTTCCGATCCGGTCCGCAAGGATTTGGATGGGCTGGGCCGTTTCGTCCTGACGCAGGAGGCGCAGGAACTGGCACGCCTCGCCAATGTCGAGACGCCGAAGCTCAAGACGCATGACCGCCAGGGACGGCGCATCGATCTTGTCGAGTTCCATCCCGCCTACCATGCCTTGATGCGCCGCTCGGTGGCAAACGGGCTGCATTCCTCGGTCTGGGAAAATGGCGATGCCGAGATCGGCCGCCGCCATCAGGTGCGTGCCGCCCGTTTCTACCTGACCGCCGAGCTCGAGACCGGGCACCTTTGCCCCATCACCATGACCAGCGCTTCGCTTGCCGCCCTGATGGCCAGTCCAAAGCTGTTCCGCGAATGGGCGCCGCGCGTGACGACGCGCAAATACGACCAGAGCCAGAAGCCGCCGGTAGAGAAGACCGGGCTGACGCTCGGCATGGGCATGACCGAGAAACAGGGCGGCACCGATGTGCGCGCCAATGTGACCAGGGCCGAGCGGGCCGGCAGCGGTTTTTATCGCCTGACCGGCCACAAATGGTTCATGTCGGCGCCGATGTCGGACGCCTTCCTGGTGCTGGCGCAGGCGGCGGAAGGCCTGTCCTGCTTCCTGGTGCCGCGCGTCCTCGGCGACGGGTCGGGCAACGGCTTCCGCTTCCAGCGGCTGAAGGACAAGCTCGGCAATCGCTCCAACGCGTCCTCCGAGGTGGAATTCGTCAACGCCATCGGCGAGATGGTCGGCGAGCCGGGCGCCGGCGTGAAGACGATCATGGACATGGTCACCTTGACGCGGCTCGACTGCGCGGTGGCATCGTCGGCGATCATGCGGGCAGGGCTGGCCGAGGCAGTCCATCACGCCCGTCATCGCCAGGTGTTCGGTTCACCCTTGATCGAGCAGCCGCTGATGCAGCGCGTGCTGGCCGACATGGCGCTCGATGTTGCCGCCGCCACCGCGCTGTCGTTTCGGCTGGCGCGCTCCTTCGACGAGGCGGCGAGCGACCGCGGCGAGGCGGCATTCGCCCGCGCCATGACGCCTGTCGTCAAATACTGGGTCTGCAAGATCGCGCCGCCGCTGCTTTACGAGGCGATGGAGTGCCTTGGCGGCAATGGCTATGTCGAGGAGGCGCCGCTCGCCCGCTATTACCGCGAGGCGCCGGTCAACGCGATCTGGGAAGGGTCCGGCAATGTCATGGCGCTCGACGTGCTGCGCGTGCTCGGCCGCGCGCCCGGCCTGTTCGAGGAAGTGCTGGCCGGCATCGACCGCGACCTCGGCGCAGGCGGGCGCGGCACGATCGGCGTGCTGAAGGCGGCCATGCAGGTCGCGTCGACCGACGAGGGGTCGGCCCGGCTGCTCACGGAACAACTGGCGCTGTCGGCCGCGGCGGCGGAACTGCGCCGGCTGGGGGCAGGGCGGATTGCCGATGCCTTCGTCGAGACGCGCCTAGCCGGCCAGTGGCGCAACACCTATGGCATGCTCGATGCGCGCCACGACGCGCGCATGATCATCGATACGCTCTATCCGCCGGTGAACTGAGCGGCAAGCGGCGCATCGCCGGGTCCGGGAGTGCCTCTCGCGAGCCTGTGGACCGCCGTTAACCTTAACAAATGGTTTCCGTTGCGGCGGCGGACGGCAAAGCCCACTGTCTTTCCTGTCGAAGCAGGAATCATGATGCGACACGTATTGACCTCGTTTTTGTCCGTGCACTGGGCGATCGTTTTCGCCCTGCTTGCGCTGATCTGCATGGATGGGGACCGCGGCGTGGCGGCGGCTCTTGGCGTGCTCGGCGTGACGATCGAAAGTGCGCGTTTCGTCGACCTGAAGAACATCGTCGTGGTCGCGCCGCTGGCGACCGCATTGCTGGTCGTGTCGGTGCTGTTTTTCTGGGCCTTCGTCGATACGCTGATCAACGACGGGATCAGCCAGGGTGTCGACAGTGTGGTGCGCATCGCCTTCATCTCCGCGTCCGGTGTCCTGTCGATCATCCTGATCGGCGGCGCCGCCCAAGGCATCAACGGTCTGTTCATGGTAGTCGCCGTACAACTGGCGGCACTTCTGGCCTCCTATGTCGCCATGCTCGCCGAGCGGCGCTCGGCGGCGGTGTCGGACGACGCCGACTTCCGCGCCACGGCGCACAGCATGGCGAAGGCAGCGGCGCACAATTCGCTGCTCTCCCTGATATCGGGCCGCAACCAGACCGGGCCCAAAGGGAAGGCTGGCCGCTGATGCGCTACATCTTCGCATTGTGGGCGGGTCCGATGGCGCTGTTCTGGGGCTGGTTCTACCTGTCGCTCAACGACATGAATTTCGGCTATGTCATGCTCACCCGGCAGCTGCACGATTTCGTGTTCCAACTCTATGGCCAGATGCTCGGCATCGATCCGGCAATCATCCCCGGCATGGTGGCAAAGGCCTGCATCTTCGACGGGTTTCTGCTGATGGCGATATGGGCGTTTCGCCGCCGCCGCGAAATCCTGGACTGGGTCAGGCGGCGCTGGACGGGCCCGGTTCCGTTCGATCGGATGCAGCGAGCGACTGAAGCCGGTCCAAAACTCCCTGCAGAATAAAGGCGGCCGCCGCCGAATCGATCTTGCCGGCGCGTTTGGCGCGCGAGAAATCCATCTCGATCAATGTCCTTTCGGCCGCGACCGTCGACAGCCTCTCATCCCAGAACACGAAGGGCAGATCGCTGAGCTGTGCCATGTTGCGCACGAAGGCGCGCGATTTCTGGGCGCGGGGACCTTCCGACCCGTCCATGTTGATCGGCAGCCCGATCACCACCGCACCGGCGTTCTCCTTCTTCAGCAAGGCCAGAAGGACGGCGGCATCGAGTGAGAATTTCCTTCGGATAATGACTGGGCGCGGATGCGCGAAGGAGAACCCCCGGTCCGAAACCGCGACGCCGATCGTCTTGTCGCCGAGATCGAGCCCGGCCAGCGTCCTGCCATCGGCGAGCCGTGCTGGCAATTGCTCAATCGTGATGATAGCCAACGGTTTTCCTTTGTCTTTTTCAGCGCCGCGTGTTCTTCCGGATGCCCGGCGGACACTATACCCTTTGATCTCAAGTTGATCTCAGGGCCATCGGCCTTCTATCCTCTGGCACGGTAAAAATCGAGGAATGCATTCATGAAACTGACCTGGTACGGCCATTCGGCCTTCCGCATCGAAACCGGCGACGCCAAGATCCTCATCGACCCCTATCTGATCGGAAATCCGTCATGGACGGGGGGCTGGGAAGGGCCGGCGGAGGGGATCACGCATGTGCTGCTGACGCACGGGCACAGCGACCACATCAGCGGTGCGCTGGAAGTGCTCGGCAAAAGCGGCGCCCAGCTGGTCGCGAATTTCGAGATCTGCATGTATCTGGTCGGCAAAGGCATCAGCGACAAGAAGATCAATCCCGGCAATATCGGCGGCACGGTCGATTGCGGCGGCTTCACCACGACATTCGTCCAGGCGCTGCACTCCTCCTCGTTTGGCGAAGATGGTGGCAGGAACGTCTACCTCGGCAATCCGGGTGGGCTGGTTCTGCATTTCCCGGAAGACAGCACGCTCTACCATATGGGCGACACCGACATCTTTTCCGACATGGCGCTGATCAACGAGCTGCATGAGCCGAAGATCGGCATCGTGCCGATCGGCGACCGCTTCACCATGGGCGGTGCGGTCGGGGCACTTGCCTGCCGCCGCTTCTTCAAGTTCGAGACAGTTGTTCCTTGCCACTTCGGCACCTTTCCGATGATCGATCCGACGGCCGAGAAATTCGAGGCCGGCCTGGAAGGGGCCGGGGTGAAGGTTGCGTTGCCGAAAATCGGCGAGACGATTGCGATCTAGAAACAGCCAAAGCGGAACAAATCCATGGCGTTGGGGCGATCTCTTTGCGTGTCGATGTTTGTCGCGGCATCGCCCGCGCTTGCCGCGGATGATTTCATCGAAGGGGTTTATCTCCGGTCGGAAGAACTTTGCGCACAGGCAAAGAAGGACACGCTGCAGACACTGATCGACACCGGAAACGTCGTGCTTTCGGCGCACGGCCTGCAAGGCGTCGAATACAATTGCGAGTTCCTGCAGGTCAGCAAGGCGACGCGCTCTCCAAGCTGGGCGGTGACGGCGATCTGCCAGGAACCGGGTTATGTCTTTCCAGATGTCCTGTCGGTGACGCAGACCAGCCCGACGCAGATCGACCTCGTGTCGGTCCGGCCCATCGACGACGAAAGCGAGGCGAGCGGCAACAGCGGCAGCTATTATCTGTGCGAGGGCGTTGCGCTGCCATGACGATACTGAGCCGTGTAAGATCGCTTCTTGGCGGCGAGCGGCCTGTATTCCGAAGACTGGAACTGCATGTCGCGCATGGCTGCAACCTGTCGTGCGAAAGCTGCTCGCACTTTTCCAATCATGCGCATTCCGGCACCGTCTCGCTCGATGAGGCGGACCGCTGGATGGGGCTATGGAGCCGGCGCGTCTCGGTCAAGCGGTTCACCTTGCTGGGCGGCGAACCCAGCATCCATCCGCAACTGCCGAGTTTCGTCGGGCTTGTGCGGCGGCACTGGCCGCGTGCCAGCATGGAAATCGTCAGCAACGGCTTCTTCCTCCATCGTCACCCGACATTGCCAGCCATCCTGGCCGCCGATCCCGACGCGCGGCTGATCGTCTCGGTCCATCACGATTCCGAAGAATATCGGGAGAGGCTGAAACCGGTTTTCGATCTGCTGGAGGCGTGGCGGCGGGACCACAAGGTCCTGATCGAGCTGCGTCCGTCGGACAAGAACTGGACCCGGCGCTACGAAGGCTTCGGCAATGCGATGGCGCCTTTCGAGGATGGCGATCCTCGTTCCAGCTGGGAAATCTGCCCGGCTCGCCACTGCAAGCAATTGTATGACGGCCAGATCTGGAAATGCGCGCCGCTCGCCTATCTGCCGATGCAGAAGGGAAAGTACCGGCTGTCCGAGAAGTGGGACCCGTACCTCGCCTACCGGCCGCTCGATCCCGGTTGCTCCAATGCCGAACTGCAGGCGTTCGCCGCACTGGAGGATGAGGCTGCTTGCGGCATGTGCCCGGCAAAGCAGCGCTTTTTCGAATTGCCCAATCCGTTGCGCCGCCCCAAGGATCGGGCCAGCGCTGCAGTAACCTAGCTGTTTGATCCCGGACTTTGATGGGGCATCCTTATCCTCCGAATCGAGGGATGCACTATGGGCCAGGTTCTTCATGGGAGCGCCACGACGACAGAGGCGGTCCGTCGAGCGATACAACATAGTCAAGAGAGCCTGAGGGCGCTCGCCAAACGCTACGGGATCAACCAGAAGACTGTCGCCAAATGGCGGGAGCGGACTTCGGTGACCGATCTGCCGACCGGTCCGAGAGAGCCGAGATCGACGGTTCTGTCTGTCGAGGAAGAGGCCGTCATCGTCGCCTTCCGCCGGTATACGCTGCTGCCGCTAGACGATTGCCTCTATGCCTTGCAGCCGACGATCCCGCACCTGACGCGTTCGTCATTGCATCGTTGCCTGCAGCGCCACGGCATCGGTCGCTTGTCGGACGTAGAGGGCGACAAGCCGGCGAAGAAGAAATTCAAAAACTATCCGATCGGCTACTTCCACATCGACGTCGCTGAGNTAGAGGGCGACAAGCCGGCGAAGAAGAAATTCAAAAACTATCCGATCGGCTACTTCCACATCGACGTCGCTGAGGTGCGCACCGAACAGGGCAAGTTGCACATGTTCGTCGCCATTGACCGAACCTCGAAGTTCGCCTTCGTTGAGCTGCATGAGAAGGCCACCACCGCCGTCTCAAGAGACTTCCTGCTGCGCCTGATCGCGGCCGTCCCCTACAAGATCCACACCGTGCTCACCGACAACGGCATCCAGTTCACGACGCCCGGCGCCGGTGGGTCGGCCGTGCCATTAATCAAAGAGGCCATCGCAAACGGCGAACGCTTCTGGGCCCATGCGTTCGAATACGCGTGCGCCACGAACGACATCGAGCACCGGACGACCAAGGCAAGGCACCCGTGGACCAACGGCCAGGTCGAGAGGATGAACCGGACCATTAAGGATGCAACCGTCAAGCGCTTCTACTATGAGAGCCACGACCAGCTCCGCCAGCACCTTGCCGACTTCATCTCGGCCTACAACTTCGGCCGCAGGCTCAAGACTCTCAAAGGCCTCACACCCTATGAGTCGATCTGCAAGGCTTGGGCCGATCAGCCCGAACGCTTCAAGCGTGATCCGCTCCAGCAAATGCCGGGACTAAACACCTAGCATCGCTTCCGATACGATGCATGTTGCGTGCCGCGCGCCGCGCCGCTATAGCCCGGACTGGTTTTTCCCCGAGGCAAATACATGTCCGTTGATCTTCAGACAGTGAAGCGCGTCGCGCGTCTCGCCCGCATCGCGGTGAGCGAAGAGGATGCAGAACGCATGACCGGCGAGCTGAACGCCATTCTTGGTTTTGTCGAACAGCTCAATGAAGTGGATGTTTCCGGTGTCGAGCCGATGACCTCGGTGACGCCTATGGAGATGAAGAAGCGCGGCGATGTCGTCACCGACGGCAACAAGGCGGCCGACATCGTCGCCAACGCGCCGGCGACCGAAGAGAATTTCTTCCTCGTGCCGAAGGTCGTGGAGTAAGGCGCCGATGGCAATCGAGATCGCCATCGAGACGCCGCTGCAGGACGACGTGCGCGGCCTGGTCAAGGAACTCAACGAGACCTTGCTCGAACTGACGCCGCCGGAGCACTGCTACCACATGACGGTCGAGCAGATGGCCGGCCAGGACAGGACCGTTTTCATCGCCCGCGACAACGGTGTCGCCATTGGCTGTGGCGCGCTGAAGCGCCATAGCGATACCATCGGCGAGGTCAAGCGCATGTACACGCGGCCTTCGCATCGCGGCCGCAAGATCGGCGCCGGCATCGTCGAGCGGGTCGAGGCGTTGGCGCGCCAGGAAGGACTGAAGCGGCTGGTGCTGGAGACGGGCGATCGTCATCCCGCGGCATGGACCGTTTACGAACGCGCCGGGTTCTCGCGCTGCGGCCCGGTGCTGGATTATCCCGATTCCCAGTGGTCGGTGTTTTACGAAAAGAGCCTTTGATGAGCGACCTCACCCGACTGACGATTTCGCAGGCCCGCGCCAAGCTGCGCGGCAAGGAAATCACCGCGACCGAGATCACCGACGCCTATCTCTCGGCGATCGATCGCGCCAATCCGGCGCTCAATGCCTATGTGGCGGTGACCGGCGACAAGGCGCGCGACATGGCCAAGGCGTCCGACGCCAGGCTGGTCAAGGGCGAGGGCGGCGCGCTGGAAGGCATTCCGCTGGGGATCAAGGACCTGTTCGGCACCGACGGTGTCCACACCCAGGCCTGCAGCCATGTGCTCGACGGCTTCAAGCCGCGCTATGAATCGACCGTCACCGCCAATCTGTGGGCCGCCGGCGCGGTCATGCTGGGCAAGCTCAACATGGACGAATTCGCCATGGGCTCGTCCAACGAGACTTCTTATTATGGCCCGGTCATCAATCCGTGGCGGCGTTCGCGCCTCGACACGGTGGTGATGCCGACGACGCATCAGGGCGACGGCGGCTTCGTATCGGCCGGCGGCACGAAAACGCAGCGCACCCTGGACAATGCGCAGTTGGTGCCGGGCGGGTCTTCCGGCGGCTCGGCGACCGCCGTCTCGGCGTTCCTGTGCGCCGGCGCCACGGCCACGGACACTGGCGGCTCGATCCGCCAGCCGGCCGCCTTCACCGGTACGGTCGGCATCAAGCCGACCTATGGCCGTTGCTCGCGCTGGGGCATCGTCGCCTTCGCCTCGTCGCTCGACCAGGCCGGACCGATCGCGCGCGACGTGCGCGATGCCGCGATCCTGCTCAAATCCATGGCCTCCGTCGATCCGAAGGACACCACTTCGGTCGACCGGCCGGTGCCCGATTATGAAGCGGTGATCGGCAAGCCGATCAAGGGCATGAAGGTCGGCATTCCCAAGGAATACCGCGTCGACGGCATGCCCGAGGAGATCGAGGCACTGTGGCAGAAGGGCATTGCGTGGCTCAGGGACGCCGGCGCCGAGATCGTCGATATTTCCCTGCCGCACACCAAATACGCGCTGCCGGCCTATTACATCGTGGCGCCGGCCGAGGCGTCGTCCAACCTGGCGCGCTATGACGGCGTCCGCTACGGCCTGCGCGTGCCGGGCAAGGACATCGTCGAGATGTACGAGAAGACCCGTGCCGCCGGCTTCGGCCGCGAGGTCAAGCGCCGCATCATGATCGGCACCTATGTGCTGTCGGCCGGCTATTACGATGCCTATTATCTGCAGGCGCAGAAGGTGCGCAACCTGATCAAGCGCGACTTCGAGAACGTCTTTGCAGCCGGCATCGACGTCATCCTGACCCCGGCGACGCCGTCCGCCGCCTTCGGCATCGCCGACGAGGACATGGCCGCCGATCCGGTCAAGATGTACCTCAACGACATTTTCACGGTCACCGTGAACATGGCCGGCCTGCCGGGCATTGCCGTGCCCGCCGGACTCGATCCCAAGGGGCTGCCGCTTGGCCTGCAGCTGATCGGCAGGCCGTTCGAGGAAGAGACGCTGTTCCAGACTGCCGCCGTAATCGAACAGGCGGCAGGCAGGTTCCAGCCGGAGACATGGTGGTAATATGTCGCCCCCGTCTCGCATTTCCATTATCGAGACGGGACATGAACTGCTGATTACAAATCCGCCCAGGCGTTCAGCCATCAGGGTCGGCTTTCTTCTTCTCTCGATCGCAATCGTCGCCGTCACCACCAAAATGGGGCTGTTCGACAAATCGCCGGCAACGATCGCGAGCGGCCTGTTCGGCCCGATGTCATTTCTGGCGATCGCCGGGTTTCTCGCATATTTTCTCGGCAAGGAGTTCATCTGGCTCGCATCGGGAGGCGAAACGCTGCGGATCGCGAAAGACACGATCATCCGCGAAATCAGGGGCAGTCCGTTCCGTGATCGCGCCTTCCTCACATATAACGGGCAGCTCACTGCCGAGGTTCTGGAACACACCTATCCGACCGACGACACCAGACTGAAGGAAGTGGTTCACCTGGCCACGGCAAGCGGGCCAATCTCGTTCGGGCGGGAACTCGATCGTTCGGAGGCTGAGGCTGTTGCGGAAGCCGTCAGGCGCTTTGCCGCCCGCCGCACTCTAGGCAGATCGTAGGGGCAGATCGTAGGGGAAAGCGTGTTCTACTATCTTTCCAAGATCCTGTGGTTCTTCATCCAGCCGCTCAACCTGACGATCTTCCTGCTTCTGGCGGGGCTGATCGCCGGGATGATCGGTCGGCGTCGGCTGGCCGTCACCGGCAGCGTGCTCGCCTTCCTGATCCTTGCGCTGTCGGCCTGGACGTCGCTCGGCGCCATGATGCTCAATCCGCTGGAGGAGCGCTTTCCACGGCCGCCGCTGCCGCAAAAGGTCGACGGCATCGTCGTGCTCGGCGGTGGGTTCGAGGGGGCCATCAACCTCACGCGCGGCGGCTATGAATTGAGCAGCAGCGGCGATCGCATGGTCGAGACCGCAATCCTCGCGCGGCGCTTCCCGCAGGCCAAGGTGGTCGTATCCGGCGGAAACGGTTCGCTTTTCCTTGATGGCGAGGGCGACGCCGACACCGCGCCCCGCCTGCTCGGCCCCCTGGGTATATCGGCCGGTCGTCTTGTCCTTGAGGACAAGTCCCGCAACACCTATGAAAATGCGGTCTTCAGCCGCAAGCTCGTCGAACCGAAGCCGGGCGAGACCTGGCTGTTGGTGACCTCCGCCTTCCACATGCCACGGGCCAAGGCGCTGTTCGACAAGGCTGGTTTTCCAACCGTTCCGTGGCCGGTCGATTATCGCACCTCGGGCAAGGAAGGTGTCGGCCTGTTTCGCGACAATGCGGACGATTCACTGGAGAATACGACCATGGCGATCCGCGAATGGATCGGATTGTTCGCCTATTGGCTGTCCGGCCGCATCGACCG
Organism: Mesorhizobium sp. LNHC221B00; assembly: GCF_000502935.1. Taxonomy (NCBI): domain Bacteria; kingdom Pseudomonadati; phylum Pseudomonadota; class Alphaproteobacteria; order Hyphomicrobiales; family Phyllobacteriaceae; genus Mesorhizobium; species Mesorhizobium sp. LNHC221B00. The sequence goes on along the minus strand of NZ_AYWR01000006.1, from coordinate 222,749 downwards.
GCCTTTTCCGGCGCCGGGCGGCTGACCGATGACGGCGCGGCGCGCCGCCGAGAAGAACTGGCGCCGCACCAGCACGGCCAGCAGCAGAAGCGTCGACAGCACGAACACCACCGGATCGACGAACCAGCCGAGATAGCCGATCGAGAAGAACACGCCGCGCAGGCCGGAGTTGAAATGTTTGCCGGCCAGCATGTTCATCTGCGCGGCGCGCCACACCGCCGTTTCGGTGACCGGGTTGCGCGAGGCTTCGCCATGCGGGATCGGCACCGCGCCGATCAGGATCGTGCAATAGTTGAACAGCCGGTAGGCCCAGCCGAATTTGAAGAAGGAAAAGGCCAGGATCAGCACCAGTCCCAGCACCTTTATCTGAAAGGCCGAGCGTGACGGCGCACCGCCCAAAGGCAGGTCGCTCAGCACTTCGAGCACCCGGTCGGACGCGCCGAGCAGAGCAAAGCAGCCGCCGAGCGCGATCAGCGAACTGGAAGCGAAGAAGGCGGTTCCCTGCTGCAGGCCGCTCATGATGGCGGTGTCGACGATGCGGATCTCGCGCTCGGCCATGGTGCGCATCCAGGTCTCGCGTTGCGCGTTCATCGCCGTGGTCAGCGACACGCGGCTGACCAGCCGGCCGTCGGAGGCGAGCGTGTGCAGCAGCCACGCGGCGAGGAAGAGGCCCAGCGCCGCGAGATCGGCCGTCGAAAGATCGAGGGAATCGCGCATGAGCTGAATTTATCACATTCGGCGTGACCACTTCGATCACTGGTATCGAGCGATAAGCAACCGATGTCGCTGCCGGAGCAAACAAGGTCGGCAGGTGCCGCGCCGCGATTGTCAAAAGAGCGGAAACATCCTGGGAATTCCTATATGTAATCCTCGACGTGATCCAGGAGACAGCGTGTTCCTTTCGGTTTTCGACCTGTTCAAGATCGGCATCGGCCCCTCGAGCTCCCACACGATGGGGCCGATGACCGCGGCGCGGCGGTTTCTCGACGAGGTCGCGGGGGACGACTGGCCGCGCCCCGCCGGTGCCAAGGTCGACCGCATCGGCGCCAGCCTGCATGGTTCGCTCGCCTATACCGGCATCGGCCATGGCAGCGACCGCGCCGTCATCCTGGGACTTGCCGGCCAGACCCCGCAAACGGTCGATCCGGACCGGGCCGACGAGATCGTCAGCCGCATCACCGCCGACAGATTGATTTCACCGCCCGGTCACCCCTCCTACCGTTTCGATCCGACCACCGATCTTGTGCTCGACCGCAAGACACCGCTCACGGGACATGCCAATGGCATGGCGTTCTACGCCTATGACGCCGGCGGCCGCCTGCTGCTCAAGCGCATCTACTATTCGATCGGCGGCGGCTTCGTCGTTTCGGAAGAAGAGTTGCAGAGGATGAAGGCCAAGGGGTCGGTGACGACCGAGGGCAAGAAGGTGCCCTATCCCTTCAAGAACGCCGTCGAGATGCTGAAGATGGCGGCCAAGAGCGGGCTCTCCATCGCCGAACTGAAGCGCGTCAACGAGGAAACACAGATGACGCGCGAGGAACTCGACGCCGGCCTCGACGCCATCTGGAGCGCCATGAAGGGTTGCATCGACCGTGGCCTTTCGCAGGACGGCATCATGCCTGGCGGGCTGAAGGTGCGGCGCCGCGCGCGCATGTTGCACGACAAGCTGCAGGAACAATGGCAGCAGAACCGGCCGAACCCCTTGCTCGCCAATGACTGGCTGTCGATCTACGCGATGGCGGTCAATGAGGAGAATGCAGCGGGCGGCCGTGTCGTCACCGCGCCGACCAATGGGGCCGCGGGCACGCTGCCGGCGGTGCTGCGCTACTGGCTGCATTTCCATCCCGAGGCCGACCAGCCTAGCATCCGCGACTTCCTGCTGACGGCGGCAGCCGTCGGCGGCATCATCAAGACAAACGCGTCGATCTCGGGCGCCGAGGTCGGCTGCCAGGGCGAGGTGGGCTCTGCCTCGGCAATGGCCGCGGCCGGCCTGTGCGCCGTCATGGGCGGCACGCCCGAGCAGGTCGAGAATGCCGCCGAGATCGCGCTCGAACATCATCTCGGCATGACCTGCGATCCGGTCGGCGGGCTGGTGCAGGTGCCGTGCATCGAGCGCAATGCGCTGGGCGCGGTCAAGGCCGTGACCGCCGCGTCGCTGGCGATCAAGGGCGACGGCGTGCATTTCGTGCCGCTCGACGCCGCGATCGAGACCATGCGCCAGACCGGCCTCGACATGAACGAGAAGTACAAGGAAACCAGCCTTGGCGGTCTCGCCGTCAATGTCGTGGAGTGCTGAGGTTCTGGCCTAAACCGGCACTGTGGAGAAGTCCGTCAGGCCGTTGACGTCCCGGCGCTCCGGACTAACCTTAGCGGATGGCCCTCAATCTCCTAAAACTTTGCGTCGGCTGCGACAGTGTCGAGGATCTCGAGGAATGGATCGAGTTCCGTCTCGACGAACGGCGCCGGGCCGGTGATCCGGTCGAACACTGGCACACGACCCGCATGGTGCCGACGCGTGGGCAAGAGGTCACCGATGGCGGTTCGCTCTACTGGGTGATCAAGGGCAATGTGCAATGCCGCCAGCTGATCACGGAGATCCGGCCGTTCACCGATGACGAAGGTATCGGCCGCTGCCATTTGATGCTCGACCCGCGGGTCATTCGCACCGACTGGCAGCCGCGCCGGGCGTTTCAAGGCTGGCGTTATCTGAAGCCGTCGGATGCGCCGGCCGATCTGGGCAAGGGCAAGGCCGGCCTGATCGAGATGCCGCCGAAGCTCAGGCGCGAGCTTGCCGATCTCGGTTTGCTCTAAAGCGCTTCGCGCTGAAACGGATTCATGCGGCACGCTTCGGGTCTGAGTTCGCTTTTGGGCGACATGCTCTGGCCGTCCGCTGGCCCTCCATCTTGCTCCGTACTGGACTTGCAAGCGGCGAGACAACGCCACATCTTGAAATTCATGCGCGATGAAAAGCTGTCGAAGTCGACAAGGGCCGCCGCGTTGGCTGGGCCAACGCCCTCGTCCTATCGGAGGGAGGCCATGATTCCGGCGCAGAAAAAGTGTTGAAGGAAGTGACGCGGCTGTCCAGGCGGGCAGGGAATCCGCGGGGCGGTGGGAAATGTTAGGCGTAATTATCGTCCTGGTCGCATTGCTGCTGGTGCTGCTGATCGCAACGACGGCGTTTCTTCACGCCGATCCGGCCAGGCTCGCCAGTTCGACGAGAACATTGGGGCCGATCCTGCTGGCCCTGGTGGGCGGCGCCGTGCTGCTGGTCGGGCGCAGCGGGATCGGCGGCATCATCCTGTTCGCGGCGATCGGCTGGTATGGCGCCACGCGCGCGGGCCGGCCAAATGCCAAGCCGACGTCTGGAAAACGCTCGACAGTGCGGACAGCGGCACTCGAGATGGAACTGGATCACAATTCGGGCGGTCTCGAAGGGCTGGTGCTGGCCGGCCGCCATGACGGCAAGATGCTTGGCGCCATGGGTCTTTCGGAGTTGCAGCATCTCTACCGCGAACTCTCCGGCGATCCGGAGAGCCGGCAGTTGCTAGAGGCGTATCTTGACGGCAGATTTCCCGTCTGGCGCAAAAACACTGAGACGAACGGTGGCGAAGGGCTGGGTGTTGCGCCAGGTCCTGGCGCCATGACTAAGGAGGAGGCCTACAAGGTCCTTGGTCTTGAAGCGGGGGCCGCCGCGGCGGATGTCCGCAAGGCGCACCGCCGCCTGATGCAGCGCCTGCACCCCGATATCGGCGGCACGTCTTTCCTGGCGGCGCGAATCAACGAAGCCAAGGACGTCTTGCTCTCCAATCACAACTAGTCTCCTTCGACGCAAAAATTTTCCGGGAGATTGTGTGCACGCCGTCCTATTGCTGGACGGCGTAGCATTCGATGCTCTTCTTCTTCAAAGCGGTGCAGGCCTTCCAGGCAGCGGTCTTCGAACCGAAGCCGCCGAAGCGCGCGCGATAGTAGGTGACGCCATCCTTGTCGAAGGCGACGGTGAAGCCGGCGGCATCGGCCAGCACCTTGGGCGCCTGCTTGCTGGCCTTGTCGAGGAAAGCCTGGGCTTCGGACTGCTTGGGCGAGGAAGCGACCTGGATGGCCCAGCCCGAGGGCACCGACGCGGTGTTGACCGGATCGACAGCAGGCGCGGGCGTCGGCTCGGCATGGGCGGCCACGACCTGCGCGGTGGCGACTTTGGGGGCGGAGACGATGACCGTCTTCACCTTCTTGGCCGGAACGACCAGCTTGGGTTCTTCGACCGTGGCGTCGTCCTCCGCGCTGCTGTCCTCGGCATTGCTGTCGCCCTGCGCGACGGTAGCGTCTTCGGCGACGGCGGTATCGTCGCTTGCAACAGCCACCGGCTTTTCGTCCGGCGTCGGCGCGTCGTGCTTGGGCAGCAGGACCTTGGCAAGCGCCCTGATCGGATTGCTATCAGCCTTGGCGACCAGATCGCCGCCGCCGCGGGTCGAAGCCCGCGGCATATAGGTGTTGATCAGAGCCGCCATCTGGTTGTCGCGGCTGCCGCCCGACGTGCCGCCCATGACGACGGCAACAAGGCGGCGATTGCCGTCTGACACGGAGGAGACGAGATTGAAGCCGGAGGCGCGTGTGTAGCCGGTCTTGATGCCGTCGACGCCCTTGATGCGCCCGAGCAGGCGGTTGTGGCCATTGATGCGCTGGCGGCCATAGAGGAAGGACCGCTGCGAGAAATAGCCGTAATATTGGGGGAAATGCTCACGCAGTGCGATGCCGAGCGTCGCCATGTCGCGCGCGGTGGTGAACTGGCCGGGGTCGGGCAGGCCGTTGGCATTGCGGAAGACGGTGCCGTCCATGCCGAGCTGGCGCGCCTTGGCCGTCATCATGCGGGCAAAATTGGTTTCGTTGCCGCCAATCATTTCGCCAAGCGCGGTCGCCGAGTCGTTGGCCGACTTGGTGACTATCGACAGGATGGCGGTGTCGACCGTGACCGAACCGCCCGGCTTCACGCCGAGTTTCGTCGGCGCCTCGGCGGATGCCTTGGCCGAAAACACGACAGGCGTGTTCCTGCTGATCTTGCCCTTCGCCAGAGCTTCGAAGGTCAGGTAAAGCGTCATCATCTTGGTCAGCGACGCCGGATAACGCCTGCCGTTGGCATCGGCGGAGTACAGCACCTTGCCGGTCTTGGCGTCCACGACAATGGCCGCCTGCCGCGCCGCCAGCGACGAGGCAACGTCGGCGCAAACGAATGTCAACGCCAAGGCGAAGACCATGATCGCTTTGAGGGGGGAGGTGGATCCGGAAACGATGCCCAACAACGCCTTACGCACTGATGTTTACCTTGAATTCTTCGTTGCGCTGAAGGCGGCAAAGGGTCCTGCCGCACTTTCAGCCAAGCTAGCGGGGCAGCGTTACCAATCCGTTTATGGTAACCGCCGCGTTCACCATTTTCTTCGGGCTTGAAACTCACTTTATTTGATTTTTAGGCATTGCCTGCGCAGGCGGGCTCTGAACGCAGGCGAAATATTGACTTTTGTGCGGCGCACAATATATTCTAGTGCATTGCACAAGGGCGCCCCGAAGAAGGACGCCTCAACCGTCAAGGGAATCGCGAAATGACCCAGACCTATGAGGACTTCAGCAAATACGGCAAAGAGTTTGCCGACACCGGCTTGAAGAGCTTCGCTTCGCTCTCCAAGGGCGCTCAGGCGATCGCCACCGAAGCCGGCGAATACACCAAGAAGAGTTTCGAAGCCGGCAGTGCCGCTGCCGAGAAGCTGCTCTCTGCCAAGTCGCTCGACAAGGCGATCGAAATCCAGTCCGACTATGCCAAGCAGTCCTACGAGGCGTTCGTCGCCGAGGCCACCAAGATCGGCGACCTCTATGCCGAACTCGCCAAGGAAGCCTATAAGCCGTTCGAATCGATCGTTGCCAAGGCGAAGTAATTTCGCCCGGGCGAAGTAGCTTCGCCTCACGACGACAGCGAGATCCGGCCCTTTGGGTCGGGACAAGACCCGGTGGCGCGAGCGCGGCCGGGTTTTTTCATGTCGATTTGCTATCCAGCGCCTCGCGCCCCTTCACGATTGCGAAAATCCGCGAAGTTTGGTCACCTAGCCATATTGTCAGCTAACCAGAAGGGCTTAAAATCGTCCATCGAACACCTACATGTTGAGCTCGCATGAGGATTCGAAAGAGGCAGGATTACGTGACGATCGGTTTGACTGCCACGAGACAGGTGGCGCGGATGCAAAACGGCGGTGGCGACGGCAATGAGGCCGGCCGCGGGACGGCCGTCATCACGCGCACAAAAACCAAGACCAAGAAGCCTAGCCTTTACCGGGTCCTCATTCTTAACGACGACTACACTCCGATGGAGTTCGTGGTTCACGTGCTGGAGCGTTTTTTCCAGAAGGACCGCGAAGCTGCCACACGCATCATGCTTCATGTTCACAATCATGGGGTGGGCGAGTGCGGGGTCTATACATTCGAGGTGGCCGAGACCAAAGTGTCTCAGGTCATGGATTTCGCCCGACAGAATCAGCATCCGCTGCAATGCGTGATGGAGAAGAAGTGAGGTAACATGCCGGCTTTCTCCCAAGGCCTGGAAAAGGCGCTTCACCAAGCGCTGACGCTCGCCAATGAGCGGCACCATGAATATGCAACCCTTGAACACCTGCTGCTCGCGTTGATCGACGACACCGAGGCGGCCGCCGTCATGCGCGCCTGCAACGTCGATCTCGACGAGCTCAAGCACACCGTTCTCACCTATATCGACACAGAGCTCGACAATCTGGTCACCGGTTACGACGAGGATTCCAAGCCGACCGCCGGCTTCCAGCGCGTCATCCAGCGCGCTGTGATCCACGTGCAGTCGTCGGGCCGCGAGGAAGTGTCGGGCGCCAACGTGCTCGTTGCCATCTTCGCCGAGCGCGAGAGCCATGCCGCCTATTTCCTGCAGGAACAGCAGATGACCCGCTACGACGCGGTCAACTACATCTCGCACGGCATCGCCAAGCGCCCGGGCGCTTCCGAGACGCGTTCACCGCGCGGCGCCGATGACGAGCAGGGCGGCCAGAACGGCGCCGAGCCGCAAGAGGAAGGCGGCAAGAAGAAGCAGCAGCAGGACGCGCTGACCGCTTATTGCGTCAATCTCAACAACAAGGCCAAGGCCGGCAAGATCGATCCGCTGATCGGTCGCGAGTCGGAGATCAACCGCACCATCCAGGTGCTGTGCCGCCGCTCGAAGAACAATCCGCTCTATGTCGGCGACCCCGGCGTCGGCAAGACGGCGATCGCCGAAGGCCTCGCCAAGCGCATCGTCGAAGGCGATGTTCCCGAGGTGCTGCACAATGCCACCATTTTCGCGCTCGACATGGGCACGCTTCTGGCCGGCACGCGCTATCGCGGTGATTTCGAGGAACGGCTGAAGCAGGTCGTCAAGGAGCTCGAGGATTATCCGGGTGCCGTGCTGTTCATCGACGAGATCCACACCGTGATTGGTGCCGGCGCCACTTCGGGCGGCGCCATGGACGCGTCGAACCTGTTGAAGCCGGCGCTGTCGTCGGGTGCGATCCGTTGCATCGGCTCGACCACCTACAAGGAGTTCCGCCAGTTCTTCGAAAAGGACCGTGCCCTGGTGCGGCGCTTCCAGAAGATCGACGTCAACGAGCCGACCATCGAGGATGCCATCGAGATCATGAAGGGCTTGAAGCCCTATTTCGAGGAGTTCCACAAGGTCCGCTACACGAGCGAAGCCATCAAGGCCTCGGTCGAGCTGTCGGCGCGCTACATCAACGACCGCAAGCTGCCGGACAAGGCGATCGATGTGATCGACGAGACCGGCGCTTCGCAGATGCTGGTGCCGGAAGCCAAGCGCAAGAAGACGATCGGCATCAAGGAGATCGAGGCAACGATCGCCACCATGGCCCGCATCCCGCCGAAGACGGTCTCGGCCGATGACGAGAAGGTGCTGCAGGGCCTCGACATCGAGCTGAAGCGCGTCGTCTACGGCCAGGACACCGCCATCACCGCGCTGACCTCGGCGATCAAGCTGGCCCGTGCCGGCCTGCGCGAACCGGAAAAGCCGATCGGCTCCTATCTGTTCTCGGGGCCTACCGGCGTCGGCAAGACCGAAGTGGCCAAGCAGTTGGCCGCCTCGCTTGGCGTCGAGCTGATCCGCTTCGACATGTCGGAATATATGGAACGCCACACCGTTTCGCGGCTGATCGGCGCGCCTCCCGGCTATGTCGGCTTCGACCAGGGCGGTCTTTTGACCGACGGCGTCGACCAGCATCCGCACTGCGTGCTGCTGCTCGACGAGGTCGAGAAGGCGCATCCGGACCTGTTCAACATCCTGTTGCAGGTCATGGATCACGGCAAGCTGACCGATCATAACGGCAAGCAGATCGACTTCCGCAATGTCATCCTGATCATGACCACCAATGCGGGCGCGTCCGATGCGCAGCGCGCGGCGATCGGTTTCGGATCGACCAAGCGTGAAGGCGACGATGTCGAGGCGATCAACCGGCTGTTCACGCCGGAATTCCGCAACCGTCTCGATGCGATCATCCCGTTCGGCTCGCTGCCGGTGCCGGTCATCCATCAGGTGGTGCAGAAGTTCGTCATGCAGCTCGAGGCCCAGCTCTCAGAGCGTGGCGTTACCTTCGACCTGTCGCCGGATGCCATCGCATGGCTCGCCGACAAGGGCTATGACGAGCGCATGGGCGCACGGCCGCTCGGCCGTGTCATCCAGGAGCACATCAAGAAGCCGTTGGCCGACGAGGTGCTGTTCGGCAAGCTCAAGAAGGGCGGCACGGTGCGTGTCACCGTCGAGAAGAAGGAAACCGGCGAGACCGGCCTGAAGCTCGAATCGCTGGCCGACGAGGCGCCGGTGAAGCCGAAGAAGGAAGAGCCGGAAGACGCGCCGAAGCCGCGCAAGGCCGTGGCCAAGAAGCCCGCCGCGAAGAAGGTGGTGGCGCAAAAGCCGGAGCCCAAGGGCAAGGATGGCGGCAAGCGCAGCCTGGTACCACAACTGCCCCGCAAGGGCTGATCCTGATCAAAGTCGAAAAGCCCCGGAAACGGGGCTTTTTTCATTGATATAGAGAGGTGGCGGCATAGAGGTGGCATATGGCTGGCCAGATCATCATCCTCAACGGCGCGCCGCGATCGGGCAAGTCGAGCATCGCTCAGGCCATCCAGGAACGTTTTGAAGGTCCGTGGATGAGCCTGGGCGTCGACAGCTATGCGCAGATCACGCCGCCGCGATATCGTCCGGGAATAGGCCTGCGACCCGGCGGCGAGCGCCCTGACCTCGAAGTTTTCGTGCCGCGATTTTATGCCGCCCTCTACGAATCGATCGCGGTCCATAGCCGGCTGGATCTGAACGTCGTGGCGGATGTCGGTCATCACGATGGCTATTCGAAACCGCTCGACATCCTGGCCGATTGCGCACACCGGCTCGCCGGCCTGCCGGTGCTGTTTGTCGGCGTTCGCTGTCCGATTGAGATCATTATGGAAAGGCGAGCCGCCAGCGAGACGGGCAGGGGCTATGTCACCGGCTCTTCAGGCGATCCCGTGCCTTTGCCGGTGCGTCTGTGGCAGGAGGCGGTGCACCGGCCGGGCGTTTACGATCTGGAAGTCGACACCTCGCTTCTGAGCTCGGTGCAGTGCGCGGATGCAATTCGACAGCATCTCAAGAGCGTCCAAGTGGCAAACTAGGCGTGCGCCCGGGACAATGCTCCGCCCGTGATTTTCCAGATCGCGACCGCAATAAGCGCGCCCGCGTAGCCGTCGACGGCATAGTGCCAGCCAAGCACCACCGAACCGAGCATGATGATGGCTGCGAATATCCACATCACGATGCCGAGCCTGGTCGACAACCGCGTCAGGTAGAGAGCGAAGAGCACCGACGTCGCGACGTGGATGGAGGGGAATGCCGATATGCCCATGGTTCCCGAAGCTGAGCCCGTATAGCCGCTCCACAACCTGTCCTGCGTGGACAATGCCCATATCGGATACTGGCGGTTCGCGGACGCAAGCGCATCCATCAACGGCTGATACTGATCGCCAAGGTCGAGCCTTGCATAAAAGCATGGGCCCGCGGATGAGAATGCCATGGCGATGAAGAAGCCGCCAACCAGCCAGACCAGCATGAAGCTGAGCAGAAACTGATGGCGCAGCAGTGAGTCGCGGGCGGCGGCGACGCTTGAAAAGACCATTGCGACCAGCACTGCGAACCAGAAATTGTAGCAGAAATTGAGAAGGTGAACGGCCAGCGGACTTTCAACGATCCACCAGAGCCATTGATAGGGAGTGCGGCCGAAATGCAGGCCGGCGCCGAAATGCGCGAGGGTCTGGTCCCAGGAGAAAGGCACCAGCACCGCGATCGCTCCCTTCAGCACCACGAAGCCCGACATAAAAACCAGCATCGCGGCAAGGCCGTTGATGCCGTTGGCAATGCGATTTCGATCGGTCAGCATCTGCTGGAGCGGACGCAACAACATGCGAAGCGGCGACCTGGCACGATCGACAAACGCCAGCCAGAACAGCCGGAAGATCGCGTATGCGCATCCGGCTATCCAGAAGTAAACCACCAGATAGAAAGTGTATTCGTAAAGTAATCCGAAATCCGGCAGGTTTCCAACTCTGCCGCCGACGACAAAACCCAATCCGAGCGTAAACAGCGCTACCGCATGAACAGTACGGTGCCGAAAAAATACATCGACCAAAAGGTTGGAGAAGGCGCCATCGACCCCAGCGCCAACCCGCCCGCCTATAGCTTCGGAAATATCGTGCATCGAATGCCCCTCGCAAGACAAATGCCTCAAGAGGGTTTGAAAGACTATTAAAAAAGCAGTCGCCGACGGTGGCGCAGGTGCCGATATGGTCGTTCAGTTTACAAAGACTTAAAACCGCGTACGCAGGACGGTTCGGATCCTTTCGGCGTTCTGTGCCAGCACTTCGGGCTTCTCCATCCCACCCGTGTGCGGCTTCAGGGGGATGCCGTCGAAGCGCGGAATGACATGGACATGCAGATGGTAGACAGTCTGCCCCGAAGCGGGCTCGTTGAACTGCATGATGGTGACGCCGTCGGCGTCGAAGGCTTGTTTGACCGCCGCCGCCACTTTCTGGACGACCGTGAAAAGCGGACCGAAGGTCGAGGGGTCGGCGTCGAGCAGGTTGCGCGACGGTGCCTTCGGCACGACCAGCGTATGGCCGGGCCCCTGCGGCATCACGTCCATGAAGGCCACGACTGCTTCGTCCTCGTAGACGCGGTGCGAGGGAATTTCTCCGCGCAGGATCTTGGCGAAGATGTTTTCGGTGTCGTAGGCGGTTTCGGCCATGGTGAACGCTCCGGATTGTGCCTCGCCATCTCGTGTAGCGAAGCTGCCCCGGAGCGGCAAGACGATGTCGTGGGACGATCAGGTGGCTGCCGCGCAAAAGGCGCCCGCTATTCCTCCAGGTCCTTGCGGAATGGCGTGTGGTCTTCCAGATATTCGCCCATCCGTTCGACTTCGCGACGCTCGCGCCGGAGATAATCGGCCACCGCATTGCGCAGGCCGGGATGAGAAATGTAATGGGCGGAATGCATGGTCACCGGCCGGTAGCCGCGTGCCAGCTTGTGCTCTCCCTGGGCGCCTGCCTCGACCACCTTGAGCTTGCGTTCGATGGCGAAGTCGATCGCCTGGTGATAGCAGACCTCGAAATGGAGGAAGGGATGATCCTCGATGCAGCCCCAGTTGCGGCCATAGAGCGCGTCGGAGCCGATGAAGTTGATGGCGCCGGCTATGTAGCGCCCGTTTCGCCTGGCCATCACCAGAAGGATGTCGTCAGCCATGCGTTCGCCGATCAGCGAGAAGAACTGACGGTTCAGATAGGGACGGCCCCATTTGCGGCTGCCAGTGTCCATGTAGAAGGCGAAGAAGTCGTCCCAGGCTTTTTCCGTCAGGTCCTTGCCGGTCAGCCAGTCGATCGAGATGCCATCGGCAAGCGCCTCGCGCCTTTCTTTCTTCATTGCCTTGCGCTTGCGCGAGGCAAGCGTGGCCAGGAAGTCGTCATAGGAGGAAAAGCCTTCGTTGAAGAAGTGGAATTGCTGGTCGGTGCGATGCAGGAAGCCTGCCGCCTCCAGCGTCGCGACGTCGCTCTCCTGCGCGAAGGTCACATGCGCGGAGGACACGCCGAGCTTATCGGTCACCATTTTGAGGCCGGCGGCCAGCCCGGCCTTCACCGCATCCTGGTCCTCGCCTTTGCCGACCAGCAGGCGAGGGCCGGTGACCGGGGTGAACGGCACAGCACTTTGCAGTTTTGGATAATAGCGGCCGCCGGCGCGCTCGAAGGCATCCGACCAGCCGTGATCGAACACATATTCGCCCTGGCTGTGCGACTTGAGATAGCAGGGGACGGCACCGAGCAGCCTGCCTTGCGCTGTCTCCAGCCGCAGGTGATGTCCTTGCCAGCCGGTGCGCCGAACGGCACACCCGGAATCCTCGAGTGCACTCAAAAAAGCGTGTGAGACCAGCGGGTTGTAGCCGTTTTCCGCGTCGTTGCGCGCGGTGCCGGCAAATCCGTTCCATTCATCGCAGGTGAAGGCTCCGATGCCTGCGGCGATGCGGATCGAATAGTCCGCATTTGCCGTTTGTCTGTCGCCATCGTCGCCCTGATCCATGAGGCTTATTTAAGCTCCATCCGGGCTGCTACAAGTCACGTTTCAGGCACTCCGCTCAGGCGACTTCGACGAGGTCGGGTTCGAACCCTTCGAAGGTCATCTGGTCGGCGTATCTGAAGGTCAGGTCGACCGCGGGCTGATCATGCACCGTCCAGGTAATGACGGGCATTTTGAGCTTTTCACGCACAAAGCTGACAAACGGATTCGGCAGGTCGCCGGCAGCGTAGGAGGTGAAGGAAAGCTCGTGCGCCAGCATGGCGAAATGCGCCTCGATCAGCTTGAGGTCCTTGCCGTAGGCGGTCAGTCCACCAGGAATTCCCTGCGCATGTTTGGCGAAATCGCGGATCAGCCAGTGATCGAACGACATGATCGCCGCCTTGCCCTTGTAGCGCTTGAGCATCTTGCCGACGCGCGCCACCAGGCCTTCGTCGCGGCCGGGAGTTCCTTTCAGCTCGACGACCATGGGCACGCGACCATCGACGAGGTCGAGCGCTTCCTGCAGCGTCGGCACGTGATCCGGTGTCCCGCCAACCTTGAGCGTCGCAAGTTCAGCCGCGGTGCGCTGCCAGACGAAACCATCCTGCCCGGTCAGCCTTTTCAGGTCGCCATCGTGGATGATGACGGGCACGCCATCCGACGACAGATGCACGTCGCATTCGATGGCGTAGCCACGTTCGGCCGCGGCAGTGAAGGCGGAAAGCGTGTTTTCCCAGCGCGTCTTGTTCATGTCGTGAAAGCCGCGATGCGCAACGGGCCGGGCAATCAGCCAGGAAAGGTCGGTCATGTCGGGCCTTCGCTCATTCGACTTCGAAGATCGCTTCGATTTCCACTGCGGCATTAAGCGGCAGGGAGGCGGTGCCGACGGCGGAGCGGGCATGCTTGCCGCGCTCGCCAAGGGCGGCGACCAGGAAATCTGAGGCGCCATTGGCAACCAGGTGCTGCTCGACGAAGTCGGTGGCGGAGGCGACGAAGACGGTGATCTTCACCAGGCGGCGGATCTTCTCGAGATCGCCCAGCGCTGCCTTGGCCTGTGCCAGAATGTTGATGGCGCAGTATTTCGCGGCGTCCTTGCCGCTTGCCGTGTCGACATCGCGGCCGAGCAGGCCGACGGACTGCAGCTTGCCGTCCTTGAGCGGCAATTGCCCGGCGGTGAACAGCAGGTTGCCGGTCCTGCAGTAAGGCACGTAGTTGGCGGCAGGCGCGGCGGCGACAGGAAGCGTCACGCCCAGATCGCTTAGCCGCTTTTCGATTGTTTCACTCATTGCTTTTCCCTATTGCTGGAAGGCGCCGCGCTGGCCGGGCCGAAATTGCTATTTTTGCCTCGCTTCCGCCATGACTTTTTTTAAGCTGGACCATCTTTCCCTGCGGCCCTGCCATCAGCCGCGACGATCGGAGCACCACATGCGCGCAACGCGCCTCGCATTCCATGCCGTCCTGTTGTCGGCGGTCTTCTCGATAGGGCCCGCTTTCGCCGTGCCGGCGCTGCAGGCGCATCGCGCCGTGTACGATCTCACCCTCAACAAGGCGTCCGACCGCTCCGGCATAACCGGCATATCGGGCCGTATGGTCTACGAATTCAACGGCTCCGCCTGCGAAGGCTATACAGTGAAATTCCGTTTCGTCACCCAGATCGTCACCAACGACAATACAAGGGTGACCGACCAGCAGACGACCACGTTCGAGGATGCCGAAGGCAAGACGTTTTCGTTCGTGACCAAATCCTTCGTCGACCAGAACCTCGACAAGGAGGTCAAGGGCATTGCCACGAAAGACGCCAAGGGGCTCAAGGTCGATATCGACAAGCCCGAGAAGAACAGCCTCGAACTCGCCGCCACCCAGTTCCCGACCCAGCATCTGGTCGAACTGATCGGCAAGGCCGAGAAGGGCGAGAACTTCTACCAGACAAACCTGTTCGACGGTTCGGAAGACGCCAACAAGGTGATGGCGACCACCGTCGTCGTCGGCAAGAAGACTGATGGCGAGAAGGCCGATCCGGAAGCGCCGGCGCTGGCGAAGCTTGCCACCGACAAATACTGGCCGGTCGACATCGCCTATTTCGACGACAGCGCCCAGAACGGCGAAGAAGTGCCGGAATACCGGATCAGCTTCAAGCTGCATGAGAACGGCATCACCCGCGATCTCACCATGGACTATGGCGACTTCTCGATGACCGGCAAGCTGGTCAATCTTTCGCTGTTCGACCAGACAAAGCCTTGCCCAGTATCGAAATAATTGGCCCAGTATCGAAATAATTGGCCCGGTATCGAAATAACCGGCGCGGTATCGAAATAGCGGGAATGTGCAATTGAGCGGGCCACGGCGGGCTTGATGGCGGTCTACGTCGACGCGGCGATCTGGAAGTGGGCGGGCCATCTCTGGTGCCATCTCCTGGCCGACGATACCGACGAGTTGCATCGCTTTGCCGCCGAACTCGGCGTCAAGCGCTCGTCCTACCAGGGACCGCCCAAGACATCGGCGCCGCATTATGACATAACCGGCTTCGAGCGCGACCGCGCGGTGCGGCTCGGCGCCATCGAATGCAGCCGCGAGCAGATCGTCGCCATCTTCCGACGCGTGCGGGTGCCCAACGGAAAGGTCAGGCGATGACACCTACGGCATTTCTCGCATATTGCGCCGCCGTCACCCTTGCCGCCGCAACACCCGGACCAGCGATGTTCGCGGTCATCACCAATGGCGTGTCGCGTGGGTTTCTTCGCGCCTTCATAGCCGGCGTCGGAGTCGCCGCCGGCGATGCCGTGCTGGTCACTCTGGCGCTGCTCGGACTGGTGGCGCTCGCCCAGACCTTCGAATGGATCTTTCTCCTGCTGAAATATGCAGGCGCCGCCTATCTGATCTTTCTCGGCGCCAGAATGTGGCGGGCCTCGGCGACGCAATCAAATAAGGCGCAGATGGCCGAGGCGAGATTATCCAGTTCTTTCTTCCTTGGCGCGTCCATAGCGCTGGGGAATCCGAAGGCTATCCTGTTCCATGCCTCGATCATGCCGCTGATCCTCAATCTCGACACCATGACCTTCACCGATGGTTTGCTGGTGGTTGCGGTCGTGATCAGTGTCAACGTCCTGACCATGGGGCTCTATGCCGCGCTGGCGGGCAGGGCCTCAGGCTGGTTCAGGACGCCGAAGCGCATGCGGCTGATGAACAGGTTTGCCGGCAGCGCCATGATCGGCACCGGAGCGCTGATTGCCGCACGCTGAGCGGTGAAGCGCCTCATCGCTTGCGTTTGTCGCGCATCCCTTCTATATGCGCGCTCATTCCACACACGGACTTTGGTGTCTGCCCGGGAGAAATCCGGCTGAAACCTCCGGTGGCGTTCGAGGACTTTGTCCAAAAATGCCTGTGTCCGTGGAGGCTAACCGGAAAGGAAATGAGAATGGCACTGCCTGATTTCAGCATGCGCCAGCTTTTGGAAGCTGGCATTCACTTCGGCCACCAGACCCATCGCTGGAACCCGAAGATGGCGCCCTACATCTATGGCGCCCGCAACAACATCCACATCATCGACCTCTCGCAGACGGTGCCTTTGCTGCACCAGGCGCTGAAGCAGGTTTCCGACACCGTTGCCAAGGGCGGCCGCGTGCTGTTCGTCGGCACCAAGCGCCAGGCGTCGGACATTGTCGCTGACGCGGCACAGCGTTCGGCCCAGTATTACGTCAATTCGCGTTGGCTCGGCGGCATGCTGACCAACTGGAAGACGATCTCGAACTCGATCCAACGCCTGCGCAAGCTCGACGAGATGCTGGCCGGCGAAGCCCAGGGCCTCACCAAGAAGGAGCGCCTCAACCTCGACCGCGAGCGCGAGAAGCTCGACAAGGCACTCGGCGGCATCAAGGACATGGGCTCGACGCCCGACCTGATGTTCGTGATCGACACCAACAAGGAAGCGATCGCCATCCTCGAGGCCAAGCGTCTCGGCATTCCGGTCGTGGCCATCATCGATTCGAATTGCGATCCGGACAAGATCGACTTCCCGATCCCCGGCAATGACGACGCGGCGCGCGCCATCCAGCTCTATTGCGACCTGATCGCCAAGGCTGCGATCGACGGCATCGCCCGTCAGCAGGGCGCGCTCGGTGTCGACATCGGCGCTTCGGTCGAGGCTCCCGTCGAGCCCGCGCTCGATCCGGCTCCGGCTTCGGAAGCCCCCGAGGCTTGACAATCGAAGGCCGCCCGCGGCCTTCATCTTTCTCATATTTTGGCACGCTAGACAGACGCATCATCGAATACCGATGGTGCGTCGGTGCATTTAAATCAAAGAGGCGACAATGAGCATTTCGGCTGCACAGGTCAAAGAACTCCGCGACTTGACCGGCGCGGGCATGATGGACTGCAAGGCGGCGTTGACCGAGACCAACGGCAACATGGAAGAGGCCGTCGACTGGCTGCGCAAGAAGGGCATCTCGAAGGCCGACAAGAAGGCTGGCCGTACCGCGGCTGAAGGTCTGATCGGCGTCGACAATGGCGTGCGCGAAGCTGCCGTCGTAGAGGTCAATTCCGAGACCGACTTCGTCGCCCGCAACGCCGCGTTCCAGGAAATCGTTGCCAATGTCGCCAAGGTGGCGCTCGCCTACGGCACGACCGAAGCAGTGGCTGCCGCCAAGTATCCGAACTCGGACAAGTCGGTTTCCGACACCATCAAGGACGCCGTCGGCACCATTGGTGAGAATATGGGCTTCCGCCGCTCGGCCAAGCTCACCGTTCCGCATGGCGCGGTTGCGACCTACGTCCACAACGCCGTCGCCGACGGCCTGGGCAAGCTCGGCGTGCTTGTCGCGATCGAGACCACGGGCAACGAGCATGCCGCCAACGCCTTTGGCCGCCAGGTCGCCATGCATGTCGCCGCCACCAACCCGATGGCGCTGACCGCGGAGCAGATCGATCCGGCAGCGGTCGAGCGCGAGAAGGCGATCTTCTCCGACCAGGCGCGCCAGTCCGGCAAGCCGGAAGCGATCATCGAGAAGATGGTCGAGGGCCGCATGCGCAAGTTCTATGAGGAAGTCGTGCTCCTGAAGCAGGCCTTCGTGCTCAATCCCGACATCACCGTCGAGAAGGCGCTCAAGGATGCCGAGAAGGACATCGGCGCACCGGCCAAGATCACGGCCTATCTGCGCTTCGCGCTCGGCGAAGGCATCGAGAGGGAAGAGTCCGATTTCGCGGCGGAAGTCGCGGCGGCGGTCAAGAAATAAGCCCTTCCAGGGCTAGCTCTTTGTTTTAACGCAATTCCCAAGGGAAAGCGCTACGCGCTTTTCCCGGGAAAACCGCTTCACACTTTTCCTGGAATTGCTCCAACGAACTCAGGCAACTCGGCCGGGTGTCCGCAAGGGCGCCCGGCCGATTTCGTTGGCGGTATCGATGAAGGCCCTCAGCTTCGGTGCCATCGCGGCCCGGCGTGGGAAGTAGAGAAAAAGCCCAGGCTCCTCGATCGCCGATTGCGGCAGCACCTGGACGAGGCGGCCGGCGGCAAGATCGGCGCGCGCCAGTGGCTCGAACATATAGGCGAGCCCGACGCCTGCAAGCGCAAGATCGATTGCCGCAAGCGAATCCGTCACGACAACGCTGCCCCGCGTCTCCATGGCGATGTCCTTGCCGTCCTCGACCAGATCCCAGCGATAGAGTGCCCCGGAGCGGACGAGCCGGTAGCCAATGCAATTGTGATTTGCCAGGTCGGCAACGCTGCCGGGACGGCCGTGCCGTCCGACATAGGCGGGCGAGGCGACGATGACGACGGAGAATGGCGGCGTCAGCCGGACCGCCACCATATCCTGCGCGATCATCTCGCCAAGCCGGATGCCGGCATCGAAGCCTTCGCCGACGATATCAACCAGACCCTGGTCGGCGAAAATCTCGACCGTAACCTCCGGATAGCGCTCGGCCATCGCTGCGACGACTGGCGTCACCGCCAATGGGATCGCGATGTTCGAGGCGTTGATCCTGAGCAGGCCGGACGGCCTGCCTTTGACGCTGCGGATACGGTCCATCCGCTCGGTGATGTCCTGCAGGGCAGGGGCCGCCGTTTCTACCAGCGCCTTGCCGGCCTCGGTGAGCGAAACGCTGCGCGTCGTGCGTGCGAACAGAGGCTGGCCGATCCGCTCTTCGACGAGGCGCACGGCATGGCTGACCGCCGAAGGGCTCATGCCGAGTTCGGCAGCGGCAAGCGCGAAGCCGCCGCGCCGGGCAACGGCGACAACTACAGGCAGGTGGGTGAGCAGATCCCGATCCATTCATGCATGATATCGCATAGTCTATTCGGACAATGCAATCTTATCGATGCCAGCGTGCCGGTCCACATTGTCGCCAACACGTCGGCGATGGGCTGATGACATCGAAGAGAAAAGACATGAATGCGTTGAAACAGGTAACTTTCGCGGCAGGCATGGCGTTGGCGCCGATCGATGCCGGCGGGGCGGAACCATCCGGCTGGCGGGCGTTCGCTGACGAGCGCGCGGTGATCCGCATCGCGGATGCCATCGACCGCGCCGTCGACGCCCAGGACTGGAAGCTTGCGCGCAGCTATTTCGCGGATCGGGTCACTGCCGATTTCAGCAGCCTTTCCGGACAGCCGGCGGCCAACATCGCTTCCGACGACCTGATCGGCGCCTGGGCGGGCAACCTCAAGGGCAGCAAGACAAGTCTGCATTTGCGCACCAACCACCAGGTCGTCCTCGAGGCCGATGCGGCGACCGTTCGTTCCAACGGCTATGCCTGGAACCGGATGGAAGGCAATGGCGACCCGCTTTGGGAAGTCTGGGGTACCTATGAGCACCACCTGACGCGCTCCGCCGCCGGCTGGAAGGTCGACGGATTCACGTTCCGCATGACGCATGAGCGCGGCAATCCATGGGTCAAGACGACCCCGGGACAGTGACACTGCGGGCCAGTGACGCAGCAGCTACCAAGCATTGGAGAACGATCATGAGCATGACCTATTACACGCTCGGCAACAGCGGCCTCAGGGTCAGCCGTCTGGCGCTGGGCACGATGACTTTCGGCACGGAATGGGGTTGGGGAGCCGACAGGGACACCGCGCGGGCGATGTTCGACGCCTATGTCGAGGCGGGCGGCAATTTCTTCGACACCGCGGACCTCTACACCGGCGGCACCGCCGAAGCCTGGCTTGGCGAATTCATCGCCGAGCGCGGCTTGCGCGACATGGCGGTGATCGCCAGCAAGTTCACCATGAACATGCAGCCTGGCAATCCGAATGGCGGCGGCAATGGCCGCAAGAACATCATGCGGGCCGTCGATGCCTCGCTGAAGCGGTTGGGCACCGATTATATCGATCTCTATCTCATGCATGTCTGGGACAGGCTGACGCCGGCCGAAGAGGTCATGCGCACCCTCGACGATCTCGTGCGCGCGGGCAAAATTCGCCATGTCGGCCTTTCCGATGTGCCGGCCTGGTATGCGGGCCGGGCCCAGGCGATCGCCGAACTGCGTGGATATGAGCCGGTCTCGGCGCTACAGCTCGAATACTCCCTGGCCGAACGCGCGATCGAGAACGAGTTCGTGCCGTTCGGCATGCGCCATGGCGCCGGCATCATGGTCTGGAGCCCGCTGGCGAGCGGACTGCTGAGCGGCAAGTATCGGCCGGCTCAGGCCGGAAACGCGGGTCGGCTCGACGGATTTCGCGACTCGACGCATCCGGGCTTTCAGAAGTTCACCGAGCACAACTGGGCCATCGTGGCGGAACTCGAGAAGGTCGCATCCGAGCTTGGCCGCTCCATGTCCCAGGTCGCGCTCAACTGGGCGGCGACGCAGCCGGGGATTGCCGCCGTCATCCTCGGCGCGACGAAGCTTGCCCAGATGCAGGACAATCTTGGCGCGCTGGATTTCGAGATTCCCGCAAGGCTTCGCGACCGGCTGGACGAGGTCAGCAGGACTCCGGCGCCGTTTCCCTATTCCTTTTTCGGTCCGCAAATACAGGCGCGCGTTACCGGCGGTGCCGCGACCGGCGACAAGCCTTCCGGATACGCGTCGCCGGTGCTCGTCGAAGGTCTGCCGACCAGCGTCTCCACCAGTTGATCGATCGGGCAGGGTGGCCATGAAATTGCCGTTTGGGCGCCGCGTGACATCGCGGCGCCCTTCGTGTATCGGAACTCGGCATCGTGCCAATGTTCGGGTGCCTGCGCGAGGGCGGCCAGTCCAGGCGCCCCACATGCAAATGACGAGGACCATATGACGGTGAAGCCCCTCTACCGACGTGTTTTGTTGAAAGCGTCGGGCGAAGCGTTGATGGGCGAACAGCATTTCGGCATCGATGTCTCGGTCGTGGACCGCATTGCCGCCGACATCGCCGAAGCCCGCGCGCTGGGCATCGAGGTTGGCGTCGTCATCGGCGGCGGCAACATCTTTCGCGGCGTGGCCGTCGCCTCCAAGGGCGGAGACCGTGTCACCGGCGACCACATGGGTATGCTGGCCACGGTCATCAACTCGCTGGCGCTGCGCACATCGCTGAACAAGATCGGCGTCGACGCCGTCGTGCTGTCCGCGATTGCCATGCCCGAGCTCTGCGAAAGCTTTTCGCAACGCCAGGCGACCGCCTACATGAACCAGGGCAAGGTGGTGATCTTTGCCGGCGGCACCGGCAATCCGTTCTTCACAACCGATTCGGCCGCCGCACTTCGCGCGGCTGAAATCGGCGCCGACGCGCTGTTCAAGGGCACGCAGGTCGACGGCGTCTACTCGGCCGACCCGAAAAAGGACCCGGATGCGACGCGTTTCGAGCGCATCAGCCATGGCGAAGTCATAAAACGCGGCCTTTCCATCATGGATACGGCTGCGATTGCTCTTGCGCGTGAAAACAACATTCCGATAATCGTTTATTCGATCCACGAAAAAGGTGGTTTCGGCGATATTCTGAGGGGCGGCGGCCGCTGCACGGTCGTCGCGGACGATTGATCCGGGGCCTGATCCCGAAGAGGGAAGCCGGTTTTCGACAATCGGACCCGAACGCCCCCGAAGCAGTGAACCCGCGGCAGACGGGTCGAGGAGACTAAGATGAGTGGTGAGTACGACGATCTCAAGCGGCGCATGGATGGGGCAATCGCCGCGTTCAAGCATGACCTGGCTTCGCTGCGGACCGGTCGTGCTTCCAGCAATCTGCTCGATGCGATCCAGGTTCAGGCCTATGGCACCACCATGCCGATCAACCAGGTCGCCAACGTCACTGTGCCGGAGCCGCGCATGATCTCGGTATCGGTCTGGGACAAGTCGATGGTCGGCGCGGTCGATCGCGCCATCCGCGAATCCAATCTGGGCTTCAATCCGATCGTCGACGGCACCAATCTGAGGATTCCGCTGCCGGAGCTCAACGAACAGCGCCGCAAGGAACTGGTCAAGATCTCGCATGGCTACGCCGAGAACGCCCGCGTCGCCGCGCGCCACGTGCGCCGCGACGGCATGGACTTTCTGAAGAAGGCTGAGAAGGACGGCGACATCAGCGAGGACGATCATCGCAAGCGTTCGGACCAGGTGCAGAAGCTCACCGACGAAACGATCAGCACCATCGATCATCTGCTTTCCGACAAGGAAGCTGAAATCATGCAGGTTTAGGTTGGCCTTGGGCTGATCCGAAAGCGAGATCATGACAACGCCCGCGCACGTCGCGATCATCATGGATGGGAATGGACGCTGGGCCAAGGCGCGTGGCATGCCGAGGCTTGCGGGTCATCGCGCCGGGGTGGAGGCGCTGCGCAAGACGGTGCGCGCGGCACCCGATCTCGGCATCTCCTTCCTGACCGTCTATGCTTTCTCGTCGGAGAACTGGTCGCGGCCGAAGTCCGAGGTCAGCGACCTGATGGGGCTGTTGAAGCTGTTCATCCGCCGTGACCTAGCCGATCTGCACCAGAGCGGCGTGCGGGTCAGGATCATCGGCGACAGGACAGGGCTGCAGGCCGACATCAGGGGGCTGCTCGACGAAGCCGAATCGCTCACCGCCAACAACGAAGCGTTGACGCTGGTCATCGCCTTCAACTATGGCGGGCGCGACGAGATCGTCCGCACGGCGCGCAAGCTTGCCTCGGCCGTGGCGCGCGGCGAGATCGACAGCGAGGCAATCACCGCCGAAAGCTTTGCCGGCTTGCTCGACACGCAAGGCATCCCCGATCCGGAACTGGTCATACGCACCAGCGGCGAGCTCCGCCTGTCCAACTTCCTCTTGTGGCAGGCCGCCTACAGCGAACTCGTCTTCTTGCCGTGCTATTGGCCGGACTTCAACCGCGAGCACCTCGCAGAGGCCTTGCGCGAATTCGCCGGCCGCGAGCGCCGCTTCGGCGGCCTGGGCCCGCCAGACGTCGCTTCGCGACCGGCCGCGGGATGAGCAACCTTCAGCTCCGCGTCATTTCGGCGGTCGTGCTGGCCATCGTCGCCCTTGGCCTGACCTGGCTTGGCGGTCTGCCCTTCCGGCTGCTGTGCGCGGCGATGTCGGCGATGATCTTTTACGAATGGACACGTATGTCGCGGCCCGCCGCGGCCAGCCGGCTTGGCTTCCTGCCGGAAGCGCTGGCCGCCGTTTTCATCGTCGCCCTGATTGCCGGCCTTTCCTCATTCTGGCTGCTGCCGCTCGTCGTGGCGCTGGTTGCCGTGGCGGCGATTGCCGCCCGGGTCGGCAAGAGCGGGCAATGGGACGCGAGCGGTCTTGCCTATGCTTGCGTGTCTGGCTTGTCGCTTGCCCTGCTGCGTGATGGCGACCATTCGGGGCTGGTCGCCATCCTGTTTCTGTTCGCGGTGGTCTGGGCGACCGACATTTTTGCCTATTTTGTCGGCCGCGCCGTCGGCGGCCCCAAACTGGCGCCGTCGATTTCGCCCGGCAAGACGCGCAGCGGCGCGCTCGGCGGCGCGGTTGGCGGCGTTGTCGCCGGTCTCATCCTGGCCGCCATCGCCGGCGTCGGCAACCTGGCGTTGCTCGGTCTCGTGGCGCTCGCGCTTTCGATTGTCGCCCAGGCTGGCGACCTTTTCGAATCATGGGTCAAGCGGCGGCATGGCTGCAAGGATTCGGGCGTGCTCATTCCAGGCCATGGCGGCGTCATGGATCGTGTCGATGGGCTTGTCGCGGCGGCTCTCGCCCTGTACGTCATCGGCTGGATCTCGGCGGGGGCCGATCATCCGGCACGGGGGCTGTTTCCCATTTGAATGGTGTCGTTTCGCGATCCGATGCGGGCATGCCTTGGATTTGCCTGGATTGATGTCACAGTCACGGCGCAACCGCGGAAGAATTGAGGGCCTGAGTTGAACGAGATTCTTCACGCGATTTTCAGCACGGACGGCCTCTTTCTAGGCACGCTGGTGCCGTTTCTCTTCGTGCTCACCGTGGTGGTGTTCGTCCACGAAATGGGCCACTACCTCGTCGGCCGCTGGTGCGGCATCGGGGTCAGGGCGTTCTCGATCGGCTTCGGTCCGGAACTTATCGGCTTCAACGACAGTCATGGCACGCGCTGGAAGCTCTGCGCCATACCGCTAGGCGGCTATGTCAAATTTGTCGGCGACATGAGCGCCACCTCCAGCAAACCTACGGCTGGAGAGCTCGAGACGCTGACCGATGAGGAACGCAAGATTGCCTTCCACACCCAGGCGATATGGAAGCGCGCGGCGACGGTGGCGGCCGGGCCGCTGTTCAATTTCCTGCTGACGATCGTCGTCTTCTCCGTGCTGTTCACCACCTATGGGCGTTATGTCGCCGAGCCCATGGTGGCGCAGGTTACCGCTGACAGTCCGGCAGCCAAGGCCGGCATCCTGCCCGGAGACCGATTCGNCGAGCCCATGGTGGCGCAGGTTACCGCTGACAGTCCGGCAGCCAAGGCCGGCATCCTGCCCGGAGACCGATTCGTCAGCGTCGACGGCAGCAAGGTCGAGACCTTCGGTGACGTGCAGCGCCTGGTTTCGGGCCGTGCCGGTGACACCATCACCTTCGTCATGCTGCGCGGTGGCAAGGAAGTCACCGTGAGGGCGACACCGCAGTTGATGGAGCAGCAAGACGCGCTCGGCAACAAGGTCAAGGTCGCGGTGATCGGCGTCGTCAACAACAAGGAGTTCGGCCAGCCCCGTCTCGTCACCTACACGCCGGTCGGGGCCGTCGCCGCGGCGGTCGAGGAAACCGGCCATGTCATTCAGCGCACCGGCCAGTTCATGCAGCGTTTCGCCGTCGGGCGCGAGGACAAGTGCCAGCTGGGTGGCCCGGTCAAGATCGCGGACATGGCCGGCAAGGCGGCCAAACTGGGTTTCGAGTGGCTGGTTCAACTCGTTGCATTGCTGTCCGTCGGGATAGGCATTCTAAACCTTTTGCCGATTCCCCCCCTCGACGGGGGCCATCTCTTGTTCTACGGGGTGGAGGCCGTCATCCGCCGTCCGGTGTCGGAATGGATGATGGAAATGGCCTATCGGGCCGGTCTGCTTCTGGTGCTGTGCTTCATGGGCTTCGTTTTCTGGAACGATCTGTTTGGGTGCTGAAATCATGAAGGAATTTGGCCTGGGCATGGTCGATGTTGAGACGTCGTTTACCATGCCCGGGGATATGAGTGACGCGAAAGCCACGCAACTCGGTTAAGTAAATACAAATTAACCAGAAGCCTTGCGTGTAGGGAAAATCCGGTTAATACGGTAGGGGAAATTACCGCACGTCCGGTTTTCTCGCCGTGGGGACTACGAGAAAAGGTTATTAAGCCCGATGAAGGCAGCATCCAAGTTTCTGAACGCCGCGTCTGCGGCGGCACTGTCCGCCGCTCTGGTCGTACCAGGTGCGCTCGCAGTGCAATTCGTTGCCACATCGGCGGCTGAAGCCGCTGTCGTCAGCCGGGTGGAAGTGAGCGGCAACCAGCGTGTCGACGCCGAAACCATCCGCAACTACATCACCATCAAGCCGGGCAAGGCCTTCTCCAGTTCGGACATCGACAGCGCGGTCAAGGCGCTGTTCGGCACCGGCCTGTTCTCGGATGTCCAGATCAACCAGGTCGGCTCGACCTTGGTGGTCAAGGTTTCCGAATACAAGGTCGTCAACCAGGTGCTGTTCCAGGGCAACAAGAAGCTCAAGGACAACGCGCTTCAGGCCGCGGTTCAGCTGAAGCCGCGCAGCACGTTCTCGCAGGCCACGCTCGATTCGGACGTCGAGGCGGTCAAGGCCGCGTACCGCCGTATCGGCCGTGACGACGCCGGCGTGACCACCCAGATCATGGATCTCGGTGACAACCGCGTGAACGTGGTCTTCAAGGTCACTGAAGGCGACCGCACGCAGATCGCGGCGATCAATTTTGTCGGCAACAGCGCCTATTCCAGCCGCCGCCTGTCGGACGTGATCAACACCAAGCGCTCGTCCTGGGTTTCGTTCATCCTGCGCGATGACGTCTATGACGAAGACAAGCTGCGCGCCGACCAGGAGCTGCTGCGCCGCTTCTATTACAATCACGGCTACGCCGATTTCCAGGTCGTGTCGGCTGTCGGCGAACTCGACAATGCGACGAACAAATACACCGTCACCATCACCGTTCAGGAAGGCGAGCGGTACAATTTCGGCGACATCAGCGTCGAAAGCACGATCCCGGAAGTCGACGCCAAGTCGCTGCAATCGGTGGTCGAGACCCAAAAGGGCGACGTCTACAACGCCAAGAACGTCGAGGATTCGATCATTGCCCTGACCGAGAAGGTGGCCGGTTCCGGCTATGCCTTCGCGCAGGTGACGCCACGTGGCGACCGCAATTTCGAGAACCATACGATTTCGGTGGTCTACACCATCGATCAGGGCACCAAGGCCTATATCGAGCGCATCGAGATCCGTGGCAACGATCGCACACGCGACTACGTCATTCGCCGCGAATTCGACGTCAGCGAAGGCGACGCGTTCAACCAGGTGCTCATCCAGCGCGCGAAGAAGCGGCTGGAAGACCTGAATTATTTTGACAAAGTCGATATCTCGACGGTGCCAGGCTCGCAGCCCGATCAGGTCGTCCTGGTGGTCGACGTGGTCGAGAAGTCGACGGGTGAATTCTCGGTCGGCGCTGGCTATTCCACCGGTGGCGACACGGCGGGTCCGTCGGTCGAAGGATCGATCACCGAGCGTAACTTCCTCGGCCGCGGCCAGTTCATCAAGGTGTCGGCGGGCGGCGGCAAGAATTCACGCGACTACAGCCTGTCCTTCACCGAGCCGTATTTCCTCGGGCGTCGCATCGCCGCCGGCTTCGACATCTATAAGTCGACGCGGGAATACAACAACAATTACGACAGCGACACGACGGGCGCGACGATCCGCTTCGGACTGCCGATCACCAACAGCATCACGACCCAGCTGGCCTACAACATCTCGCAAGAGAAATATAAGGTCGACGATAGTTGCGGTCCTACCACCGTCGGAAATCCAGACGGCACCTGCACGATTTCTCCGGCCATCCTGGATGGCATCGCTCAAAGCCCTTGGATCAAGTCGTCGGTCAGCTTGGGGCTGGTCTACAACACCATTGACGACATGAAGAACCCGCACGAGGGTATCTACGCCAACACGACGGTCGAAGTGGCCGGTCTCGGTGGCGATGCCAAGTTCGTGAAGGTCACCGGACGCGGCAGCGTCTACCAGACTCTATCCGAGCAGCTTGACCTAGTCGGATTGATTTCAGGCGGTGCGGGTCACGTGGAGGCTTACGGCGGCGATGGATCTCTGCGGATATTCGATCAATTCCAAAGCACTGACCGCATGATCCGTGGCTTTGCCTATGCCGGTATCGGCCCGGTCGATCCGACCACGGGTGACCATCTCGGTGGTGTGACCTATTTCAACGCCTCGGCCGAAGCTCAGTTCCCGTTGCCGGTTGTTCCGGAGAGCTTCGGTCTGCGCGGCGCTGTGTTTGCGGATGCTGCAACGTTGTACGGCAGCAAGATCGATACCAGCGTGAACCAGAGTTCGCTTGACATGAAATTGCGTGCTTCGGTCGGTATCGGCCTGATGTGGGCCTCGCCCTTCGGCCCGATCCGTATCGACTATGCGATCCCGGTCAGGAAGGAAGCGACCGACGACGTGCAGGAATTCAACTTCGGCATATCGACCCGCTTCTGATCGGCGGCCAACGATGCTCCCGGATTTTCTGGATCCGGGAGAAATGTTCCGACCTAGCTGGATATAGCTTCTGGAATGACCGATCCGGTGTTCTTCGCGCCATCACGCCGGTACACGGCGGCCGAAGTCGCGAATCTGACCGGCTCGGTGCTTGTCGATTCCGGCCAATCCGACGTTTCTATCTCTGCGCTGGCTCCGGCCAGCGAGGGCGGTCCCAATGCGCTCGTCTTCGTCGACGGCAAGCGTAATTCCGCGTTGATGCCGTCGCTGCGGGCCGCGGCCGTCCTGTGCCCGGCCGAATTCGCCAACAAGGCGCCGGAAGGCGTCGCTGTCCTGATCCATCCGCGACCGCAACAGGCATTCGCGCTGATCGGCCGGCTGCTGTTTCCCACAGCCGCCACGCCAGGGCCAATGACCAGCGAAACCGGCGTTTCGCCGCATGCCCACGTCGACCCGACCGCCCATGTCGAAGCTGGCGCGATCATCGAGGCCGGCGTGGTCATCGGGCCGGGCGTCTCGATCGGCAGCGGCACCGTCATCGCGCCCAACGCCGTCATCGGACAGTCCTGCCAGATCGGCCGTGACGGTTATGTCGGGCCGGGCGCCAGCATCCAGTATGCGCTGATCGGCAATCGGGTCATCATCCATGGCGGCGCCAGGATCGGCCAGGACGGCTTTGGATTCGTCGGCGGCGCCAAGGGGCCGGAACGCGTTCCACAGATCGGACGGGTCGTCATCCAGGACGATGTCGAGATCGGCTCCAATTCCACCGTCGATCGCGGCGCCATGTCCGATACGATCATCGGCCAGGGCACCAAGATCGACAATCTCGTACAGATCGCTCATAACGTCCGCATCGGCCGCAATTGCATAGTGGCCGGGCTTTCCGGTATTTCCGGTTCCGTGGTCGTGGGTGACAATGTCACCATGGGCGGCGGCGTCGGGCTGGCGGATCACCTGACCATCGGCACGGGAGCCAAGCTTGCCGCCAGAAGTGGATTTATGAGCAATGTTCCTGCCGGCGAGATCTGGGGCGGTTATCCGGCGCAGCCAATGGCGGAAGCCATGCGAGAGATAGCCATGTTGCGCACGATGGCCAGGGCACGCAAGCAAGGCAAGGACAATGGCTGACATGGTGGCGGCGACGACGCTGGAAGCGGTCGACATAATGGGGCTGATGAAGCTCCTGCCGCACCGCTATCCCTTCCTGATGATCGATCGCATCGTCGAGATCGATGGCGACAACTCCGCCATCGGCATCAAGAACGTGACCATAAACGAGCCACATTTTCAGGGGCATTTCCCCGACCAGCCGGTGATGCCGGGCGTGCTTATCGTCGAGGCCATGGCGCAGACGGCGGGCGCCATCTGTATCCGCAGCCTTGGAGCATCGAAGCCGTCGCTGGTCTATTTCCTCACCATCGACAATGCCAAATTCCGCAAACCGGTTGTCCCCGGCGACCAGTTGAAGATCCATGTCAAGAAAATCAAGAAGCGCGGCAACCTGCTCAAATTCGCCTGCGAAGCCCTGGTCGACGGTACCAAGGCAGCCGAGGCCGAGATTTCAGCCATGATGGTCACCGGCGACTGACGATCGAGTGCCTATGCAAATCAAGACTTCAATCCATCCTTCTTCCGTTGTGGAAGAAGGCGCTCAAATCGGCCAAGGTGTGCGCATAGGGCCGTTCTGCCATGTCAGCGCCGATGCCGTGATCGGCGACGGTGTCGAACTGGTCAGCCATGTCTCGGTGATGGGCGCGACCACTATCGGAGCGTCTACCAAGGTCTATCCGATGGCGACACTGGGTGCGCCGCCGCAGAACACCAAGCACAAGGGCGGCCGCACCACCCTGGTCATCGGCGCCAACTGCACCATCCGCGAAGGCGTGACCATGCATGTCGGCACCGACACCAGCCGGGGCGAAACGACGGTGGGCGACAACGGCAATTTCCTTGCTTACGCCCACATCGCCCATGATTGCGTTGTCGGCAAGAACGCCACCTTCGCCAATGGCGCTACGCTGGGGGGACACTGCGAGATCGGCGACAACGTCTATATCGGCGGCCTCAGCGCCGTGCATCAATTCGTGCGTGTTGGCGACAACGCCTTTCTTGGCGGGTGCTCGGCTTTTGTGGGTGACGTCATTCCCTATGCCATTGCCGTCGGCAACCGCGCCAGCTTGCGCGGCTTGAACATCATCGGCCTCAAGCGTGCCGGCCTGCCGCGTTCCGAAATCTATCTGCTGCGCAGCGCCTACAAGACGATCTTCGATCGCTCCCGCACCGTTGGAGAGAACATCGAGATCGCCAAGGCGGAGTTCGCCTCTTCGCCGACCGCCATGAAGATCATCGATTTCATCACCACTCGCGGCAAGCGGCACTATGCCGTGCCGTCGCTCAAGGGCGGCGATGGCGACGACACCGATGATGAAGACTGAGACGGCGGGAACTGCTCTTGATCTCCCGTCTGATGCCAGGGTCGGCGTCATCGCCGGCGGCGGCAGCCTTCCGGTCGAAGTGGCGGCCGGCCTGGCAGAGGCCGGACATCCGCCCATCATCATCCTGGTCGACGGTCAGGCCGACCGTCAGTCCGACCTCACAATCTACGAGCATGAAAGCCTCGCGCTGGAAGACATCGGCTCGCTGGCTGCGTTGCTGAGGCGCCGGCGGATCACCCATCTGGTCCTTGCCGGCGAGATCAGGCGCAGGCCGCGGCTGGTCGACATGCGGCCGAGCCTTGGCTTGCTGGCGCTGATACCCTCGGTCGCCATGGCGCTTGCGCGCGGCGATGACGGGCTGTTGAAGATATTGACCCGCGGCCTGGAGGCGCGCGGCGTTAAGGTCGTCGGTGCGCATGAGGTCGTGCCTCGGCTTCTCGCTGCCGAAGGGCCGCTGACCAAGGCGGTGCCGAGAAAGTCCGACTGGCGCGATATCGAGGCGGCACGCGCGGCGGCAAAAGCCATCGGCGCGCTCGACATTGGCCAGGCGGCTATTGCCATCGGTGGCCGCGCTATCGCTTTGGAAGGCGTCGAGGGCACCCATGGACTGCTCGAGCGGACGCAGCAGTTGCGCGGCCATGGCAGACTTGCCGGCAAGACTCGCGGTGTCCTGGTCAAATGCGCCAAGCCCGGCCAGGAGTTGCGTGCCGATCTACCATCCATTGGCCCCCGGACGGTCGAGGCGGCACACGCCGCCGGGCTTGCCGGCATCGCCGTGGAAGCCGGCCATTCGCTGATCCTCGAAGGTCCCGTCGTTCTCGCGCGCGCCAATGCGCTTGGCCTGTTCGTGTTCGGCCTGCCGGCCGCGGAGCCTGGCCATGGCAACTGAGAAGCCGCTGAAGATCGCCATCGTCGCCGGCGAAGAGTCCGGCGACTTGTTGGGCGCCGACATCGTGCAGGCGTTGAAACGCATGACCGGACGCGAGGTACGGCTCGTAGGCATTGGCGGACGGCATCTGCAGGCGCTTGGGCTGGTGCCGTTGTTCGATGGTGCCGAGATCGCACTGATGGGGCTCAGCGCCATTCTGCGTGACCTGCCGCGCCTGATGCGGCGGATCAGCCAGACGGCGGGCGCGGTTGTTGCTGAAAACCCCAACTGCCTGATCACCATCGACAGCCCTGATTTCTCGCTGCGCGTCGCCAAAAAGGTCCGCGCCGCCGATCCGTCGATTCCGATCGTCCATTATGTCTGTCCAAGCGTCTGGGCGTGGCGGCCGGGCAGGGCGCCGGCGATGAAGCCCTATGTCGACCACATATTGTGCATCCTGCCGTTCGAGGTGAAGGAGCTCGGCCGCCTCGGCGGCCCGCCGGGCACCTATGTCGGACATCGCCTTGCGCATGATCCGGGCGTACTCAGCGCTGCGAGAGCGCAGACCCAGCCGCGCGACCTCTCGGGAGATCGCATCAAGACGCTGCTCGTCTTGCCCGGTTCGCGGCGCGGTGAGGTGAGCCGGCTGATCGAACCGTTCGGCGAGACGGTCTCGATCCTGCGGCAGCGCGGACATCAACTGCGTCTGCTGTTGCCGACAGTGCCGCATGTCGCCGACCTGGTCAGGGCCTCGGTGGCGCGCTGGGACCAGGAGCCGGAAATCATTCTCGATCCCGAGCGCAAATGGCAGGCCTTCGGCAAGGCCGATGCCGCGCTGATCGCGTCTGGAACGGTGTCGCTGGAACTCGCGTTGTCGGGCGTGCCGACGATCTCGTGTTACCGGCTCGATCCGGTGATGCGTATGGTCCAGGGCCTGGTCAGGGTCTGGAGTGCCGCCTTGCCCAATCTCATAGCCGACCAGGCGATCGTGC
Source organism: Mesorhizobium sp. LNHC221B00 (assembly GCF_000502935.1). Taxonomy (NCBI): domain Bacteria; kingdom Pseudomonadati; phylum Pseudomonadota; class Alphaproteobacteria; order Hyphomicrobiales; family Phyllobacteriaceae; genus Mesorhizobium; species Mesorhizobium sp. LNHC221B00. The sequence goes on along the minus strand of NZ_AYWR01000006.1, from coordinate 190,759 downwards.
CGGAGCACTACAACCAGTATGTGCGGCCACGCTATCTGGCGCGGCAGCTGGAGGCGCTGTTTTCGGACACCGCCTACCGTAGCTGGCAAAAGGACGGCTTTGCTGAAGTTGTCAGGCGCATGGCCACGGACAGGCCTTCAGGCGAGATCGCCGCGGAGGTGGTGATGGGGTGCATGAAGAAGGCAGTAGGCAGTAGGCAGTAGGCAGTAGGCAGTAGGCAGTAGGCAGTAGGCCTCTTATTCCCTACTCCCTACTCCCTACTCCCTATTCTATTCCCTACCTTTTCGCGATCGGCACGTAGTCGCGCTCCGGCGCACCGGTGTAGAGCTGGCGCGGACGGCCAATCTTCTGGCGCGGATCCTCGATCATTTCCTTCCACTGCGCGATCCAGCCGACGGTGCGGGCGACCGCGAACAGCACGGTGAACATAGTGGTGGGGAAGCCCAGCGCCTTCAGCGTGATGCCGGAGTAGAAGTCGACGTTCGGGTAGAGCTTCTTCTCGATGAAGTAGGAATCGGTCAGCGCGATCTTTTCAAGCTCCATGGCGATGTCGAGCAGCGGATCGTCCTTGATGCCGAGTTCGCCCAGAACCTCATGCGCCGTCTTCTGCATGATCTTGGCGCGCGGATCGTAGTTCTTGTAGACGCGGTGGCCGAAGCCCATCAGCCGGAACGGATCGTCCTTGTCCTTGGCGCGGGCGATGAATTCCGGGATGTGATCGACATGGCCGATCTCGCCCAGCATGTTGAGCGCCGCTTCGTTGGCGCCGCCATGGGCCGGACCCCACAGGCAAGCGATGCCGGCGGCGATGCAGGCGAAAGGGTTGGCGCCCGAAGAACCGGCGAGGCGAACGGTCGAGGTCGAGGCGTTCTGCTCGTGATCGGCATGCAGGATGAAGATGCGCTCCATGGCGCGTGCCAGCACCGGGTTGATCTTGTATTCCTCGCACGGCACGGCGAAGCACATATGCAGGAAGTTGGCCGCAAAATTCAGCTCGTTCTTCGGGTAAATGAAGGGCTGGCCGATGTGGTACTTGTAGGCCATGGCCGCGATCGTCGGCATCTTGGCGATCAGCCGCATGGAGGCAACCATGCGCTGGTACGGGTCGGAGATGTCGGTGGAATCGTGATAGAAGGCCGACAGCGCGCCGACCACTCCGCACATCACCGCCATCGGGTGCGCATCGCGGCGGAAGCCAGTGAAGAAGCGCGACATCTGCTCGTGCACCATGGTGTGGCGCGTTACGCGGTAATCGAAATCGTCCTTCTGCGCCTTGGTCGGCAGTTCGCCGTAGAGCAGGAGATAGCAGACTTCGAGGAAATCGCCGTGTTCGGCCAACTGGTCGATCGGATAGCCGCGGTGCAGGAGAATGCCGGCATCGCCATCGATGAAAGTGATCTCCGACTCGCAGCTCGCCGTCGAGGTGAAGCCGGGATCGTAGGTGAAGGCACCGGTGGTGCTGTAGAGCGAAGCGATGTCGATGACGTCGGGCCCGACGGAACCGCTTCGCACCTTGAACTCATGAGTCTTGCCGCCGAATTCCAGCTTTGCCGTGGCCTCTTGGGTCTTGCCGCCAAATTCCAGTTTTGTCGCAGCTTCGGTCATTGCAAACTCCTTCTCGTTTCCTCATGCCGGCAAAGGCAAATTTCTGCAGAGCGACACGTCGAAATCACCGCAATGCGCGTATTCGCCACCGCATTTCAGGAGGGTGCGTGCCAGATTGGGCCAGGGCCTAATGTTGCACTGCGAAACCCGCCTTTCAATGCCAATCTTCTTGGGCCAGTTTGCTCCTAATCGATTTGATCGGCTATGCGCGCCAGGCTCTCCTCGCGCCCCAGCACGGCAAGCACGTCGAACACGCCTGGTGAGGTGCTTTTGCCCGTCAGGGCGGCCCGCAGAGGCTGCGCCACGGCGCCAAGCTTGTGGCCACCGGCCAGCGCGTAGTCGCGGATCGCGGCCTCCGCGGCCGCGGCCGTCCAGTCGCCCGACAGCGCGTTCAAAGCTTCGTGAGCGCCGCGCAGGATCTTGCGGGCATCGTCGTTGAGCAGGAGTGCCGCCTTGTCGTCGATCGGCAGCGGCCGCGTGGCAAACAGGAAGGCGGCGCCATCGACGAGCTCGACCAGCGTCTTGGCGCGCTCCTTCAAGCCGGGAAGCGCTGCCAGCAGTTGCGCCTTGTTGCGGTCGTCGAGGCGCGCGGCCATCGCCGGGCCGCCCTCGAGATAGGGCAAGGTGGCGATGAAGATGTCCAAGAGTTCGGCATCGGCCATGCGGCGCATATGGGCGCCGTTGATCGCCTCCAGCTTGGCGAAATCGAAACGGGCCGCGCCCTTGTTGACGTCGCCTATGTCGAACCAGGACACCATGTCCTTGATCGACATGATCTCGTCGTCGCCGTGGCTCCAGCCCAGGCGCGCCAGGTAGTTGAGCAGCGCCTCCGGCAGGTAGCCCATGGCGCGGTAGGCCTCGACGCCAAGCGCGCCGTGCCGCTTCGACAGCTTGGCACCGTCGGCGCCATGGATCAGCGGGATGTGCGACATCGACGGCACATCCCAACCCATGGCGTTGTAGATCACGGTCTGGCGGGCGGCATTGGTCAGGTGATCATCGCCACGGATGATGTGGGTGATGCCCATGTCGTGATCGTCGACGACGACGGCATGCATGTAGGTCGGGTTGCCGTCGGAGCGCAGGATGATGAAGTCGTCGAGATCCTTATTGGGGAAGCGCACCTCGCCCTGCACGCGGTCGTGCACCACGGTCTCGCCCTCGGTCGGTGCCTTGACACGGATAGCGCCCTTGACGCCGGGCGGGGCCTCGGACGGATCACGATCGCGCCACTGGCCATTGTAGCGCGGCGGCAGGCCCTTGGCGCGCGCCGCCTCGCGCATCGCCTCGAGCTCGGCGGGTGTCTCGTAGCTGTAATAGGCCTTGCCCAGGCGTACCAGCTCCTCCGCCACCTCGCGGTGGCGCGGCGCGCGCTCGAACTGCGAGACCGCGTCGCCATCCCAGCCCAGACCGAGCCAGGTGAGGCCGTCCAGGATCGCGGCCGTCGCCGCCTCGGTCGAACGCTCGCGATCGGTGTCCTCGATGCGCAGCAGCATCGTGCCGGCGGTATGCTTTGCGTACAGCCAGTTGAACAGCGCCGTGCGCGCGCCGCCTATGTGCAGGTAGCCGGTGGGCGAGGGGGCAAAACGGGTGACGACCTTGTCGGACATGGAACTCTCGGGAAGCGTCTGAGGCGGGTGTGGGTGCGCGGACTTTCGCGCGTCGCGCGTTCATGTAGCATAGGGCGTCAGGGGTGCAAGGGGCAGACCCAATGGCTGGACGAAGCCGGGGCTCGGATCAGGGCGAGGATGCCATTGTTGGCGTCAGCGAGCGGTCCCTGTTTGCGCTGCCGGCCTCGCTGCCGACGCAATCGCCTCTCGTGCCGGGTTCCGGCAACCAGCCCGCACCGGATATCCCCGCGCCAATTCAGTCCCCGGCCGGCAGGATCGTGCGTGTGCGTCGGCAACTCGGCCGGCTGTCATTGCCGCGCCTGCGCAACGGCATCACTGCGGCGGCGGAGCTGGAGCTTGACCGCGGCATTGGCTTCCTGCTGGTGCCGGTTTGCCTTGCAATCGGCGCGATCGGCTATTTTTCGCTGGCGGCCGAACCGGCTTTTGCCAGACCTGTCGCGGTGGTGGCCCTCATGGGCTTCCTGGCGATTGTCTCGCGCTCGTGGCCGAAAACCCATCTGTTCCTGACGGCGGCATTGCTGTGCGCGCTTGGCTTGCTCGCCGCCAAGGTCGAGACGTGGCGCACGGGAACCCAGATGCTGGGCTCGGAAATCTCGACGCAACTGAGCGGCCGCGTCGTCTCGATCGAAGAGATGGAGACCGGCCGCATCCGGCTGACCATCGACGTGACGTCGACCGCCCGGCCGAAACTGCGCTACGCGCCGGAAAGGGTCCGGCTTTCGGCACGCAAGATACCGCCGGAAATGACCGCCGGCTCCCTTATTGCCGGCTATGCCAAGCTGTTGCCGCCGACCGGTCCGGTGCGGCCGGACAGCTATGATTTCTCCTTCGACAGCTATTTCGCCGGCATCGGTGGCAGCGGGTTCTTTCTCGGCAATCCAAAAGTCGTTGCAGCCGACGACGCTGGCATGCCGCTGTCGGCCCGCCTTTCATCAGCGATAGAGAACGCCCGCGAAGCCATTGCCGACCATATCAGGGGCAGCGTCGGCGGCGCAGAAGGCGAGATCGCGGCGGCGTTGATCGTCGGCGTGCGCGCCGGCATCCCCGACGAAATCAACGAAGCGATGCGGCGCACCGGCATCTATCACATCATCTCCATTTCGGGACTGCACATGGCGCTGGTCGCCGGCACCATCATGGGGCTCCTGCGCGGCGCCTTCGCGCTGTTCCCGGATTTTTCCGCGCGCCGGCCGGTGAAGAAATACGCGGCCGCGGCAGCACTGTTGTCGATCGCCGCCTATCTCGTCATCTCCGGCATCGTCGTCGCTGCCGAGCGCAGCTTCATCATGCTGGCGGTGATGCTGATTGCCGTCCTGTTCGATCGCGCGGCGCTGACCATGCGCAATCTGGCGATCTCGGCGATCGCCGTCATCCTGGTTTCCCCGCATGAGGTGGTCGGACCGAGCTTCCAGATGTCGTTCGCCGCGACCGCGGCCCTAGTTGGCGCCTATGCCGGCTGGGCGGATCACCGGGCGGGAAAAACGAGGCCACCGCCGCCGAAGCGCTCCTTGCCCGGCTTCCTGACGCGAAAATTCCTGCTGGCGACAGGCGGATTGGCCATGACCTCCATCATCGCCGGCAGCGCCACGGCGCTGTTTGCCATCTGGCATTTCCAGCGGGTGTCGCCGCTCAGCCTGTTCGCCAATCTGGCCGTCATGCCGATCGTCTCAGTCGTGATGTTCCTGGCCGTTGCCAGCGCGCTGCTGATGCCGTTCGGACTGGATGCGCCATCCCTTTACCTGATGGGCAAGGGCCTGACCGCGATGATCGCCATTTCGGCGTGGATATCAGAACGCTCTCCGGTCGATGCGGTCGGGCTCATCTCACAGCAATCCGTTCTGCTGGTGGCAATTGCCCTGGTCATCGCGACGATGGCGACGACGTGGCTGCGGCTTGCAGCGCTTCCATTCGCGCTCGCCGGCTTGCTGGTGGTGTCCGACACGCGCACGCCGGATGTGCTGGTCTCGGAAGACGCGCGGCTGGTCGCGCTGCCGATCGGCGGTGGCGAACTCGCGGTCAGCCGGGCCCGGCCGAACGAATTCACCGTCGACAACTGGAAACGCGCGCTGAGATCCGAAACCATCATCCTGCCGGAGATGTTCGACAAGGCGGATGGACAATTCGATATTGCCGACGCCGTCAGCCTGCCGCCGGGAGCGCCGTTCTATTGCACTGACGGTGTCTGTCTCGCCAGGCACCCGTCCGGTGCGATCATAGCGCATGTCGAAGACCGCAAGGATACCTGGAAGGCCTGTGGCTTCGCCGACCTGATCATCGTCAACGACGCAACGGCCTACGACGCCTGCCACAATCCGCTGGTTCTCGTCGTCACCAAACGGCAGCTCGCCCGCAAGGGCAGCGCGGCCATCTTCTTCGACCGCCAATCGGCCACCGGTCCGCCAACCATCAGCTTCGCGGTGGACAGCCCGTATCGGCCCTGGCACGCGCAGCGAAAATTTTCGCGCGAGGCGAGGGGCCTGCAGCCCTATCGCAAACCTGACAAGCCAAGTGCCGTGCCGGCTCAGTAGCGCCTGATCAGCCCGACGAGCTTGCCCTGCACCTTGACCCTGTCCGGCCCGAAGATGCGCGTCTCGTAGGCCGGATTGGCGGCTTCAAGCGCAATCGAGGCACCCTTGCGGCGGAACCGCTTCAGGGTCGCTTCCTCCTCGTCGACCAAGGCCACGACGATCTCGCCCGGGCTCGCCGTATCGGCGTTGCGGATAATGACCGTGTCGCCATCGAAGATGCCGGCCTCGATCATCGAGTCGCCCTTGACCTCCAGCGCATAGTGCTCGCCGCCCATGATCATGTCCGGCGGCACCGAGATAGTATGCGTCTGATGCTGGATGGCATCGATGGGCACACCGGCAGCGATGCGACCCATGACCGGGATGGACACCGCTGGAACCGCATCGTCGTCATTGCCGGCAGCGGCAAAGCGCGACGGTGCCGGCTTGATCTGGCGGCCGAGGCTGCCCTGACCGAGACCGCCTTGGCCGAGACTTCCCTGGATGACACTTGGAGAGAATTTCTTCGCCGCGTTGAGGCCCGGCGCGATCGAATCGGGCAGCCGCAGCACTTCCAGCGCACGCGCCCGGTTGGGCAGCCGGCGAATGAAGCCGCGTTCCTCCAGCGCCGTGATCAAGCGATGGATCCCTGATTTGGAGGCGAGGTCGAGCGCCTCTTTCATCTCGTCGAAGGAGGGCGGAATACCGCTTTCCTTGAGCCGTTCATGAATGAACATCAAGAGTTCATGTTGCTTGCGTGTCAGCATGGCGGCCCCCAAGGTATCTGGACAAGGTTTTGATCCAGAATGGTTCTGATCCAGAATCGAAAAAACAAACCCAGAACAAACACTATCTGTTCCAGTTGTGTTCTGCAACCGTTTAAAGTTTAGTGAATTTGGTAAGAGGGCCGTAATCATTTGCAGGGCCGGACAGGCCGGAAATCGGGGATTTTCGCCCGTTGCCGCTCGTCGCCCGCATTGAAATGTTTTGGTTAATAGCCTGTGGCCTGTCTTGCGACATGGCTCGGCATCAGCCGACGGCAGAGCCCGGCGATGCCGATTTTCGCGCCTGCGATCGGCTTGCCTGCCGTGAACGAAACGAAATCAAAACGCCAACAATAGCTGGTTCGGAAGCAGGTACCGATCGCGGGCTTCGGCAATCTCGTCGAGCGTCGGACGATGCGGAGGTGCCGAAATCATCCGGCAACCGCTTTCAAGCTGCCGGCGCGCGCGACTTCCTTGTTCGCGTCGCCGTCCTCGCTGTGGACGTAGACGTGCAGCGTATAGCCGATGTGGGCCGTCATCAGCGCTTTTGCCCGCTCGATGTCGCGGTCCAGGGCGGCTTCCATGATTGCCGTGTGGTGCTCGATCGCCATCGCCTCGCGCAGCGCGTCCATGGCCTGCTCGTAGCCAGCCTTGAGGCCGGCCGCGGCTCGCAATGTCGGCGCCAGCCCAAGAAAGCGATGGTGCCGGCGCAGCTGGTCCGAGATCGTCGAGCGAAACCGCAACAGCCAGCTGGACGTCGCGGCGCTCAGCAGCGCGGCATGAAAAGCCTCGTGGTTCTCGTCCCACTGGTCGACGGCGGCATCCGAGGGATCGTCCACCGCGGTCTTGCAGCGGGCGAGCCGGTAGTGCGCGGTGACAACCGCGTCTTCCCATTTCCGGCCGCCGTTCTCCATCGATTCCTGGAAGAGCGGTATCTCGACGACCATCCTCGCGCGCGCCAGATCCTCAAGTTCGGCGCGGGACACGGGGGCGACCGCAAAGCCGCGATTGCTGATGGCGGTGACCAGGCGTTCGGCTTCGAGGCGCGACAACGCTTCGCGCAGCGGCGTCCAGCCAACTCCATAGGTGCCGCGCAGGGCGCTGAGCTTGAGCGGGGCGCCCGGCATGAGACGGGTGGTGAGGATGTCGCGCCGCAGAAGCTGGTAGGCGGCTTCCGTCTTGGTGGAGTTCTTTTGGTCCTGCATTGCGATCCATTCGGTCTCTGCCATTGGGAAATTATATATGATGGTGGGTGATGGCAAGAATTATATATAATGTTTGACATGCGCCGAGGGACTGACCATGATCGCTGGAGGTGCCCCGATAAGCGGCGCTGATCAAATCTGGGAGGAAATGATGTTGAAGTCGAAATCCGCTTGGCTGTCGGGATTGGCCCTGGCAGGCGCATTGATGGTCAGCGCCGGCAGCGCCGCGGCCGATCAGATCCGTATCGGCATCGCCAATTTCGGCGAGCATCCGCAATTGAACGCCGCCATAGCCGGCTTCAAGAAGGCGCTGACGGACAATGGCTTCGTCGAGGGCAAGGACGTCGTCTACACGGAGAGCCATACCAATTTCGATGCATCGCTGGTGCCGCAGATGATCGCCAAGCTGCAGGCCGAGCAGCCCAAGCTGATCTACACCATCACCACGCCGGTCTCGCAGATCGCCAAGAAGGCACTCGCGGGCTCCGGCATTCCGATCGTCTTTGCCGCGGTCACCGATCCGGTGGCGGCCAAGCTGGTGCCGTCGTGGGACGCGGGAGATGAAGGTATGACCGGCGCCAGCGATCTGCAGGATGTCGCCGCGGTGATGGCCTTCACCAAGAAGCTGTTGCCGAACGCCAAGCGCTTCGGCGTGCCTTACAATCCAGGCGAGGCCAATGACGTTGCCCTCGTCGAAAAGATCAAGGCGGCGGCGCCCGCGGCCGGCTTCGAGGTCGTGGAGGTCGGCATCGACAACGTCAATGACATCCAGCAACGCATCGCCTCGCTCGCCGGCAAGGCCGACGTCATCTACGGCCCGGCTTCGAACCTGATCCAGCCGGCGATCGCCGCCGTCTCCGCGGCCGCTCGCCAGGCCGGCATCCCGGTCGTCAACTCCGACGACAGCGCGGTCCGCAACGGCACCGTACCGGCAAGTTTTGCAGTCAACTACACGCAGGTCGGCGTCAACGCCGGCAACATCGCCGCTGAGATCCTCAAGGGCAAGGATCCGAAAACGATCGCGCCATCGCGCCCGGCCTACAACGACCACATGCCGCAAATCTCCCGCAAGGCGATGGCTGCGTTCGGCATCGAGATACCGGCTTCGATGGCCGATTGCGGGTGCATCGTCGACTGATATCGGGACTGAGGGGGGGGACGGCGGGGCGCCGTCACCCGTCAGGTCAGGGAGGAACGATGCTCGAGATCCGATCCGCGCGCAAAGTATTCTACAGGGGCCAGGCCGACGAGAAGATCGCGCTGGACAGCCTCAGCCTGTCATTGGCGACTGGCGAGTTCGGCATCGTCATCGGCTCCAACGGAGCCGGCAAGAGCAGCATGCTCAACGCCATTTCCGGAGCGCTGATCCTCGATTCCGGCAAGATCCTGATCAATGGCGCCGATGTGACAAACATGCCGGTGCACAAGCGCGCCGCCAAATTGGCGCGGGTCTTCCAGGATCCGATGCGCGGCACCGCCGCCAGCATGACGGTGGCGGAGAACATGCTGCTGGCCGATCTGCGCAGCCACAAGCGCACTCTGCGGCAAGGGCTGAACGCCACACGGCTCGCCTCCTACAAGGAGCGCCTGTCGATACTGGGCCTCGGCCTTGAAAATCGCCTCGACACGCGCGTAGACCTGCTCTCGGGCGGACAGAGGCAGTCCCTGTCGCTGATCATGGCGGTCGGCGGATCGCCTGATTTATTGCTGCTCGACGAGCATACTGCGGCGCTCGACCCGCGCACGGCCGAGATCGTCATGCAGGCGACGGTGCGCGCCGTCAGCGCGCTGAAGCTGACCACCCTGATGGTCACCCACAACATGCAGCACGCCGTCGACTATGGCAGCCGGGTGATCATGCTCGACGCGGGCCGGGTCCTGCTGGAAGTCACCGGCGAGGAAAAGGCGAGGGTCACGGTTATCGATCTGATCGGCCATTTTTCCGTCAAGACCGACCGCATGCTGCTGGCGAGCTGATCCCCATGGGCTTTATTCAGGAAGTTCTCTCCAGCTTCATCGCGATCATGCCGGTCACCCTGGCGCAAAGCCTGATCCTGGCCTTTGTCGTGCTCGGCATCATGATCCCGTTTCGCATGCTGAATTTTCCCGATCTCACCAGCGAAGGCGCGTTTCCGCTGGGCGGTTGCGTCTGCGGCGTGCTGCTGGCTGCCGGAGCAGCTTCGGTGACCGGCATCCTGGTCGCATTCATCGTGGGCTTCGCGGCGGGCTGCTGCACCGCCTTCATCCATCTGCGCTTCCGTATCCACACGCTGCTTGCCGGTATCCTGATGATGACGATGCTCTACAGCATCAATCTTCGCATCATGGGGAAGTCCAATCTCTCCGTCTTCGGTTCGCCCGCGGTGTTCGACTGGGTACCGTTCGCGCGGCCGGGTTTTCCGGCCAGCAAGATCGTCGTTGCCGGTCTTCTGGCGCTCGTCGTCTTCGTGGCGCTCTACATGTTCTTCAGGACCGAGAAAGGGACCGCGGTGCGCGCCGTGGGCGCCAATCCTGATATGGCCGAGGCGCAAGGCATCAATGTCTGGGCGGCGACCATCGGCGGCGTCGGGCTGGCGAGCGCGTTTTCGGCGTCAAGCGGCGCGCTGATGGTGCAGTCGCAGGGTTTCGCCGACGTCAATATGGGGCTGGGCATCCTCATCAACGGACTGGCCGCGCTGATGATCGGCGAGGCGGTTGTCGGCAAGCAGACGGTCTGGCGCCAGCTGCTGGCGCCCTTTGCCGGCGCGATCATCTACTACCAACTGGTGTCGTTCTGCCTTGCCGCCGGCATGCCGCCTCCCGATTTGAAGCTTGCTACGGGCCTGTTCGTGCTCGCCATGCTTGCTCTGCCAAGCCTCAAGCGCAGCCGGGGACCCGCGCCGGCTCGCGAAGCCATTCGTGAATAATCGAGGACATCACCAATCATGAACGCAACGCTCGACCTCAAGGCCGTCGAAGCCATGGATGCGGCGGATCCGCTACGCGCCATGCGCGACCGGTTCACATTGCCGGAGGGTGTGATCTACCTCGACGGCAATTCGCTGGGAGCAGCGGCGCCCGCCGTCTTTAACGAGCTGCAGAAAGCGGCGACCCAGGAGTGGGCGCAGGACCTCATTCGTGCTTGGAACACTGCCGGCTGGTTCGACATGCCGGTCGCGCTTGGCGACCAGCTCGGCCGCCTGATCGGCGCGGCGGCCGGCCAGACGGTGGTCTGCGACACGACCTCGATCAACATCTACAAGGTACTGCATGCCGCACTCGGGATGCGGCCGGACCGATCGGTCATCGTCGCAGAGGGCGACAGCTTTCCGACCGATCTTTATATGGCCGAAGGCGTGGCCTCGACGCGGCCGGGCACCGTGCTGCGGCTCGAAGGCGTCGATGCGCCTGATATTGAAGAGCTGATCGACGAGCGCGTCGCGGTCATCCTGGTCAACCACGTCAATTACAAATCCGGCCAGCTGCGTGACATGGCCGCGCTGACACGCAAGGCCCACCAGGCCGGCGCGCTGATCGTCTGGGATCTCTGCCACACCGCAGGCGCCTTGCCGGTCGAACTCGACAGCGCCAATGCCGATTTCGCCATCGGCTGCACCTACAAATATCTCAATGGCGGCCCGGGCGCACCGGCCTTCATCTATGCCGCAAAGCGTCATCACGGCGATGTCCACCAGCCGCTGAGCGGCTGGTGGGGCCATGCGCGGCCGTTTGCCTTCGAACAGGGTTTTGCCGCCGGCAGCGGCATCCGGCGCTTCCTGTGCGGCACGCAGCCCGTGCTTTCGATGCGGGCGCTGAAAGGGGCGCTGGATATCTGGGACGATGTCGACATGACAGCGGTGCGCACGAAGAGCATTGCGCTGACCGATCTTTTCATCCAGCTCGTCGAAGCAAGATGCGGTGCCTATGGCCTCGAACTGGAGAGCCCGCGGGACGGCAATCAGCGCGGCAGCCAGATTTCCTTCATGCATCCGCATGGCTACCAGGTGATGCGGGCCTTGATCGAGCGCGGCGTGATCGGAGACTTCCGCGCGCCGTCGACTATCCGCTTCGGCTTCACGCCGCTCTATGTCGGCTACAGAGACGTCTGGCAGGCGGTCGAGGTGCTGGAGGACATTTTGCGCACTGAAGCTTGGAAAGAGGCGCGATTTGCGGTCAAGACGGCGGTGACTTGAGAAACTAGAGCCGGGTGCGGACCGTCCAGAGTTCCGGGAACAGCACGACCTCCAGCATCTTCTTGAGATAGGAGGCGCCCGACGTGCCGCCGGTGCCGCGTTTCAGGCCGATGATGCGCTCGACCGTGGTGACATGGTTGAAGCGCCAGCGGCGGAAATAGTCTTCGAAATCGACCAGCTTTTCGGCCAGTTCGTAAAACATCCAGTAGCGCTGCGGGTCGCGATAGACGGTCTGCCATGCGACCAGGACCGCCTCATTCTCGGTCCGGGTTTCGCGCCAGTCGGTTCGCCCGGCGTCGGCGCCGATATCGAAACCGTTGCGGGCCAGAAGCAGCAGCGCTTCGTCATAGAGTGACGGTTCCGCCAGGATCGCCTCCAGCTTGCCGCTGAGGTCCGGACGGTGCTTGTGTGGCCCGAGCATTGCAAGGTTGCGGTTGCCGGCCATGAACTCGATGGCGCGATATTGCCAGGACTGGAAGCCCGAGGACTGGCCGAGCGCATCGCGGAACTCGGTGTATTCGCTGGGTGTCATCGTGCGCAGCACGTCCCAGGCATTGTTCAACTGCTCGAAGATGCGGGCGACGCGCGACAGCATCTTGAAGCTGGGCTCAAGCCGGTCGGCACGGATGGAACGGATGGCGGCACTGATCTCGTGCAAAGCGAGCTTCATCCAGAGCTCGGATGTCTGGTGCTGGATGATGAACAGCATCTCGTCATGCGCCGACGACAGCGGCGTCTGCGCCTCCAGCACTTTCTCCAGATGCAGATAGTCGCTGTAGGACATGCGTTCCTTGAACGACATCTGGGCGCCTTCGGACGCTGGATCGTAGGGCTCGCTCAATTGACGGTCTCCGTGCGCAGCCGGAAGCGCTGGATCTTCCCGGTCTGGGTCTTGGGCAGCGCGGTGATGAATTTCACCGATCGCGGGTATTTGTAGGGTGCGATGGTGGCCTTGACGTGGTCCTGCAGGCGCTTGACGGTCAACGCGTCCGGCGCCACGCCTTGCACCAGCACGACATGCGCCTCGACGATCTGGCCGCGCTCGGCATCGCCGGCGCCAATGACAGCGCATTCGGCGACATCGGGATGCGACAGCAGCGCCGCCTCGACCTCCGGTCCGGCGATGTTGTAGCCGGCGCTGACGATCATGTCGTCGGAGCGGGCGGCGAAATGGAAGAAACCGTCTTCGTCCTGCGTGAAGGTATCGCCGGTAAGGTTCCAGCCGTCGCGGACATAATCCTTCTGCCTGTCATCGGCCATGTAGCGGCAGCCGGTCGGTCCACGCACCGCCAGCCGTCCGGTCGTTCCGCGCGGCACTTCATGCATCTCGTCGTCGACGATGCGCGCCTCATAGCCGCCGACAGGTTTGCCGGTCGATGCGGGCTTCATGTCGTCGAAGCGGTTGGAGATGAAGATGTGCAGCATTTCGGTGGCGCCGATGCCGTCGAGGATCGGCTTGCCGGTCTTCTTCGTCCACTCCTCGAAGACCGGAGCCGGCAATGTCTCGCCGGCCGAAACGGCGACACGCAGCGACGACAGGTCCGCGCCTTCGTCCATGGCCTTCAGCATCGCGCGGTAGGCGGTCGGCGCGGTGAAGGAGATGGTCGCTTTGTAGGTCTCGATGATGTGGATCATGTTGGGCGGCGTCGCCTGCTCCAGCAGCGTCGCCGCCGCGCCGAAGCGCAGGGGAAAGATGGCAAGCCCGCCAAGGCCGAAGGTGAAGGCGAGTGGCGGCGAGCCGACAAAGATATCGTCCGGCGTCACCTGCAGGATTTCGCGGGCATAGGCGTCGGCGATGATCAGGAGATCGCGGTGGAAATGCATCGTCGCCTTCGGCACGCCCGTCGTGCCCGAGGTGAAGCCGAGCAGGGCGACATCGTCGCGTCCGGTATTGACGGCGGTGAAGGTCACCGGCTTGTCGAGGGCGGCACGATCGAGCTCGGCATCATGGTTGGCGGTGCCGTCGAAGCCAATGACCTGTTTCAGGAACGCGCTGTCCTTGGCGCAGGCGGTCATCTCGTCCATCAGCCTGGTGTCGCAGAGCGCGATGGTGACCTCGGCCTTGTCGACGATCTTGGAGAGTTCGCCGGCGCGCAGCATCGGCATGGTGTTGACGACCACGGCGCCGACCTTGGTGGCGGCCAGCCAGCAGGCGACCATGGCGGGGTTGTTGGCGGAGCGGATCAGCACCCGATTGCCCGGCTTGACGCCATAATTCTCGGCCAGCGCGTGCGCCAGCCTGTTCGTCCAGTCGGACAGCTCCTTGTAGGTGCGGCGGCGGCCGTTGCCGATCAGGGCGGTGTGGTCACCAAGCCCCTTCTGCACCAGCCTGTCGGTCAGTTCGACGCCGGCGTTGAGGTGTTCAGGATAATCAAAACCATCGAGCAGGATATCGGGCCATTGTTCCGGCGGCGGCAGGTGATCGCGCGTGAACGTGTCGATATGCGCTGAAGGCCCAAGCATCTCGCCGCTATCCTATGTGCTGCCTGGCCAATGCGCGAGGCATGAGACCGAAGGCGGTTAATCTGTCGTTCCTGTCTTTCGTGGAGGTTTCGTGCCGCCGATTGCTCGATCATGCCATCCAGAAAGGATGAACATCCGCAGATGGGCAGCACAGCAGACCTCCCATTTTGCCGACTGTTCCGGAGGCAGGATCGCACCAGTCGAAATTTGTTTCAAGCCTAAAATGTTTTGCGCTGGAGCATTGACGCGTGGCACGGTGGCCGCCATTGCTAGCGCTGAAACGATGCCGCTTCGGGGGAGGGTGCCGATGATCGAACATCGCATTGCCGATTGGAACAATGCCTACGCCAACGGCGCGAATATCGCCGGTAGCGACCGGTGGCCCGCCGCGTGGGCGGAGCCGGCGCAGGCGTTTCGCGATGCGCTGTCGGCGCAAGGCCGGGCAAGGTTCGATATCGCCTATGGCGATAGACCGCGCAACCGGTTCGATCTTTTCCTGCCCGATGCCGCTCCCAGGGGGCTCGTGGTGTTCATCCATGGCGGTTACTGGCTGGAGTCCGACAAGAGCGGCTGGTCGCACCTCGCCAAGGGCGCGGTCAGCAGCGGCTTCGCCGTGGCGATGCCGTCCTACACGCTGTGTCCGGACATACGCATCGCCGGCATCGTCAGCGAGATCGGAGCGGCGATCAGCAAGGCAGCGGCACTCGTTGAGGGACCGCTGATGCTGACCGGCCATTCGGCCGGCGGCCATCTTGCCACCCGAATGGTGACCACGACCACGCCGCTGGCCGCCGATGTGGCAAGGCGCATACGCCATGTCGTTTCGATTTCGGGCCTGCATGACCTGCGTCCGCTGATGCGCACCGGCATGAACGAGGCCCTGGCAATCGACGAGCAGGAGGCGCTGACTGAAAGCCCGGCGCTGCTGCGGCCCATGGATGGTGCTCGCATCACCTGCTGGGCCGGCGGCGGCGAGCGTTCCGAATTCCTGCGCCAGAATGCGCTGCTGGCCAATATCTGGACCGGCCTTGGCGCCACGACCAGCGCCGTGGTCGAGCCCGACCGGCATCACTACGACATTGTCGACGGGCTTGTCGATCCGGCGCATCCGCTGACACGGGTCTTGATCTCGTAATAACCAGACCTTTTGTGACCTATATCAGCAGCTTATATCACTATTCTTCAGCGTAGCATCAGCACGTTGCAGGTGTCACCGGCAGTGGATGCGGGGGCGAAGGGGGCGCGCACGACAAGCCCGTTGGCGTCGGCTAGCATCCGCAGCATCGAAGAATCCTGGATGCTGAATGGCGTTGCCACCAGCCCGCTGTCGTCTTCCCTGGCCACCGCCCGCACATAATCCTGGCGCAGATCATTGGCGGCCATTGCAGCGCCCAGCCGGGCCTGGCGGATGTCCTGGCGATGATCGCGGCCGCCAAGCCTTGCCAGAAGCGGCTTCAGGAACAATTGCGAACAGACCAGGCTTGCCACTGGGTTGCCGGGCAGGCCGATGCATCTGATGTCGCCGAGGCGGCCGAACATCAGCGGCTTGCCGGGGCGCATGGCGATCTTCCAGAAACCGAGCGTCATGCCTTCGCCGATCAGCACGTCATGGATCAAATCGTGGTCGCCGACCGAGGCGCCACCCAGCGTGACGATGACATCGGCGCCAGCGGCGACGGCCTTCCTGACCAATGCCGCGATTGCGTCCTTGCGGTCGGCGGCAATGCCGAGATCGAGCGCGCGGGCGCCGACCGATTGCGCCGCCGCGGCGACGCCATAGGCGTTGGACGAGATGATCTGGTCCGGCCCGAGCTCGCTGCCGGGCGGCAGCAACTCGTCCCCGGTGGCGATGATGGCGACCAGCGGCCTCTTCACCACGCTCACCCGGGGATGATTGGCCGATGCGGTCAGGGAAAGCGCCGCCGGATCCAGCACCCGGCCTCTTTGCAGCAGCACATCGCCTGTCGAGAAGTCGAGGCCGGTGCGGCGGATGTTGCGTCCCTCGGCGGTGGGTTCGATCACTTCGATATCGCCGCCACCGAGATCGCGGACATTTTCCTGGATGACGATGGTGTCGGCGCCATCAGGCAGCGGCGCGCCGGTGAAGATGCGTACCGCCTGGCGCTTGCCGACCGTACCGTCAAAGCCGCGCCCCGCCGGCGCCATGCCGATCACGGAGAGTTTCGATGGCACCGAGGCCATGTCGGCGGCGCGCACTGCATAACCGTCCATGGCCGAGGCGTTGAAAGGCGGTTGGGTGCGAAGCGCCACGACCGGCTCCGCCAGCACGCGATCGATCGCCTCGAAAAGAGAAACGCTTTCGCCGGCCAAGGGTGCTGCGCCGTCCAGCAGGCGCTCGAGCGCCTCGGCGACCGGAAGCAGCGCCATCAGGCGCCCACCTTGTAGTCGCCGGACTTGCCGCCGGTCTTTTCGACCAGCCTGATGCCGGAAATGACCATGGCGCGGTCGACAGCTTTCGCCATGTCGTAAATGGTCAGGCAGGCCACGGAAGCGGCGGTCAGCGCTTCCATCTCGACGCCTGTCTTGCCGGTGACGCGCGCCAGAGCGGTGACTTTCAGCCCAGGCAGGGCATGGTCCGGCTCGATGTCGACGGAAATCTTGGTCAAGAGCAGCGGATGGCAGAGCGGGACAAGCTCATGCGTCCTCTTCGCCGCCATGATGCCGGCGATACGCGCTGTGCCGAGCACGTCACCCTTCTTGGCGTTGCCGGCGAGGATGGTCTTCAGCGTTTCGGGCTGCATCGAGACGAAACCCTCGGCTATCGCGGTACGGGTCGTCTCTTGCTTGTCGCCGACATCGACCATGTTGGCCTCGCCTTGCGCGCCGAGATGGGTGAGGGCGGCCGCCATCGTCAGACTGCCATAGAGCGACGTGCGTCCATTTGGACGCACAAAGTACGCTCTATCACTTTGAATCTATGCATCGTGCTCTCCGAAAATCGATTCCGATTTTCGGGCCGATGCATCCAACGCCTTGCCCGTCAAAAGCAGGCGCGTCGCCGCGGTGACATCCTCTTGTCGCATCAGGCTTTCGCCGACAAGAAAGGTGCCGATGCCGGTCTTTTGCATCCTGAGGCAATCGTCATGCGTGAAGATACCGCTCTCGCTGACCAGCAGCCGGTCGCCCGGCACCATCGGCGCCAGCCGCTCCGAGGTCTTAAGGCTGGTTTCGAATGTTCTCAGATTGCGGTTGTTGATGCCGATCAGCCGCGATGACAGTTTTACCGCACGCTGCGTCTCGGCCTCATCATGCACCTCGATCAAAGCATCCATGCCGAGTTCGGATGCGGTCGCTTCCAATTCGCTCGCCAAGGCATCGTCGACGCTGGCCATGATGATCAGGATGGCGTCCGCGCCCCAGGCGCGGGACTCATAGACCTGGTAGGGGTCGAACAGGAAATCCTTGCGCAGCGCGGGCAGGGCGGTGGCTGCCCGTGCCCGGGTGAGGAATTCCGGCGCGCCCTGGAAGGATGGTGCATCGGTCAGCACGGAAAGGCAGGCAGCGCCGCCTTTTTCATAGGCCTGCGCCAATGCCGGCGGATCGAAATCGGCCCGGATCAGCCCTTTGGACGGGCTCGCTTTCTTGATCTCGGCGATCAGGGCGAAGTTGCCGGATCTGCGCTTCGCCTCGAGTGCGGCGAGAAAACCACGCGGGGCGTCGGCGTCCTTGGCTCGTGCCTTGATCTCCGCCAGCGGTACGCGCGCCTTGGCGGCGGCGATCTCGTCGCGCTTGTAGGCTTCGATCTTGCGCAAAATGTCAGACACGGTTCACCCGTTCGAAATTTCGACCAGCCGGTCAAGCACCTGCAGAGCGCGGCCGCTGTCGATGGCCTGCGCGGCGAGCGCGATGCCGTCGCCAAGGGTCGTCGCCTTGCCCGCAATCACCAGTCCGGCGCCGGCATTCATCAGCACGGTGTCGCGATAGGCACCGGCTGCGCCGCCCAGCATATCGCGCAACGCGTTGGCGTTGTAGGCGGCGTCGCCGCCCCGGAGATCGTCCTTGGTATGGCGCTTCAGCCCGACCTCTTCGGGGGTCAGCGTGAAGCTGCGGATTTCGCCGCCAACCAGTTCGGCAACCTGCGTCTCACCGGTGGTGGTGATCTCGTCATAGCCATCGCCATGGGCGACCCAGGCATGTTCGGTGCCCAGCGCCTTCAGCGTCTCGGCCACCGGCATGACCCATTCCGGCAGGAACACGCCGACCATCTGCCGCTTGACGCTGGCCGGATTGGAGAGGGGCCCGAGCAGGTTGAAGATGGTGCGGGTGCCGAGCTCGACCCGGGTCGGGCCGACATGCTTCATCGCCGGATGGTGCGCGGGGGCGAACATGAAGCCGACGCCCGCCTCATGGATGCAACGGCCGATGAGCTCCGGCGAGAGGTCGATCTTGACGCCGAGCGCGACCAGGACATCGGCGGCGCCGGTCAGCGAGGACAGGCCGCGATTGCCGTGCTTGGCGACCGGGACGCCGCTGGCGGCAATGACGAAGGCCGAGGCTGTCGAAATGTTGACGCTATGGGAATTGTCGCCGCCGGTGCCGACGATATCGATCGCGCCTGGCGGCGCCTCGACGCGAAGCATCTTGGCGCGCATGGTGGCGACGGCACCGGAGATCTCACTCACCGTCTCGCCGCGCACGCGCAGCGCCATCAGGAAGCCGCCGATCTGCCCCGGGGTCGCGTCGCCTGACATGATGATGTCGAAAGCCTCGCGGGCTTCCTCGAAGGAAAGCGCGCTGCCGGTCGCGACCTTGGCGATATGGGTTTTCAGCGCGCTCATCTTGTCGAGGCTTGGGCGACGGCGGCCTGGTCGACTCGGACGTCGTACTGCGTCTGCAACTGCGCCACCAATTGGTCGAGCAGATCGTCCGACATGCCGGAGGTGAAGGATTTCTGCGCGTCCTCCGGTACCGAGCTGGCATCGGCCCCGGCTGGTTCGAACACTTCGGCGACCTTGAACAGGATCTGTCCGTCGCCGGTGGGCGAGGGGATCAACCCGGTGCCGCCTTCGCCGACGCCGAACATCACGGCAGCGCCTTCCTTGCCGAAGTCCGCATCGTCGGCTTCACGCTTCAGACCGCGCTTGGTCTGCTTCTCCAGCTTGAGCTCACCTGCGATGACGTCCAGCGTGGCGCCGGCCTTGAGCCGCTTTTCGAGTTCGTCCGCCTTGGCGGCGAGGCGCTTGGTGGTCTCGGCGGCCGTCCAGTCGGCGACGACTTTCTTGCGGACCTCATCAAGCGTCCGGTCGCGAGCCGGCGTGACCGAACTGACCTCATAGAAGACGAAGCCATTGTCCGCCGTGGTCAGCCCGTCGTTTTCAGTGTTGGGTTCGGCATCGAAGACGGCCTTGATCAGCTCCGGCGATTCCGGCAGGTCCTTGACGATCGAACCGTCCGGCCTGAGGCCTGAGCGATCGATGGCGTCGATCGTGATGTCCTTGAGCTTCAGCTTGGCCGCCGCGTCGGCCAGCGAACTGCCGGAGGCGCGAGTGTCCTCGTAATTGTCGTGCACATCCAAAAGGATGCGGCTTGCCTCACCCAGCGCCAGGTCCTTGCGGATCTGGTCCGACACTTCGGCCAGCGGCTTCACCACTTCGGGCTTGATCTCGGTGACGCGCAGCAGCACCGGACCGAAGGCGCCCTGGACGACCGGGCTGACCTCGTTCGCGTTGAGCGCAAAGGCCGCGTCGGCGACCGCCTTGTCGGCGATCTTGTCCTTGGCGAGCGTGCCGAGCAACGTGTCGGCCGGCGTCTTGCCTTCGGCCGCGACGAGCTTGTCGAAGGTGGCGCCCGCCTTGAGCGAATCAAGCGCGGCCTTGGCCGCGTCCGGCGTCTTGAACACGAGTTGCTCGATGGTGCGCATTTCGGGCGTCGTGTAGCGCGCCTTGTTCTTGTTGTAGTCGTCGCTGACCTGTTGGTCGGTGACCGCGGTCGTATCCATGATGTCCACCGGCTCCAGGCGGACATAGGAGAATTTGCGGTATTCAGGCGCGGCGTAGGTTTTCTTGTTGGCCTCGAAATAGGCCTGAAGCACGCTGTCACTCGGCGCCTCGACCGGCTCGACGAGCGCCTTTGGCAATGTCAGATAGTCGACCGTGCGGTCCTCGCCGCGATAGAGCGCGACCGCCTTGAAGAAAGTGTCCGGTGCCTTGAGGCCGTCCGAAACCGCCTCGACGATCTGCTGGCGCACCGCCACCTGGGCGCGGTTCTTCAGATAATCCTCGGGCCGCATACCGACCTCGTGCAGCATATATTCGAACGTCCTTCTGTCGAACTGGCCGCCTGGGCCTTTGAAGGCCGGATCCTCGCGTGTCAGTTCCGCCAGCCTGTCCTTGGACAAGCCCAGTCCCAGTTTCCTTGCTTGTTCGTCGAGAACAGCGCCGGAAACGAGCTGAGCCAGGATCTGGTTGTCGATGCCGAGCCCCTTGGCCTGTTCGTGGGTCAGGCGCTGTCCGAACTGCTGCGACATGACGGCCAGCTGGCGATCGTAGGCGAGGCGGTATTCGTTGATCGACACCTTGGTGCCGCCGGCGGTTATCACCGAATCGTGGCCGGCAAAGCCGCCCATCAGGCGCCCGGAAATGCCCCAGGCGGCGAAACTGACCACCAGGAGCGAAAGCAGCGTCTTCGCGACCCAGGTGCCTGCCGCGCTTCTCAATGTACCAAGCATGGTTACTTCCGATTTATGCGCATTTTCGCATGCGCCGAGTCTGAAACAAGCGCAATAGCGCCCTTCCGGTCCACTGTCGATTGCTTTGTGGCCTGATTTTGGTAGTGAGGGCCAGAGCCAGATATTGCCCGGAGAAGCAGACCATGACGCCAGGAATTCGCCCGCTCGTCGCCGGCAACTGGAAAATGAACGGCACCAGTGCCTCGCTGAACGAACTCAGGATGATCGGCAACGGGTTCATGAGCGGGCTCGACGCGGAAACCGAAGCCCTGGTCTGCGTTCCCGCGACGCTGCTTTCCCATGCCGCGGAGATTCTGTCGCGCACGCCGGTCCATGCCGGCGGCGAGGACTGCCACGCCAAGGAAAGCGGCGCCTATACCGGCTGCATCTCGGCGGAGATGCTGAAGGATGCCGGCGCGAGCCATGTCATCGTCGGCCATTCCGAATGCCGCGAACAACGCGGCGAGGACGATGCGACGGTCCAGGCCAAGGCTACCGCCGCATGGCGCGCCGGGCTCGTGGCCATCGTTTGCATCGGCGAGACACAGCAGGAACGCGAGGCTGGAGCCACGCTGGAGGTGCTGTCGCGCCAGGTCGCCGGCTCGGTGCCGCCAAGCGCCACCCCGTCCAACACTGTCATTGCCTATGAGCCGGTATGGGCGATCGGCACCGGCCTGACGCCGACCGCGGCCGACGTTGCCGAAGCGCATGCGCATATCCGCGAAAAACTGGCGGAAAAGCTCGGCGCCGTAGCCGCCAAAATGCGCATTCTCTATGGCGGCTCGGTCAAGCCATCCAACGCCGTTGAACTGCTGGGTGTCAGGAATGTCGATGGCGCACTGGTCGGTGGCGCCAGTCTGAAAGCAGCGGATTTCCTTGCTATCGCGGAAGCCTATCGCAGCATTTCCGGATGAGATTTGCGATGATGGACGCGTCGCGGCGCGTCCAAATTCGTTGCAAAGGTGGCGTTGCTTCCCATATTCCGGCCACGGGCTTGGAAATGCCGTGAAAGCATTGTATTGAGCCGCCTCCAATTCACCGGTCGTGTTCGCGGCCGGGCAAGGCCTTGCCAGGATAAACTATGCAAACCGTACTGATCGTCATCCATCTCATGGTCGTGCTCGCCCTTGTCGGCGTGGTGCTGCTGCAGCGCTCCGAAGGCGGCGGCCTTGGCATTGGTGGCGGATCGGGCTTCATGACCGCGCGTGGCGCTGCCAACGCGCTGACCCGCGCGACGGCGATCCTGGCGGCCGCGTTCTTTGTCACATCGCTGACCTTGTCGATCATTGCCCGCTACGGCGAGAAGCCGATCGACATCCTCGACCGCGTTCCCGCGACATCGGGTGAAGCCGGCAAGGGCGTGCTCAACCAATTGCCCGGCACGACCACCCCGGCACCCGCCGGCAACGCCACGCCGACGCCGCCATCCGGCAACGATGCCGCGACGACGCCTCCGGCAACGGCTCCGGCCACCGCGCCGGCCGCCGGTTCGACGCCGCCTGCAAGCAACGGCACCACCAACACCGCGCCGGCCGCCCCCCAGGTCCCGAACCAGTAGCTTCCGCTCGCTCCAAACCGCGATCTGTGATCGTTTGAACACAGTCGCGGCAAATGCTGCGCGATCACGAAGATTCGACGGGTAGTGGTGCTGCCTCGTGCTTGAGGCATCCGCATTTATTCGACTATAGATTGCACGCGGCATTTTCGGTGTCCTTGGGGGACGCCGGGCGACGCCGTGGGCAACAAGCATTAAACGATCGGATCTTCGCCATGCAGCTTCGCAGCTTCATTTTCCTGGGACTTTGCGCCGCACTCGGCCTCAGTTCCCCGGCTTTCGCCGGCATGCCGGCCAATATGGCCGCCAATCAGTCGGTCGACAGGACCGACGCCATCAACATCGCAGTCAAGAGCGATGCGGCGCAGTTGAGGCTTCTCAAGAAGAAGAAAAACCCGACGCCGGACGATCTCGCCCAGATCAAGAAGATCGAAGCCAAGATCGTTGCCGACAAGGAAGACGCCAAGGCCAAGGCGCTTGAAGCCAGGAAACTGGCGATGCGCGAAGCGGCCAAGGCCCGGGCCGAGGCCGCACGCCAGGACTTCCTGGCAAAAAGGGGCCAAAGTGCCTCTGCCACTGAAGTGGCCGAAGCCAAGCCGGCCAAGAAGACCGTCAAGGTCATCGAGCCGATGGAACCGATCGCGCCGATCCAGTCGGCCGAGCCGCTCCCGGCCGAGGCCATGAACGTCGCATTGACCGGCAACAATGGCGAGTTGCGCAGCGAGGTCCTCGGCGGCCAGAAGCAGCCGAGCGGTGGTCTGTTCGCCGGCCTGTTCGGCGGGATCTCGTCATCCGGCTCCTCGATCAGCTATCTGCCCGAGACGCGCGCGCTCGACTCGGCGCTTGCCCAGAAGAACGCCAAGAAGCCGTTCAAGGTGAAGCCGGAATTCGTGCCTCAGGACGTCGAATTCACGGGCTACGATGCCGGCACCATCGTCATCGACACCAGTGCGCGCCGGCTCTATCTCGTCGAATCATCGAGCACCGCGCGTCGCTACGCCATCGCGGTCGGCCGTGAAGGCCTGCAGTTCAAGGGCACGGTCGCCGTCGGCGACAAGCAGGAGTGGCCGCGCTGGATCCCGACGCTGGACATGCAGAAGCGCGAGCCGAAGCACTACGCCCAGTACAAGGACGGCATGCCCGGCGGCGGACAGAACCCGCTCGGCGCACGCGCCATCTATCTCTATGACGGCAAGAAGGACACGCATCTGCGTATCCACGGCACCATCGCGCCGCAGTCGATCGGAACCAGCGCTTCCAATGGCTGCTTCCGCATGATGAACGAGCACGTCATGGACCTTTACAGCCGCGTCAGGGTCGGTACCAGAGTCGTAATCATCTGACGTTTCCACCATCATGGCGAAAGGGCCGGCTCAGCCGGCCCTTTTGTTTTGCCTTGCTCACGACCAAGCCTGTTCGGTCGTGATCCCTGGACAAACCGAAACCGTTTGTCCGAGAAAACCGGATTCCACTTTTCGGGATCATGGTCCGAGCGCCTTTTTGGGAAAAAGCCTTCGCGGCGGTTTTTTCTCTGGCGGAATCAATCCGGCCGCGTTAAGCGATGACTCCCATGGCGCGATATGTATTCATCACAGGCGGCGTGGTTTCCTCACTTGGAAAAGGCATAGCCGCAGCGGCCCTTGGGGCTCTCCTGCAGGCGCGAGGCTATCGCGCACGCATCAAAAAACTCGACCCTTACCTCAATGTCGATCCCGGCACGATGTCGCCGTACCAGCACGGCGAGGTGTTCGTCACCGATGACGGTGCCGAGACCGATCTCGATCTTGGCCACTACGAGCGCTTCACCGGCCGCTCGGCCAATCAGCAGGACAACATCACCACCGGCCGCATCTACAAGAACATCATCGAGCGCGAGCGGCGCGGCGATTATCTCGGCGCAACCGTGCAGGTCATTCCGCATGTGACCGATGAGATCAAGAATTTCGTCCTCAACGGCAATGACGATTATGATTTCGTGCTGTGCGAGATCGGCGGCACGGTCGGCGACATCGAGGCGATGCCGTTCCTCGAGGCGATCCGCCAGCTCGGCAATGACCTGCCGCGCAACAACGCCGTCTACGTGCACCTGACCTTGATGCCCTATATTCCGACGGCCGGCGAGCTGAAGACAAAGCCGACCCAGCATTCGGTCAAGGAACTGCGCGGCATCGGCATCGCGCCCGACATCCTGCTGGTGCGCGCCGACCGCGCCATTCCCAAGGAAGAGCGCCGCAAGCTGTCGTTGTTCTGCAATGTCAGGGAAAGCGCCGTCATCCAGGCACTCGACGTGCCGCATATCTACGACGTGCCGATGGCCTATCACAAGGAAGGGCTCGATTCGGAAGTGCTGGCCGCTTTCGGCATCGATCCGGCGCCGAAGCCGCGCATGGAACCCTGGCAGAAGGTGTCCGACCGTATCCACAATCCGGAAGGCGAGGTGACCATCGCCATCGTCGGCAAATACACCGGCCTCAAGGACGCCTACAAATCGCTGATCGAGGCACTCTCGCATGGCGGCCTGGCCAACCATGTCAAGGTCAAGCTCGACTGGATCGAGAGCGAGATCTTCGAAAAGGAAGATCCGACGCCGTGGCTGGAAAAGGTGCATGGCATCCTGGTGCCCGGCGGTTTCGGCGAGCGCGGTTCGGAAGGCAAGATCCTGGCGGCGAAGTTCGCGCGCGAACGCAAGGTGCCGTATTTCGGCATCTGCTTCGGCATGCAGATGGCCTGCATAGAGGCGGCGCGTTCGCTGGCCGGCGTGGAACATGCATCCTCGACCGAGTTTGGCCCGACCGAGGAACCGGTCGTCGGCCTGATGACCGAATGGCTGAAGGGCAACATGCTGGAGAAGCGCCGCGAAACCGGCGATCTCGGCGGCACGATGCGGCTCGGCGCCTATCAGGCCGAACTCGCCAAGGGCTCGAAGATCGCCGACATCTATGGCGACACGCAGATTTCCGAGCGCCACCGCCATCGCTACGAGGTCAATGTCGACTACAAGGAACGGCTCGAGGATTGCGGCCTGGTGTTTGCCGGCATGTCGCCGGACGGCGTGCTGCCGGAAACGGTCGAGTATCCCGACCATCCCTGGTTCATCGGCGTCCAGTATCACCCCGAGCTGAAGAGCCGGCCGCTCGATCCGCATCCGCTGTTCGCCAGCTTCATCGAGGCGGCGGTCGAGCAGTCGCGCCTCGTGTAGGCGCCGTCAAGCGAGACGCGCCTGATGCAGACCTATGTCGCGCTCCTCTACAGCATCATTCTGGGCGAGGGGCGCCGTGTCGTCATGTCGGACCTCAAGGCAATGGCGGAAAACCTTGGCCTGAAGAACGTTCGGACTTTGGTGGCGACCGGCAACCTTGTCTTCGAGTGCGAAAAGACTTCGATCTCCGCACTTGAAAAGCGGTTGGAGGCGGCGTTCGAACAGGCCTTCGGCCGCCACGTCGACATCGTTGTCCGCCGCGCTGGAGATTGGCTGAAACTGGCAAGCCGCAATCCATTCCCGAGAGAATCGGTGGAAGCCGGCGATCAGGTCGCGGTGCGCGTGATGCGCAAGGCCGTGGCCGAAGATGCCCTATCGGGGCTTCAAGCCCATGCCGGGGAGGACGAGAAGGTGCTCCTGGTCGGCGGCGACATATGGCTGGTGTTCTCGCGGGAGCGGCCAAGCTCGCGGCTGCTTGCCGCCGCCAGTCACAAGCGCATGGGCATCGGCACGTCGCGCAACTGGAACACGGTGCGCAAGCTGGCCGAGATGGTTGGCAGTAGGCAGTAGGCAGTAGGCAGTAGGCAGTAGGCAGTAGGGATGCTGTTCTCTATTCCCTAGCTCCTACTGCCTACTCCCTGATTTTCAAGCCTTCGCCATCTTGGCGCCGGCACTCACGGCTGCGGTGCGCAGCACGTAGTAGATGACGCCGGCGATCGCCACGCCGAAGAACCAGCCATAGACACCCCACCAGGACGGCAGCCAGTTGGTGAAGTTGGGCAGGATCGACGAGAAGAACGCGCCGATGCCGGCGGCGATGAAGGCGTTGACGTGCCAGCCGCCCTGGAAGCGGAACTCGCCATCTTCGCGATAGAGCGCCTCGACATCGACCTCGCCTTTGCGGATCAGGTAATAGTCGACCATCATGACGCCGAAGATCGGCCCCATCGTCGCGCCGATGACGTTGACGAAGGAGGCGGCACTGCCTTCCCACGGCGCGAAGGGGTAGAGCACAAGCGCGATCAGTGCTGCGATATAGCCGCCCTTCTTGAAGTCGATCTGCCTGGGAAAGACGTTGGAGAAGTCGAAGGCCGGCGAGACGAAGTTGGCCACGACATTGATGCCGAGCGTCGCCACCGCGAAAGTCAGAGCGGCGAGAGCAGCCAGGAACCAGCTATCGAACTTGGCCGAGATCTGGTCGGGGTGCAGCAGCACCTCGTGATAGACGTCGTAGGCGGCAATGGTGGTAACGCCGGCGACCAGCGAGAACAGGATGAGATTGACCGGCAGGCCCCAGATGTTGCCCTTGCGCAGTGCAGCCTTGTCCGGCGCGTAGCGTGCGAAATCGCAGAAGTTGAGATAGAGCGCCGAGAAGTAGGTCACCCAGATCGCGGCGACCGCGAACAGCGAGGTCCACGAGCCCGGCTCACCGGGCACGCCGGCGTCCTTGGTCTTCTCCTTCAGCACATCCATCGGGATGTCGCTGGTGAAGGCGAAGGTTCCGGATTTGACGCAGAGATAGATCGCCAGGATCAGCATCATCACCCAGACCGCAGGCCCCGCCCAATCCTGGAAACGGCGCACCGTCTCCATGCCGCGCTGGATGATCAGCAGCTGTAGCGCCCAGATCACGACGAAGCAGATCACTTCCAGGCCGGAATGGCCGAGGAAATGCGTGTTGGCATTGAAATCGGCGAACCA
This sequence comes from Mesorhizobium sp. LNHC221B00, assembly GCF_000502935.1. Taxonomy (NCBI): domain Bacteria; kingdom Pseudomonadati; phylum Pseudomonadota; class Alphaproteobacteria; order Hyphomicrobiales; family Phyllobacteriaceae; genus Mesorhizobium; species Mesorhizobium sp. LNHC221B00. Next base: position 163,269 of record NZ_AYWR01000006.1, on the reverse strand, counting down.
TTGCGAGCGGATCAGCAGCGCCACGATCGCGCCGGAAGCGGCGGCCGTTTGCGCGCCGTACCAGAAGCAGGCGACGATGGCGCGCACAAGTGCCGGTATGTTGGCGCCCCAGATGCCGAAGGAGGCGCGGGCCAGCACGGGGTAGGGCACGCCAGTCTTGACGCCGGCATAGCCGACCATGTTCATCAGCACGTAGATGATCAACGACCCGATGCCAATGGCGATGATGAAATTGACGAAGCCGCCGCAGAACAGAAACAGGCTGGCGGCGAGATAATAACCCCACAGGCTGTGAACGTCCGACGTCCAGACGTTGAAGATCGAGAATGGTCCCCAGTTTCGAACCGTGGCCGGAGCGAGGTCCTCATTGTATAGGTCAGGCGATGCGCCCTGTATCGTCATTGCAATGTTCCCCTTTTGCAAAAACGCGCCCTCACGCGTTGACCGCAGAGGTTACGCCTGACGCAGGGGAACCGACAAGCAACCAATTTGCCGGCTTTGGCCTTAAAGATATTCAATGCGAACCGCGATTATCGAGGGATCGTAAAGGTGGGTCGCTGTTGAATACCAACGATCGGTGATTCGACTGTCCAATGCATGTCGCCGGCTTTGGGAGAACGACATGCATGCGCGACGCGCCTAGGTGATGGCCATCGCGCGCTTGTGGTCCTCGACTTCGGAAAGCAGCCAATCCTGAAACAGGCCGGTGCCCGGCTTGTTGCCGATGCTGCGACGCTGGTGCAGGTAGATGCCGGCCGGATAGGTGTGGCGGGCGCGAAACGGGGCGACAAGCTTGCCTTGCTGCAGAAAATCCTGCGCCATCATCGTGTCGGCAAGCGCGATGCCAGCGCCGTTGACCGCCTCGCGCATGATCAGCGTGCAATCGTCCAGGGTCGTGCTGGATTTCGGTGATGTCTCCAAAACGCCTTCCTGCTCCAGCCAACGCTTCCACCTCATGGTCTCGCATTCATGGATCAGATGGTGATTGACCAGATCGGCGGGTGATCGCAGCGGCACCGGCCCTTCGAGCAGCGAGGGCGCGCAGACCGGCGTCAGCAGCAGCGGGATCAGCAGCGTCAAGGCCGGGCCGGCCTTGTAGACGAATTCGTCGACGATGGCCAAATCGAAGTTGGCCCGCTTGCCCGAACTCGAAATCTCCAGATCGACGGACGGATGCAGCCGGCGAAAATTCGGCAGCCGGTCCGCCAGCCAAAGATTGAGAACAGCCGGCACGCACAAGACCCGGACACGCTGGGTCCGGCCGTGGCTCGGGCCATCGGAGAAACTGACATCGTCGGTGGCGCGCCAGATGGCCTCGAATGCTTCCGAGAGGCTGCGCGCATAGTAGGAGCCCCTGATGGTCGGCGTGATCTGGCGAAAGCCGCGTTCGAACAGATCCTGGCCAAGATTCCTTTCAAGTGCACGGATGTGGCGGCTGACGGCAGAGGGCGTCAGGTGCAGTTCTTCGGCTGCGTCCTTGACGCTGCCGAGACGTGCGGCGGCCTCGAAGGCGCGCATGCCATTGAGTGAAGGTAAGGCCATGGCCCGATCATGAATTGTCAGTTGAGTTTTTGTCAATCGACATGGACAAAATTGGCGTTTGATCACCAGGGTCCTTCGGGGATACCCAGAAGGCAAGAGCGACCAAGTCGCCATCAGAAAACGATTATTTGGGGCCTTCCGGCACCATTCCACCAGTGGCAGAGACCGGCCTGATCGGTTTTCCCCGCTGGCAGGCGAAGCTTTGCGCAAAGGGGCGCTGAGGCCGGGCCAAAATGGGAGAATGACTGCTTATGCCTCAATCGCCAGTGCCGGTCTTTGAAGCGGCCGACGAGATTTCGGCTGAAGCCGCTGTCGTCGTTATCCTGCAAACGGCCAAGACAGGCTTTGGTCCACGGGCAGCGGCGCTGGATGTCGAGTTAAGCGGGATTTTGTCCCGTGCCTGCTCCGACCCGGACGCTTTGGCCGAGTCTGGCACCTGCATCGATGTGATCGCTCCCCAGACTGTATCGGCCCGGCGCGTCATCGTTCTCGCTTTGGGCAAGGCTGAGGCTTTAACCACGCTGTCACTGGCGCGTGCCGGCGGTTTGCTGGCCGCGCATCTCGAAGGCAAGAGCGAGTGCGCGGCTACCTTGCTCCTGGACCCGATCGCCAGTGTCGACCTGCCAGGCGCGGACATCCTGGCGCGCGTGGCGCTCGGCATGCGGCTGCGGCGCTATCGCTTCGACATGCGCAACCAACGCCAGGGTGCCGGCGCGGATCGAACCCTGCGTGTGCAACTGGTCGGCGCAAGTCGCGCCGAGCTAGCCCCGGCGCTGGCACGGATCAACGCCATTGCCGACGGCGTCGAATATGCGCGCACGCTGGTCAATCTGCCGCCGAACCATCTCCATCCCGACAACTTCCACGATCACCTGGAGCCGCTGCGCGAAGCCGGCATCGACGTCGAGATCCTCGATACGACAAAGCTCGGGGAACTCGGCATGAATGCGATCCTGGCTGTCGGGTCAGGGTCGATACGGCCGCCGTGCGTTGCTGTCCTGCGCTATCGCGGCAAGGGTGCTCCTATGCAGCCCATGGCTTTCGTCGGCAAGGGCGTATGCTTCGACTCCGGCGGGCTCTGCATCAAGCGCGGCGAGCAGATGTTCGACATGAAGGCCGACATGGGTGGCGCGGCCGCCGTTGTCGGCCTGCTGATAGCGCTGGCCCGGCAAGGCAGCCCTGTGCATGCTGTCGGCATTCTGGGCATTGCCGAGAACATGCCGTCCGGCACCGCGCTGAAGCCGCGCGACATCATCACGACGGCTTCAGGACAGACCGTGGAAGTGTTCGACACGGATGCGGAAGGGCGCCTGATCCTGGCCGACTGCCTTTACTATGCGGCTTCGCGCTTCAACCCCTCGTTGATCGTCGATCTGGCGACGCTGACCTATTCGGTGATGCGCGGCCTCGGATCGATATTCGCCGGTCTGTTCAGCACCGACAATACCATCGCGACGCAGATGATCGCGGCCGGAGAAACGGTCGGCGAGCGCTTCTGGCAGTTACCGCTCGACCGAGCCTACGATGAGGGGCTGCAGTCGCCATTCGCCGATATCCGGCACCACGCCAAGGACATGGAAGATGGCGACGCGCCCTATGCGGCGGCGTTCCTGCGCCACTTCACCGAGGATCGGCCCTGGGTGCATCTCGACATAGCCGGCAAGGAAATGGCCGATAAGGATCAACCGCTCGGCCGGGAAGGCGCCACAGCGTTCGGCGTGCAGATGCTGGAAGAATGGGTCCAGGCCAACCGCAAGGTGAACTAGGCGCCCACGGACAACGACAAGATGCCTTCAAAACGTGCAAGGAGCCGGGATGTCGTCTGAGATCAGTAGTAGGGAAGGGCGAGCCGCCTTCGGCAGCTACGAAACCTGGTATCGAATCTCCGGCGAACTGGATGCCGACAAGGCCCCAATCGTGATCCTGCACGGCGGTCCGGGTGTCGCCCACAATTATGTCGATGCCTACAAGCTTCTTGCCCGAAGAGATCGCGCCGTCATCCACTACGACCAATTGGGTTGCGGCAATTCGACTTTGCTGCCCGAGAAGGGCGCCGACTTCTGGACGGCCAGGCTCTTCATCGACGAGCTTGAAAACCTGGTCGACTATCTCGGCATTCGCGCCGGCTTCCATGTCCTTGGCCAGAGCTGGGGCGGCATGCTGGGCGCCGAATATGCGGTGACGCGGCCGAAGGGTCTGAAGTCGCTGACCATCGCCAACTCGCCGGCTTCCATGAAGCTGTGGGTCGAAGAGGCCAACCGGTTGCGCGCCGACCTGCCCGGGGATGTCCAGGAAACACTGACCCGCCACGAGCAGGCCGGCACGACGGACGATCCCGCCTACCAGGCGGCGACGATGGTGTTCTACGAACGGCATGTCTGCCGGGTGGTGCCTTTCCCACCCGAGGTAGCCGAGACCTTCGCCCAGGTCGTGCGCAATCCGACGGTCTATCATGTGATGAACGGGCCCAACGAGTTCCATGTCATCGGAACCCTGAAGAACTGGAGCATCATCGATCGCCTGCCGGCCGTCGATGTTCCGACGCTGATCATCTCCGGACGCCATGACGAGGCGACGCCCGCGACCGTGCAGCCCTACAAGGACGGCATCAAGGGATCGCGCTGGGAGATATTCGAGCATTCCAGCCATATGCCGCATGTCGAAGAGCAGGACCTGTGCATGCGGTTGGTGGGAGACTTCTTGGACGACAACGACAACAGAGAAAAGGGGAACTAAGCATGAAGAAACTGCTTCTGGCGGCGTCAGCCGTGGCATTGCTGGCCGGCACCTGGCTGGCCCCGGCGCAGGCCGAATATCTCAAAGAGCACCGAGGCGGCACCATTCGCCTTCTAGCCCGCTCAGCGGCGGGAACGCTCGATCCGCACATCAACTACACCGACCAGGGCTGGCAGATGTACCAGCCGATCTATGACGGACTGGTCGCCTTCCGCAAAGCCGAGGGCATGGACGGCTTCACCATCGTACCCGACCTCGCCGAGGCGCTGCCGCAGGTCAGCAATGACGGCAAGACCTTCACCTTCAAGCTGCGCAAGGGCATCAAGTTCTCCGACGGCCATGATCTCAGCGTCAAGGACGTCGTCGCCTCCTTCCAGCGCATCTTCAAGGTTTCCGGGCCGACCTCCGGTACTTTCTATGCCGGCATCGTCGGCGCCGACAAGTGCCTGGCCGACACCAAGAGCTGCACGCTGGAAGGCGGCGTTGTCGGGGATGAGGCCGCCGGCACAGTCACCCTCAACCTCACCAAGCCTGACGCCGAGATCCTCTACAAGCTCGCCTTGCCGCACGCCGTGGTGCTGCCGGCGGACACGCCCGCGGAAGACATGGGCTCCAAGCCGATTCCCAGCACCGGCGCTTACATGATCTCCGCCTTCGACCCCAACAAGGGCATGACGGTGTCGCGCAACCCCAATTTCAAGCAGTGGAGCGAGGACGCGCAGCCGGACGGCTATCCGGATGTCGTCCAATATGATTTCGGCCTGTCTGAGGAAGCGGCCGTCTCGGCGATCCAGAACGGCGAAGCAGACTGGATGTTCGATGCGCTGCCGAGCGATCGTCTCGGCGAACTTGGCAGCAAGTCCATGGACCAGCTTCACATCTCGCCGCTTTCAGCGTGGTGGTATGCGCCGCTGAACAACCGTCTCGCTCCGTTCGACAACGAAAAGGCGCGCCAGGCCGTTGCCTATGCGATCGACCGCAACACGCTGGTCAAGCTGTTCGGCGGCAAGGTGCTGGCCTCGCCGGTCTGCCAGGTCCTGCCGCCGGACTTCCCCGGCCATGAAGATTACTGCCCCTTCACCAAGAACCCTGGCGCCAAATGGTCGGCGCCCGATCTCGACAAGGCAAAGCAGCTCGTCGAGGAATCCGGCACCAAGGGCCAGAAGGTGACCATCATCGCCGAGGACACCGCCATCTCACGCTCCATCGGCGTCTATCTGCAGAGCGTGCTGACCAGCATCGGCTATGTCGCCGACGTCAAGCCGATCTCGTCCAATATCCAGTTCACCTACATCCAGAACACCAACAACAAAGTGCAGATGTCCATCACCCAGTGGTACAAGGACTATCCTGCGGCTTCCGACTTCCTCAACATCCTGTTCTCCTGCGCTTCCTTCCGTGAAGGGTCGGACGCTTCGATCAACATCGCCGGCTTCTGCGACAAGGATATCGACGCCAAGATGCAAAAGGCGCTCGATCTCGGCGTGACCGACCAGAAAGCCGCAGACAAGATGTGGGCCGAGATCGACAGGCAGGTCACGGACAAGGCGCCGGCCGTCGGCCTGTTCACGCCGAAGCGGCTTGACTTCGTCAGCAAGCGCGTGGGCAATTTCAAGTTCAACCGGCAGTTCAACTGGATGATCACCCAATCCTGGGTGCAGTGATGGCCTGGGTGCAGTAACGAACTGCGGAGAGGGGCACGTCCGTGTCGAACCAAGTCGCTGCCATGCCGCGCAAGACGCGAGGGCCTTGGGCTGTCGCGTTTGCGAAGCTGGCAAGGAACAGGGCTGCCATGGCGTCCCTGGCCGTGTTCCTCCTCATTGTCCTGGCTTGCGTCAGTGCGCCTTTCTATGCGCACTGGGCGCAAGTCGACCCTTTCGCCTCGACGCTCGACGCCGTCATCCAGATCGACGGCGCCGACGTCGCGGTGATGGAGCCGTCGACAGAGGGGCTCGGACTTGGCTATACGCCGCTCGGCCCGACCTGGCGGCTCGGCAACTACTTCCTCGGCGCCGACAGCCAGGGACGCGACGTCATGGCAAGAATGCTCTATGGCGGACTGATCTCGTTGCTGATTTCCGGCGCCGCGACCATCTTCACCTTGATCCTCGGCACGTCGGCGGGACTGATCGCCGGCTATTTCGGCGGCATCACCGATACGGTGCTGTCGCGCTTCCTGGATGTGCTGTGGGCCTTCCCGATCTATCTCCTGGCGATTTCGCTTTCCATCGTCACCATCGCGCAGGGCATTTCGATCGGGCCGATCGAGATCGAGTCCGGCAGCCTGTGGCTGCCGGTCATCATCATCGGCATCGTCTACGTGCCTTATGTGGCACGCCCGATACGCGGGCAGGTCCTGTCGCTGCGCCGCAGCGAATTTGTCCACGCCGCGGTCAATCTGGGCGTGCCGGGATGGCGCATCCTGTGGCGCGACATCCTGCCCAACATCACCACCACGCTCATCGTCTTCGTGCCACTGATGATGGCGCTGAACATGCTGACGGAATCAGCGCTCTCCTTCCTGTCGATCGGCGTGCAGCCGCCGGCGGCGAGCTGGGGCACCATCATCCAGGACGGACAGGCATTGCTCTATACGCGGCCACTGGTGGCACTGGCGCCAGGCCTAGCGATCGCCGTGTCTGTCATGGCGCTCAACGTCTTCGGTGACGGCCTGCGCGACGCGCTCGACCCACGCTCCAAGGTTCGGCTGGGGCGCGACTGATGATCTACGCGATCCTGCGCCGCTTCGGTCAGATGCTGTTCGTGATGTTCGGCATCTCGGTCATCGTCTTCCTGATCTTCTTCGCGACGCCGGGCGCCGATCCGGCGGCGCGCATCGCCGGCCGCAACGCGTCGCCCGAAGTGCTGGAGGCGGTGCGCCACAGCTTCGGCTTCGACCGGCCGCTCTACGTCCAATACGTGACGATGATGGAGAAGATCTTCGTCACCGGTGATCTGACCTCGTTCGTCAATCGCGGCTGGAAGGTGGTGCCGGCCGTGCTGGATTCGATCCCGGTCACGCTGTCGCTGGTGTTCGGGGCGGCGATCCTGTGGGTGGTGGTGTCCATCATCATCGGCATCGTTGCCGCCGCCACGCGCGACAGCTGGCTGGACAAGATTCTGATGGCGCTTGGACTGCTCGGCATTTCCATGCCGGTCTATTGGCTGGGCGAGGTGATGAACCTGATCACTCAGAGCCGTTATCACGACAGCTGGCTGTTTTCCTGGGTGCCGCCGCTCGGCTACAAGAATTTCTCGGACGATCCAAAGGGCTGGTTCCTGACGCTGGTCATTCCGTGGATCACGCTGGCCATCCTCTACATCGGCATCTACGGGCGCGTGCTGCGCGCGGCGATCATCGAATCCCTGCAGGAAGACTATATCCGCACGGCCCGCGCCAAGGGCCTGTCGGAAACCCGCATCCTGCTGCGCCACGCGCTGCGCACGTCGCTCATCGCATTCGTCACGCTGTTCGGTCTCGATTTCGGCGCGCTGGTGGGTGGCTCCGCCTTGCTGACGGAGGTGGTGTTCGGGCTGCACGGCATCGGCAAGCTCACCTATGACGCGCTGCAGAATCTCGATCTGCCGATGATCATGGCAACGGTGATGTATGCTTCCATGTTCGTGGTCATCGCCAACGCGGTGGTCGATTTCGTCTACATCCTTCTCGATCCCCGCCTGAGGACGTCATGATACTGTCGGTGCGTGACCTCAGAGTATCCTTCCGGACCGATGACGGCCTGGTGCGGGCCATCGACGGCGTTTCCTTCGATCTTGGGGAAAGCGAGATTCTCGGCGTCGTCGGCGAATCCGGTTCCGGCAAGACCGTATCGCTGCTGGCCGTGATGGGCCTCATCACCGACCCCAATGCCGTCATCGAGGGCTCGATCCGTTACAAGGGCCGCGAGTTGGTGGGACTGCCGGCGCGTGAACTTCGGCGCCTGCGCGGCAACGAGATCGCGATGATCTTCCAGGATCCGATGACGGCGCTGACGCCGGTCTACACGATCGGCTGGCAAATCGCCGAGCAGATCCGCGCACATCGAAATATCAGCAAATCCAAGGCGATGGAGCGCGTCGAGGAACTGCTGGCCGAGGTGAATTTTCCCAATCCGCACGAGGCGATGTCACGCTACCCGCATCAGCTCTCCGGCGGCATGCGCCAGCGGGCGGTGATTGCAATGGCGCTGTCGTGCAATCCGGCCCTGCTGGTGGCGGACGAGCCGACCACCGCGCTCGACGTGACGGTGCAGGCCGGCATTCTCGACCTCGTGCGCAAGCTGCGCGCGACGCACAAGTCGGCCGTGGTCTTCATCACGCATGACATGGGCGTGGTCTCCGAACTCGCCGACCGCGTCATGGTCATGTATGCCGGCCGCGTGGTGGAACGCGGCAGCCGCATGGAACTGTTTTCCGATCCGCGCCACCCCTATACGCGCGCGCTGCTCGGTTCGATCCCGCCGCTGACCGGTGAGAAACCGCGCCGCCTGCCGGCCATTCCCGGCTCGCCGCCGTCGCTGCTGCGCTTGCCGCAGGGCTGCGCTTTCGGTCCGCGTTGCCCCGTCCACTACGAACCCTGCGAGACCGGCAAGCCCGACCTTGGGGCTGGACCCCACGCCGCCGCATGCTTCCGGGTGGCGCAGGCATGAGCGGATCGATGACCGACCGGGAGCCAATGAACGGCAAGGAACCGATGACCGACAGGGATCAGCCAATCCTCGAGACGCGCTCGCTGGCAAAGCGCTTCTCTATCGGCACCCGGTTTTCGGCGGAAGGCAGGCGAACCGTCCATGCGGTCGACAATGTTTCGCTGACGGTTCGGCGCGGCGAGACTGTCGGGCTGGTGGGCGAATCCGGATGCGGCAAGTCCACGCTGGCGCGCTGCCTGGTAAGGCTCTACGACATCACTGACGGCAGGCTTCTATTCGAAGGTGACGACATCACCTCGAAGTCGCTCTCCGAACTCAGGCCGCTGCGGCGGCGCCTGCAAATGGTCTTCCAGGACCCATCGGCCTCGCTCAATCCGCGCCGTCGTGTCGGCGACCTGGTGGCCGAGCCGCTGCGCATCCACGGCAAGCTTTCGTCTCGTGAGATCAGCGCGCGGGTTGCCGAACTGTTCGACCTCGTCGGGCTGTTGCCGGATCACGTCATGCGGTTCCCGCACGAATTTTCCGGCGGGCAGCGCCAGCGTGTCGGCATTGCACGGGCGATTGCCCTCAACCCCGATCTGGTCGTTCTGGACGAACCCGTCTCCGCGCTCGACGTGTCGGTGCAGGCGCAGATCGTCAACCTGCTTGCCGACCTGCAGGAGAAGCTCAACCTCACCTACATCTTCATCGCCCATGACCTGTCGGTGGTGCGCCAAGTGTCGACCCGCATCGCGGTCATGTATCTCGGCTCGATCGTCGAGGAAGGTCCGGCGGAAGAGGTGTTCGCAACGCCTGCCCATCCCTACAGCCAGGCGCTGATCTCGGCGGTTCCCGTCGTGGAGACAACGCCCAGCGGGACGCGCAAGCGCATCATCCTGACCGGCGACGTGCCGAGCCCGCTCAAGCCGCCATCCGGGTGCCGTTTCCACCCACGGTGCCCGATCGCGGCGGAGCGCTGCCGCACCGAGCGGCCGGAGTTGAGGGAATATCGACCGGGCCGCAAGGTGGCCTGCCACTTTCCGACGGTATAGCCCGCAGCCCATTGGCGCACGATGGCCGACAGATTTCCGAAAATTCTATCTTCAGCGTGGAACCAACCGCCAAGCCGCGCGTTTCAATCGGTTAGATCGCACGCATTGCGATCGACCGGGAGGAACCAATGGACTACCTGCATTTCTTTTCGCCCGTGCGGATTTCGCGCGGGCAGGGGCATCCTGTAGAAGAAGTGGATAATGTCGCCGAGGCGATGGTTTTCTTGCGCAAATGGCCGACGGGCCGGCGCGGGCCTGTGTATCAGTGCGCGCTGAATTGCTGCGCGGCCGCGTTGTCGGGCCAGATGTCAGCCGAAGAAGCAAGGAAGGCGTTCACCGGCTTTGCCCGGATCACGCGGCTTCTTGACGATGACATGGCGTTGCCCGTAGCCGGCGAAAACAGGGCGGACATATACGCGCTGCGGCGTTAGGAGCCATGGCTTCACAGGCGTAGCCTTCGCGTCGTGATAGCGCGCGGGGATGCGTTGGCGCGCGGCGGCCATGTTCCCCACGTCGCGAATAGCGATCTGGAGTTGCCAAGCGCCACGAAGCCCGACACAGATTCATCGGGCGTTCAAGGCGGCCCGGCTGAGCGTGCCATCTTCCCAGGCGGTCGGATCGGAGGGCCGACGGTTCTAAGCCGTCGAGAGCGCCATTTCGCGCTCTTGCCAATTTATAGAAGCCAATCACCACGCTTTCGAAATAAAAACGTTTGGAAATACTTATACGATTTCTACGCGGAGCATCTTTAAACCTGTTGTCGCGATCCCTACGTCATTTGCTGTAATGTCTGTCAAGGCAACACCGATGTGACATAGCTCACGACCACGCGCTTCCCCTCACTGGGGACTCGGGATGCGCGGTTATTTTCCCATCCAAAGAGCAGCCCAAACATTCGACGCCCTTAGTGCGCCGAACATGTCGCTGCGCAATCTCCCCGCTTCATCAATCAACACCAACCGGGTGGCCGGCGGGTGAACGAACCCGCGCGCCCATAGGAGACAGCAGATGGAAGCCCTACAATATGTCGGCCCGATGGAATGGATGGCGATCGAGATAGCCGTGCTGGCCATCGTGCTGGCAATCCTGTTCTGGTGGAGCGGCGTGGTCCGCTATATCTCAAACGACAGGCTCGGCATTTTGGAAAAACTATGGAGTTTCCGGGGCTCCGTAAGCAATGGCTTCATCGCGCTCAACCGTGAGGCCGGCTACCAGCCTGAGGTCGTGCGCGGTGGCCTGCATTTCTTCATGCCGTTCCAATATTCGATGCATCGCGCCAACCTTGTCACCATTCCGCAGGGTCAGATCGGCTATGTCTTTGCCCGTGATGGCAAGCCGCTGCCTCCGACGCAGACACTTGCTTCCAATACCGAAGCCGATGATTTCCAGGATGTGCGCGGCTTTCTCGAAAAAGGCGGACAGAAAGGACCGCAACGCAAGATCTTGCGTGAAGGCACCTATGCTATCAATCTCGCACAATTCATCGTGCTGACCGCCCAGTCGATCTATTCTGTTAATCTGAGTTCGTCGGAACAAAACCTTTTTACCAATATGTCTAGCATGATCTCGGAGCGGGGCGGCTTTGAGCCAGTCGTCATCCACAATGCCGAGGACATGATCGGCATCGTCACCATCCATGACGGTCCGGCCCTACCGGACGGCGAGATCATCGCACCGACCGTTGCCAATGATCCGAACGACCCGAACTTCCACAACAATTTTCAGGACCCTGAGAAGTTTCTCAATGCCGGTGGCTACCGTGGCCGGCAGTTGCAGGTGCTGGCCGACGGCAGCTACTTCCTCAATGGAATTTTCGCGACCGTCGAACTGGTCGAGAAGACGATCATTGATGTTGGCACGGTTGGTGTCGTCGTCTCCTATAACGGCCGCCATGGCACGGATATTTCAGGGCAGGCATACCGTCACGGCGAGCTGGTCGAAATCGGCTCACGCGGTGTCTGGTCAACGCCGCTACTGCCAGGCAAATATGCGTTCAATACCTATGCCGGCAATATCATTATCGTGCCGACCACCAACTTCGTGCTCAAATGGACGAAGGAGCAGTTTGGCGAACACAGGCTGGACGAGAACCTGTCCGAAGTGTCATTGATCACCAAGGATGCGTTCGAGCCTGTGCTGCCGCTCTCCGTCGTCGTGCATATCGACTATATGAAGGCGCCACTGGTGGTGCAGCGTTTCGGTGATATCAAGCGGCTGGTCGAACAAACGCTCGATCCGATGGTTTCTGCTTACTTCAAGAATATCGCCCAGACAAAGACGCTGATCCAGCTTTTGCAGGAGCGTAGCGATATCCAGCGCAAATCGGGCGAGGAGATGCGCGAAAAATTCAATTCCTACAGTCTCGAGCTGCAAGAAGTGTTGATTGGTACGCCCCGTGCCGCCAATGGCCAGAACAGCATAGAGCAGATCCTGATCCAGCTCCGCGAGCGCCAGATCGCGGTCGAAAAGGTCGAGACTTATAAACTGCAGGAGGCGGCGGCCATCCAGGAACGCACGTTGCGCGAGAAGGAGGCGCTCGCCGAACAGCAAGCCAAGATCACGACGTCGGCACTTACCATCGAGATCAGTGAGAACGAGGGCAAGGCGCAACTCGCCCGCACCCGCCAGCAGGCGGAAACCATTCAAGTCACCGCCAAGGCAGAGGCCGAGAAGGTGCGCCTCGGCGGCCAGGGCGAGGCTGACATGATCAAGGCTATCGCGCTTGCCGATGCCGAACGCATCAAGGCGACCGGTTTCGCGGATGCCGAGAGGGTGCGTGCCATCGGTCTGGCGGAGGCCGAGGCCACCGAGAAGAAGGNGGCGACCGGTTTCGCGGATGCCGAGAGGGTGCGTGCCATCGGTCTGGCGGAGGCCGAGGCCACCGAGAAGAAGGTCGCAGCCTTCGGCGGCCCGGACTATCAGCTCAACTCGCAGGTTCTCATGCGCTTCGCCGAGGCGATCGAGAATGGCAGGATCCCGCTGGTGCCGCAGATCCAGATGGGCGCTACCGGTGGCGAGAAGGGGGCTGCCAATGGCCTTGTGGAGATGATGCTTTCGATGCTCGTCGCCGACCGGGTCGGACCGCAAAACCTACCGGATGAGATACCGGCACCGGTTGAGGAGGAATGATTGAGGATGGGCCGGTTGTTCCGGCCCATTTTGCGCTCTGCCGAAACATGCGGCGGCGAGGCGCAGGAATCCACTCATGCCGGCCGATCCGTCCAACCAGCGTGGCCCGGATCTTTGCCAACACAAGGCCAAGCCTCTTTAGGGCGATACGCGCGAGATCAACAGGTTCGACGATCGAGGGCCGCGATATTGCACTTCCAAGATGTCTTTGGAGCACATCGAAGGCTGCGACCTTGGAGCGGCAAGGGGACTTGCCTACATCGCACATGTCGTCGATATGAAGGTCCATGAGTTGGCCAAAAGTTTTCAAATGCTGAACAATCAAGAGCTTGCCATCGCCCCGATGATGGACTGGACAGAGAGGTAAGTAGAAACAACCACTTATACTGCACCGTGCACACGCCATGCACACGAGGTCTCACCCTCTAGTTTGCTTCTGTTTCGACGAGAGGATGCGCCAAGGCACCCTGAATGCACGATGATCTGCTGGGGCTTGTCCGGCAACTGGCTTCAGGTCGAAGGGATACGCGGCCACACGCCAGCGTATGACCACGGTGACGCGATCACCGACGAGACTCACTTCTCAGGCTTGAAGTCGGGGCAGGGCTCGCTGCCGCTCCTCTCTCCGCGGGTGGAGGGACTCCCCGGCGAAAGGTACAGTGCGCTGTCGGTCATAGCCACTGATAGGATCTCCTTGGTCGCAAACCGATGGCTCGTGTAGGTCAATCTCACTTCGAAGCAATTGAGCCAATGGAACGGCATCTATCCCGACGATGCCGCCTTCATTTTCCAGAACGTCGATCCGTCTGACTTCGGAGCGGTTGAGCTTCAGGCGAACTCCGATACCGCCACCGTTCTCCGCAATGAAAGCGGCACCGGTGTTTTCGAGCGCGGTTTGTAGCTTGTCGCAGATGTCCCAGTTGGGGAGGGTGATCCGACGCTCGAATTCTTCGATGACCAACGGATCCACGCCTGAATTGCCGGCGAGCTTGTCGCGGGTCCATTCTTCTCGTACCGACCCGAATTCGCTAGCGGGCGGACTTATCGCAGGGAAAGTTTCGCGGCACGGGTTCGCAGCTCCCGTTGGTGCCGCAAACCTTATCTTGTCTCCGACTGCGCAACGATGGGGGGGAACTCAGCCAGAGTCAGGTGGGTTCTCTAGTGATTTTTCGCCGATTGGCAGCAAAACGGAAAACACTGCGCCATGAGGTTTGTTCGGCGTTGCCCATATCCTGCCGCCATGCGCCTCCACGATCGAGCGACAGATCGGCAATCCCATCCCCAACCCACTGGACTTGGTCGTGTAGAAGGCCTCGAAGATGCTGTCGGGATTGGACTGAGACAGGCCCGGACCCGTATCACTTACCGCGACAAGCACGGCGTCCGAGTCAGCCTTGCTGGTGCTGATCGACAATTCGCGCAGTGGCTGCCCACCCTCGCTCATGGCTTCGATGGCGTTCATAATCAAATTCAGGATCACCTGTTGTAATTGGACTCTGTCCCCTAAAATGCGTGGCAACCCTTCTGCCAGTTGCATCTTCGCTACGACGGCCCTCTCTGACATTGGAAGACGGGCTAGAGCCGAAATTTCCAAAATTGTTTCGTTGATTTCCAAATTTTCCTTCCGAGCCGGCGCATTTTTGGAAAAGTCACGAATCCGGCTCACAATATCGGCGGTCCTCTTACCGTCTCTGATGATGCGGTCAATGGCGTGCTTCGCCCCTTCCAAATCTGGCGGCTGACGAGCGAGAAAGCGCATCGCGGTTCCAGCATTCGTAAGCGTGGCAGCGATAGGTTGATTGACTTCGTGGACAATGGAGGCTGCCAGTTGACCCATTGTCGCTACGCGGTTGGCGTGCGCCAGCTCTGCCTCGGCGCGTTTTCGCTCCGTCAGGTCCACAACGAAGGCCACGCCCTGATGTCGCAGTTCGTCGAAGGTCGCTCCACCCACAAGTACGGGCACGAGATCGTTATTTTTCCGAAGAAGATCCTTCTCATACGGTCTGCAGGTTCCACTGGAAGCCATGTCCGCGAATGCTCGTTCGTCGGCCCCGCTCCATTCGGAGGGGGTCAAGGAGTTCCAGCGCAACGAGCCCGAAGTAACATCGTCGCGGCCATATCCCACGATTTGGAGAAAGGCCTCGTTGGCTTCCGTAATGCGACCATCTAGATCGAAAATACATATTCCGATGATATTGGAGTCGACAAGGCGTCGAACCTTCGCCTCCCGTTCTTGGAGATCGCTGTACAAGCGTGTGTTCTCGAGCGAGATCGCTGCTTGCGCCGCCAGCAGTTCCAGCACCGCGATTCGCGCCGGCGTGAACGCGTGTGACGTCAGCGCGTTTTCCAGGAGCAGAATTCCGGTCAACTCTCCCTGTTTGATCAGCGGAACGCACAGGATTGACTTCGATTGTCGATGGCTCAGATAGTCGTCCACGGAGAACAGGTTAGGTTTCGAGGCATCGTCGAGAATGACGCTTTCCTGTGTACGGATGACGTAGCGGACGAGGGATTCTGGACACGTGATTGGGGTGATCGGCTCTTGATGGAGCGCGACTTCGATCTGATTTCCGGCGGCCCGCGCTTCCGCATGGATCAAATATTCACCGCCTGAGGGCAGAATAAGAAGCCCACGATCCGCGCCCGCGTTCTCGATCAAGGTTCTCATCAGCCGCTTGATCAACTTGGGCAACTCGATCTCGCCAGACAAAGCCTGAGAGGCTATTATGACACTCTCTGCGTCCAGATGTTGAACCCGGGAGCCGGTGGCCACGTCACGACCTTGCGCTTCCGAAGGGGCCAGGTGCGGATAAAGCCGGTCTAACTGCCGCGCCTTGCCCTCGGCGCCCCAGCGGAGATAACACCGCCGAGCATGACGCAGATGGGCGATGGCGGAAATCTGTGAGCCGCGCGCATTGTAAAACCTCGCGGCCAACTCATAGGCCAAGCCTTCGGTCTGTACGAACCCTTGATCGTGAGCAGAGGAAATTGCCTCCTCGTAGAGCCGCATGGCGTCAGCGTCGCGTCCTTCGATACGGGCGATCTCTGCAGCTACGAGTGCGTGTTTGTCGCCGAAGGTCGGTGGGTAGTTTTCGGCCCACTCTCTAAGTTGCTCCAGGTGCAGCGCCAGCAGATCATTCCATGCTCCCTTCTCGCCGACCGAAGCGTTTTCATAGAGCGTGGTCAAGGTCAGCGCGGTATAGTAAATATAATCGAGTCGCTGGAAATGGACCGGTGCAGCCCACAACAATTCTTTCGCCGTCTCGGCTGATGCGAGCGCCTCGACGTAATCGCCTGACAAGAACCGGGCTTGTAACTTCAAGATCCAGTACAGGCAGGCCGCCGTGGCCGTCCCATCTGCGGTGATTTGCGCTTCGAAATCCACTTCGTCAAATTGCGCATCGCTGAAGGTAGAGAAAGTTAAGGTTCGGCCCTGCATGGTCGCAACGAAGCGTTGCTGGGCCTCGATCACGGTAGCGACGTCATGAAACCGAGCTTTCCGGACAAGGTCCAGGCCCCTTTCCGACTCCCGCCACACTGCCTCCAGCGGATCGTTCCGCGCCAGAAAATTCGTTATCGACTTGTCCATGCAGTAGCAGGCGACAGTCAGATCACCGGTTTCAGTTGCTATGCGAAAGGCCGTTTGCAGAAAATCTATCGAGGTTGCGATCGGTTGGGTCCAGACGGCGACAACGCCTTTCGCATGATAGGCCTTCCCGCGGTACGCGACGAAACCTTGCTTATCGACAACATCGCAGGCGAGCTCGGCGAATCGATAACCGTCTCTGTAACGGCGAAATACCGGTCCGAGGATTTGGCCGAGATCGGCATAGCCATGGGCCGATGCGCCGCAGGTTCCGTGCTGCATTGTCATCTTCGCAATCCGGCACGCGAGCAGCGACCACAAATGGAAGTCGGTATGATTAGCAGGGGAGAGGAGCACTGACAGCACATCCATCGCGGCCAGCATTTCTGGATCCGTCATCATTGGCAGATCGATCAAGTTTTCGATCGGCTGTCCGCCAAGAGTTTGCCAGACCGTTTCGTATTCGGCCTGGACTTGCGCCTCAGTCGGGTGCGCCGAGATGTCAATGCCGAACAGGCGCAGGCATGAGAGTGCGCTGTCGACGGCTTGGGCGTTTTCCGATTTCAGAGTGTGGAGCAGGACTTTCAGACGATAGGTAGTCGCCAGGTCGACTTTCGACGCCGCGCGTTGCAGCAAATCAATTATCAATTGCTCGGCTTCTTCGAAGTTGCCGCTCAAGAATTCGCATTCCGCACGTTCTAACCAGAGGCCGAATGTCAGTTCGTATTGGTTGTTCCAGCTTGTTTTGTCGAGCATAGCCATGCCGGCCGCTAGATACACGGATGCGGACACGTAGGCAGCGGACGCTTTGGCCTTTCTCCCTGCGCGCAGGTTGAGCGTCGCCAACTGGAATTTCTCCCGAGGTTCAATCAGTTGTCCAGCGCCCCGATTGAGCTGGCCGGCGACATCGAACAGGTGCTCGACGAGCTGGTCATCAGTCATGTTCGCTAGAAGCGTGCGGCCCACGAGCAGGTGAGCGTCAACTCGATGCTCGTCGGGGATAAGCGAATAAACCGCCTGTTGAATTCGATCATGCAGAAACCTGTACGCGCCATCCTGCTGATCGATGAGACCAGCATAGACGGCTTCCCGGAGCGTCTCGTGCATTGCTTCCTCTGTCTCTTTCTGAACCAGAGTCAGGATGGCGACGTCGGTGGCGTGGCCAAGACAGGCGAGTTGTTTCAACACGTCTTGGGTCGGGGGAGAAAGCCGCTTCAGCTTCTCCACCATGAGATCCACCACATTATCGGTATAGCCCTTGGCGTGTATGCGATCGATTTCCCAATGCCAAGCTTGCGCAACAGGATCAAATGTGAGCAATGCCTCGTCGGCCAATTCCGTCAAAAATTGGATTGCAAAGAATGGGTTTCCCCCGGTCTTCTCCTGAACCAGCTGCGACAAAGGCCGCGCCCGCTGGATGTCACAGCGGATTGCACTCGCGGTAAGCTGGCCGATCTCGTTGGACCGGAGGGGACCCAGCTTTATCTCACCGATCCTCGCATCCGTTTTTTTGATCGTATCCAGCGTATGCAAAAGCAGGTGAGCGGGACCGACCTCGTCGTCTCGATAGGCGCCAACCAGCAGAAGGTGGCGCACTTCCGAATGCGTGATCAGGTGCCCGATGAGGTCGAGTGTGGCTGCGTCCAGCCATTGCAGATCATCTAGGAACAGCACGAGTGGGTGCTCCGGCGTGGCAAACGCGCCAAGGAAGCGACGGAACACAGCCTTAAATCGGTTTTGTGCCTCTTGGGATGGCAGGTCGGAAACGGGCGGTTGTTTCCCGATGATGAACTCCAGTTCGGGAACGAGGTTGACGATCAGCTGTCCGTGCACACCGACCGCATCTGACAAGATACGCCGCCACCGATCCACTTCCCCTTCGCTCTTGACGAGAATCTGACGGACCAGGGTCTGGAAGGCCTGTGCCAGGGTTGAGTATGGGCTATCGCGCTTGTACTGGTCGAACTTGCCTGCAGCGAAAAGTCCCCGCGATGGAACGAGGACCTTGTGTAACTCGTTCACCACCGAGGATTTGCCGACACCGGAATAGCCGGATATCAATACTAGCTCGGAGGTGCCTTCGACCACTACCCGATCGAACGACGCGAGCAGAGAGTCGATCTCGGTTTCGCGCCCATAGAGCTGCTCCGGGATCATCAGCTGGCCCGATGTGTCGTGGATGGCTAGCGGGAATGGTTCGATGCGACCATGTAGCTGCCATTCCACCAGGCACCGACGCAGGTCGACCTCGACCCCCCCTGCGGTCTGATAGCGCTCCTCGGCCGTCTTCAGGAGAAGCTTCATCACGATTGACGAGAGCACCTGAGGAATTTCGCTTATCCTCTCAGTGGGCGACACAGCACGCCTCGCAATATGGCAGTGCACCCATTCCATCGGATCAGAAGCGGTGAACGGGAGCCGGCTGGTCAAAATTTCGTACAGCGTGACACCAAGAGAATAGAGATCGCTCCGGGAATCGATAGACCGGTTCATACGCCCCGTCTGTTCGGGAGCCATGTACGGAAGCGATCCAGCGATGAATTGGGGCGCTTCAAGCTGCTGACGCTCCCGCGGAAGCCGAGACGCAACCCCAAAGCCGGTAAGCCAAACGCGACCGCGCTCGTCTACAAGTGCGTTCGCCGGCTTGATGTCCTTATGGATGAGCCCTTGTTTATGGACTTGGCCGAGCGCCACTGCCAAACCAATGGCAATACGCAGGAAGCGGGATAAATCGATGGGGAGTTCTTTGTGCTGCTCTATTGCTTGATCTAAGGGTTCACCTCCTGAATCCTCAAGGATGAGGAGCATTCGTCCTCGGTGGCGAGCCATGGCGAGGGGCCGGGCCGCCCATGCTGCATCAAGTCCGCTCGCCAGCGCGTATTCGTGTTCGAGCCGCCGGATACTCTGAAGTGACGGCTGCTCAGCAGCGACCGACACCGCTAGAATCGGTGTCTGGTTGCCGAGCTCTTTGCCGCGGTAGAGCGTGAACTCCGGCCCTTCGCGAAGCACCTCCAAGGCGTACTCGGAATCCTCGGCCATCAAGCTTCTTGTTGCTAGGAGAATGAGCCCTTGTCACAGAAAGAGATTGGCCCGCGAAATCCGAAGTCGAGCACGACCCTACTGTCAATCTGCCGGAGCGTCCAATCTTTATTGGTTTGCTGCGAATGCGCTGCGGCCCGATCCTAGCCTTGCCGGACAAAACGCCACTCTCCACAAAGAGTCTTTTGTCCTGGAGTTCCTCGTGTCAGAAGTCCGGCGCATTGATGAAGCGAACCGTTCTGATCCCGCAACTCGGCACGGCGCAGCTCGCTCCCGAACCGTCGCCCCGGCAATTCGTCATTCTCGACGATGAGTCTTGCACAGGAAGGACCGCGCCACACAACTGGTTCGCCACAGGGGCGCATGGCGAAATGGCTTACTCGAAACTCTTCAAAACTGCGTGATGTGAGGCCGATCAGTCGCGACACGCTCTTTTGATCTCGAGACAATGCATCTGGCCAGGCGAGATCTCGTTACCATCGATCCAAAGCTTGACCGGTCTCGGCGTCGAACAGGTTCAACTTGGCGATGTCGGGAGCGACGAAGAGGGTTTCCCCGGGACGGGCGCCGATTCTGTCGCGAAACACGGCGACCGCTGGTTCGCCGCCGATTGTCAGATGAACCTGGGTCTCCGAACCCATCGGCTCAACCACGCCAACCAACGCGGCGGTTCCCTTGCCCGGTGCACAGACGCTCAAATGCTCTGGCCGGAACCCGTATTGGACCGGCTTTCCGTCTGGCGCGCTAAAGGCTGAACCGACCGGCAGTGGCGTTCCGTCAGCTGTTCGCACCACTGGCGCGCCGTTGTCGCGTGCGACCACGCCGCTGATGATGTTCATCGACGGCGAGCCGATGAATGTCGCGACGAACATGTTCACCGGATGATCGTAGAGATCGAGCGGCGTGCCGATCTGCTCCACCCGTCCGTTGTTCAACACGACGATCTGGTCGGCCATTGTCATGGCTTCGATCTGGTCGTGCGTTACGTAGACGGTGGTGGTGCGCAGGCGCTGGTGCAACGCCTTGATCTCGGCGCGCATGGCCACGCGCAGTTTGGCGTCCAGGTTCGACAGCGGCTCGTCGAACAGGAAGACCTGCGGGTTGCGCACGATGGAGCGGCCCATGGCGACGCGCTGCCGCTGGCCGCCTGACAGCTGGCGCGGGTAGCGATCGAGCAGCGGCGTCAGGCCGAGGATTTCCGCCGCCTTCGCGACCCGCTCGTCCTTCTCGGCCTTGGGCGCCTTGGCAAGCGTCATCGAGAACGCCATGTTCTCGGCAACTGTCATGTGCGGGTAGAGCGCATAATTCTGGAACACCATGGAGATGTCGCGTTGCTTCGGCGGCAGATTGTTGACCACCTTGCCGCCGATGCTGATCGTTCCGCCCGAAATGTCCTCCAGTCCGGCGATCATGCGCAGCAATGTAGACTTGCCGCAGCCCGAGGGGCCCACCAGCACCACAAACTGGCCGTCCGGTATCTTGACCGAGACGCCGTGCAGCACGGCGTGCCCGGCGTAGGATTTCAGGACATTGTCGATTTCGACTGAAGCCATCGAGGTCTTCCCTGTGATCGTGGGACGCTCAGGCGCCGCTCACATGCAATTCATCGGTGGACAGCGCGCCTTCGGCAATCAGCAGTCCGATGCCACCGTTGGCAAACGCCTCGGCGCTGGTGTCATCAGCCTCGATCGCCACACCACCGAACAACGCTTTGATTCGGCTGCCCTTGACGGTCAGCGCCACCGGGATCCTCTGTTCGAAGACGAAGTCGTAAGTCGTCTCCGCCAGCACGACCGTGTCGGCATCCCGTGTGCGCACGATCTGCAGCTTGCCGTCGCGGGTGGCGCGCACGGCGTAGTAGCGCCGCAGGCCCTGAACGCGCGCGCAGACGCCGCCGTAATTGCCGAGATGAATGACGATGTCGCCCGAAACTTTGTAGTCGGTCCATTGCCGCGTGCCGTGAATGACGATCCCTTCGTCGCGGCTTTGCGAAACGCGGAAGCTCGGCGGATAGCGCTTGGAAAAGAAACTGACGCCATTTACCCAGGCCATGCGCCAGAAATCGCAGTCGCCGGCGGGGCGGTGCAGCGTGAGTTCCGGCGCTCCGTCCCACCTGAGGTAGTCGAGCAGCACGCTGCCATCGGCGCGCCTGCCGTCGCTGGCGAGCACGATGCCGATCTCGGCGATCGGCTGGCCGTCCAGATCCGGCAGGCGCCAAGACAGGACGCGCTCTTCGCCCGCCTTCAGGGTGACCGCATCGCCATCGATGTCGCGCAGACGATCCTCGCCATCAAAGGCGCGGATGCGCAGCCGCACCGACACCGCGCCCTTGTTGTGGCGATCGGCGACGACGCGCGCCTTGACCACTTGCCCGGGATAGACCAGCGGCGTCGCCATCAAATCGTAGGTGCGCATCGACAGCACCTCGCGCGGCGAGAATGTCGGCGTCGTCACCGCGGCGCTCAGCCCAGGCGCCAGTGCCTCGTAGTTTATGGTCAGCGCACGGGCATTCTCGAACTCGACATTGCCGACGCGAACGCCGATCGCCGAACCATGACCTTCGACGGGCCGAAAACCCTGCTGGCTGCCGGACAGCGAGAAATGGAACTGTGCGCCGTCCTTGGGTGCATCGAGCGGAGTGCCGCCGGCAAGCGTCATGCCGAGATTGGCGATGTAATAGGCGGTGCGCACCGCGTCGTTGATCGAGTTGCCGCCATCAGCCGACGAGATCAGCAGGCGGTCGGCGATCGGCCCCCGCCAGTCCGGGCCGGCCTCGATGCCGTCGAGGCCGAGCATCAGCGCCAGTAGGCAGCCGACATTGCCGGCATTGCAATCGGTATCCCAACCGGAAGTGTTGACGATCATCTGCGCCTTCTGGAAATCGTCAGGAGCATAAAGCACGGCCATCACCATCAGCGCGTGGTTGGGCACGACATGGCAATTGCCGGGATATTTGTCGTAGCCATATTTGTCCTCGATCTTCTGGCGCGTGTCGTGCCAGTCCGGATGCTGTTTCACCCAGCCTCTGATATCGGCGATGAGCTTGGCGATCAGGCTGTCGCGCGGGATCACCGACAGGCCGGTGTCGATGAGGTGGTCGATGTCGCTGGACACGAAGGCCTCAGCTTCCATGGCCGCCCACAGCATCGCCGCGTAGACGGATTCGCCGTCATGCGAGACCCTGCCGGCCTGTTCGGCAAGTTTTGCCGCCAGAAGCGGCTGCCCCGGCGCCACCATGGCCCAGCCGTCGATGAAGATCTGCGCGCCGATCTGCTCGGCGACGGTCGCACCATTGGTGGCGATTGACCCCGAATGCGGGGCCGGTATGCCTTTTTTGAGATTGAGCCAGGCGGTATGCTCGGTCGAGTTGCCGCTGCCGCCCCACCACAGGATCGAACGCTCCTCGACGATATAGTTCAGCCAGGCCTTGCCGATGGCCTCGGCCGGCAGATCTGGCGAGATGCCGTAATCCTCGAGTGCACGGATGAAGGTGAAGGTGCCGGCGACATCGTCATCGGTCACCACCAGCGGCTGGTTCAGGCGCTCGTGCACGTAATAGTCGATCGGCCCGAGCTCCTTCATGATCTTCTGGTAGGTCCAGCCCTCGAACGGCCGGCCGAGATAGACACCCACCAGCTTGCCGAGCACGCCGGCATAGACCCGTTCCAGATAGTCGTTTGGCAACTGCATGTTCTGCTCCAGATGATCGAAAAAGTTCAGCCCTTGACCGAGCCGCCCGCCATGCCTTCGATGAACCGCTTCTGCATGGCGACGAACAGCACCACCACCGGCACCACGATGATCAGCGCGGCGGCCATGATCTCACCCCAATCGGAACTGTATTGGCCGCTGAGCAGGTAGAAGCCGATCACCGCGGTGACCTTGTCCGCCTTCTGCAGGAACGTGGTCGCGATCAGGAATTCGTTCCAGGAATTGAGCCCGATGATCAGCGCGACCGTCAGGATGCCGGGTGACACGATGGGCAGCATGACCTTGGAAAAGACCTGCCAGTGGGTGGCGCCGTCGATCAGCGCGGCCTCCTCGAGTTCCTTCGGCACGGCGATGAAATACGTCCTCAGCAGCATCACCGCGAACGGGCTGTAGAGGGCGGTGTAGATCAGCGCGACGCC
The DNA here is from genome assembly GCF_000502935.1 of Mesorhizobium sp. LNHC221B00. Classification (NCBI taxonomy): domain Bacteria; kingdom Pseudomonadati; phylum Pseudomonadota; class Alphaproteobacteria; order Hyphomicrobiales; family Phyllobacteriaceae; genus Mesorhizobium; species Mesorhizobium sp. LNHC221B00. The sequence continues at coordinate 139,427 of NZ_AYWR01000006.1, read as the reverse complement.
GAACACGTTGTTGATCAGCCCAAGCTTGGCGAAGCCGAAATAGAGCGGGAAGATGTAGAGCTGGATCGGCGCCGTGGTCGTCGCCAGCAGATAGAACGTCCAGATCTTCCACGAGGCGATTTTCCTGCGCGCCAGCACGTAGGCCGACAGCGAGGATGTCGAGCAGACGAGGACGATCGTCGTTCCCGAAAGCAGCAGCGAATTGACGAAGGTCTTCGAAAACTTGGCGTGGGTCCAGGCGTTGACGAAATTCTCCCAACGGATCGGGTTCGGCAGTGACAGAGGGCTCTGCACGATCTGCGCCGCCGGCTTCAGCGAATTGAGCACCAAAAGCGCATTCGGAAACAGCGCGATGAAGGCGCCGATGCCGAGCACGATGTAGGAGATGGTGAGCGTGGCCCGGCTTTCGACCATTCTCATTGCTCGCCCTCCTGCGTCTGCAGGCGCACATAGAAGAACGTGCCGACGAGGCCGAACAGGCTGATCACCAGCGCCGCTGCCGCCGCTTCGCCGACATTGAGATCGTAGAAGGCGTGGCGATAGGCCAGCGTCGACAGCACCTCGCTGGAAAACGCCGGCCCCCCCTGGGTCAGGATGTAGACGAAGTCGAAGGCGAGGAAGCTCCAGATCACCGTCATGATCATCATCAGCATGATGGTCGGCCGGATCGCCGGCAAAAGCACGTAGCGCATCATCTGCGCGTAGCTGGCGCCCTCGATGCGCGCCGCCTCGATCTGCTCCTGCGGCACCTGCCGAAGGGCCGCGAAGAAGATGACGCACAGAAATCCCCACCAGTGCCAGAGGTCGACAGTCGCCACGCCGAACAATGCCGTCGATGGTTGCGCCAGCGGATTGGCCACGGGCAAGCCCATGCGCGCCAGCATGCCGAACACACCGGTGACGGGGCTGTAGATCATGCCTTGCCAGACGCGCGCGGTGATGACCGTGGCGATGACGACGGGCAGGAAATAGACGACCTGGAAGAAATTGCTGCCGCGCCTGACGATCAGCAGCATCGAGGCCGCCAGCAGTCCCATGGCGATCGGCACGACAAGGAAGATGGCGGTCCAGATGATATTGTTGGTCAGCGCCGACCAGAAGACGCCGTCGGCAAACAATGCCCGGAAATTGTCCAGCCCGGAAAAGGTCGGCGTCGAAATTCCGTCCCAGTTGCAGAACGCCAGGACGACCGTCAGCAATGCCGGAACCAGCACGATGACGAAATTGATGATCAGCGTCGGGACGAGATAGAGCCGGTGCATGGACAATTGCCCTGGGTTTTCAGAGGGCGCCCTGTCAGGCGCCGCTCCTTCGCTGGTTCGGATGGTTCGTGGCTGATACCGGTGCCGGCCTCAAGCCCGCTTCGGGACCGCCGGCACCTTGCCGGCCGCCTTTTCCTGCTGGAAGGCGTCGTCGAGCTTCTTGAGGTAGTCCTTCGAGCTGATCTTCTTCAGCCAGACTTCCTCCATGCCGCTGACCAGATAGGTGTCGGTGGCGGGCGGCAGGAAGGTCCATGTCGTGTAGCCGTACTGGCCGGCGCCGACGGCCGACGACAGGTTCTTCATCGTTTCGGTGTAGAGCGGCAACACCTTGTCGGAAAGCTTCACTCCCGACAGATCCTTCAGCGGCAGGTTCCACTCGCCTTGCCACACCGAGTTCATGTCGCCGTAGAATTTATCGCTGAAAATAGTGTCGAGCACCGCCGCCGCTCCATCGGCATTTTCGGATTTCGCGTTGATGGAGAGCGTCGAGCCGATGCCGAGCGCATAGACCGGCGGGCCGCTCGTGCTCGGAAAACCAACGAAGGCCGGCTCGGCATTGTTGGGCGGGAAATAGGTCGGGATGTTGGTGAAACTCCAGGTGCCGCTCGGCGCCATCCCGGCCTGGCCGGTCGCCACCTGGGCGAATGCCTGCTCCAGCGTCAGCGAAAAATAGTTCGGGCCGTAATAACCCTTCTGCCACCACTCATCGAGCTTATCGATCGCCGCCTGAATGGACGGGTCGGTCCACGGAATGGCGCCGGTCAGCGCCTTGTAGACATTGTCGGGGCCGGCCACCGAGTTGAGCACGATCGAGACATGATGCTCGTTGGCCGGCCGCCAGTCCGCATTGCCGCAGCCGAACGGGACCAGGCCCTTGCCCTTCATCTCGTCGGCGAGCGCCTCGAGTTCGGCGATTGTGGTCGGCGCCTTCCAGCCGTTCTTGTCGAACAGCGTCTTGTTGTAGAACAGGCCCAGCGTCTCATAGGTCTTGGCAAGCGCGTAGAGCTTTCCTTCGTATTTTCCCAGTTCCATGAACAGCGGCAGCAGCCGGTCGTCCCAGCCGAGCTTCGCGGCATAGTCGTCGAGCGGCAGCAACTGCCCCGCCTGCGCCATCGACGCGACATAGCTCGGTCCGGCGGTGAAGACGACATCGGGGCCATTGCCCGAGAGCATCGCAATGCGCAACTGCTTGTCGAGGTCGGAGCCGCGGAAGTCGATCGAAAGATCATCCTGTGGATGTGCGGCATTGAATGGGTCGATCAGAATGGTCTTGAGATTGTCCTGGTTTTCCGGCGAGGCGGATTCGTACCAGAAACCGATAGGCTTCTTGTCGTCTGCAAAGGCCAGGCGCGACAGCAGCGGCAGGGCGGCGAGGCCGAGGCCGGTCTTGAGCAATGTACGGCGTTCCATGTTTTCTCCTCCGATCTTTCTCGTTTCTTGTTTCAGGTTGAGCCGCGTTCGATCAAGCTGAAGGGCATCTCGAGCGCGGTGCCGGCGCCGGGCGTGGAGCCGCGCAGCCGTTCCATCAGGATCTGTGCGGCCTTGATGCCGATGTCGCCCTGGAATTGGGAAACCGTGGTGAGCGACGGCGTGACCAGTCGTGCCGCTGAAATATCGTCGAAGCCTGCGACGGCGATATGCCCCGGAATAGCGATGCCGCGCTCGCGCAGCGCCTGCATCACACCGATGGCCATGAGATCGTTGGCAGCGAAGATCGCCGTCGGCGCATAGCCGCTGGCAAGCACCGTCTCGGCCGCCCGGGCTCCGCCGGTTTCGCTGAATTCTTCGTCGATCACGATATGGGGCGTGCCACCGGCCTCGGTGAGCGCGGTGCGGTAGCCTTCGACCCGAACGCCCTGGGGGCCGCCCCGGCCGGCGACCATGGCGATGCGGCGATGGCCCCGGCCGATGAGAAACTGTGTTACCGCAAGGGCGGCGGCGTAGCTGTCGATAAAAATATCGTCGATGGCGATATCGCCGCCGCGTTTCTTGCTCGATTCGATGCGCACCACCGGCACGCCCGCATCGACCAGCGGCTTGAAGTCGCCGGCGCGCAACGTGAAGAACACGCCTATCACACCGTCCACGCGCCCCTGCCTGGACCAGTCGAGAAAATGGCGCTCCCGCTCGGGCGACCCATCGGTGCTGACCGCGATCACGTCATAGTTGAGATCCTCGGCCACCGACTGGATGCCGCGCATCAATGCCGGATAGAAGGGGTTGGTGATGTCGGGCACGATGCAGGCGATGGTCATGGTGCGATTGGTCTTGAGCGCCTGCGCGAACCGATTGGGCGTATAGCCGAGCTTCGCCGCCGCATTGGTGATCCGCTGCCAGGTCTCGGACGACAGCGCCGGAGACCCGCCGCCGCTCATCACCATCGACACGCTGGCCTGCGACACACCGGCCAGCCGTGCGACGTCTTTCTGTGTGGCCCGGCCCGTACGCAAGTGAAACTCGTCCCTTATACGTAACAATAAGCTCCTAATACGTATTAAAGTGCATCGGATCGGGCGTCAAGGCGAAGTTTTGCGTTCAACCGCCGAGGTTTGCCGATGCATCCGAGAGGGCTGATCGCGCTATCGAGAGCCTCGAGCCGGCGTCTTCGGGCCTATATTTCGCTCCGACGTGCGGGGCTTAATGATCCTCGTGGGCAACGAAAAAAGACATTCGTTGTCCAGTGGACGCATAGCTTGATTCTTGACCGACCTGTCGCACTGCGAAGCGAAGGTTTACGAAGCGAGTAACAGGCTCGTGACGGTACGGGGAAGCTTCAGCGCCGCCTCCACTCGGGCCTATTGAGGGCTGTCGTAGCAACCCGGCTCGCGCCCCTATTCAGTGTTGCGAATGCTGCAGTGTAGGTTCGTCCAAGTTCGACCGCTTATTCCGGCGCCGTTGCGCGTTATCATTTTGCGTTCGCCGCATCCTCGATCAGAGCAGCCACTTCCCGAGCGTGGGAGACCATAACCAAATGGGAAGCGCCTGGGACGACCACTGTTTTCCGCGCATGGGCACGGCCAGCCATGAAAGCCATCGCGACCGGCGGAATGTTGCGGTCTGCAGCCCCGTAAATCGACCAGGACGGCAGGGTCTTCCACGCCGCACGAACTGCGCGGTCGGCCAGGGCGGCCTGATTCACCGGTCGTTGCGCCGCAGCCATCAGCCGCGCGTCCACCTCGGGGAGGTCGGCAGCGAACTGCGCATGGAATTTGTCCTGCTGGATGTACAAATCCTGCTCACCGTTTGCCAGATTGACTGGGGGCGCAAGGGTGGGCCCGAGCGTGCTTCCCGGAAATTTGTCAGTCAGCTCGAGACTGCTCTCACCAACGTCGGGCTCAAAGGCAGCAACATAGACGAGTGCCTTCACGTTGGGTAACTGGCCCGCCATATCGGAGATCACCGTCCCAGCGTAAGAGTGGCCCACAAGAATGACCGGTCCCTTTACCGAACCAACGACGCTTGCGACATGAGCCGCGTCTCCAGAGACGCTTCGCAAAGGATTGGCCGCCGCGATCACTGTGAATCCATCTTGCGTCAGATCCGCGATCACGCCGTTCCAGCTGGCGGACTCCGCGAATGCGCCGTGGACCAAGACGATGGTGGGCTTCGGCTCGCCGGCGAGGGCGGCAGTGGCGCCGGCCAGACTAAATGCCCCAACGATCGCACCAATATTGACGAAGCTGCACATGACCCAACCTTTCTGATAAATGTCTCACCATCAGAACCGCTGAGCGGCGCCAAATCTATCGCACCAAAGTGTCGCCGATACCTTGGTGTTGGTGTGCTCAGTTGGATGGCAGGATCGGACTCGCGTAGCAGCCCTTTTGCCGTGCCTGGTTCTCAACATTGAAACACGTGAACCTGGCTTGAATTTCAGTGCCACTGCCGACTGCGGTCTTAAGGAGATGTGAAGACCCCGAGCTAGCCAGCGTCCGAGAAATCTCTCCTACCCAATGGCGAAAATGCGCTGCGGCGTTCGAGGAGACTTCTCTCGTTTAGGATTTTGGACGGCAACGCTCGCCGCCTCATCTCTGTGGCGATTCTTCGCGCACTGAAAGCGCTGTGGGTCGTCCCGAAACCCCTACGGCTTTCCAACACTCAATTGCCGCTCCATTGCCGCCTCAGCTTCGAGGCTCTCGATGTCGCGGAAGATCGATGCAACGGCCACCGTACGGCCTGCGCGCTTGAAGCGCAGCAGGCAGTCTTTTGCGCCAATGTCTCCATCAACTACGATCTCGTCCCATCGCTCGGCGTGACCTACGTAGTTGATCGGGACGTCGTAATGCTGACTCCAAAAGAACGGCACTGCGAGGAATTTCTCGCGATGGCCGAGCATATTGAGTGCTGCAGTTTGCCCTTGTCTCTCTGCCACCACCCAATGCTCGACACGAATATTCTCGCCACTATGCGGATCTGGCCACCGCGCAATGTCGCCTGCCGCGAAGATCCCAGGTGCGCTCGTCTCCAGAAAAGCATTTACTGCGACACCGCGATCGATGTTGAGCCCGGCCTTTTCGGCGAGCCCGATCCGGGGTCGCACGCCGATGCCGGCGACGACGAAATCCGCCTCAAGCGTATTTCCGCTGTTGAGTTTCAGCTTCTTGCCATCGATGCTGATCGCGGTGTCCTCGAGATGGAATACGACACCATTCTCCTCGTGGAGGGCGCGGATGAAGTCGCCCATTTGCGAACCAAGAATTCGTTCCATGGGGCGTTTATCCGGCGCCACGACATGAATTTCGATACCGCGCGAGCGCAGGGCCGAGGCAACTTCCAGGCCAATGAAACTGGCGCCGAGCACGACAGCGCGGCGCGCGCTCGATGCGTGCTCGATGATGGCCTTGCAATCTGCGAACGACCGGAGCGTGTGAACGTGTGGCTGGTCTGCGCCGGCTATGCCCAGGTGAACCGGCTCGGCTCCGGTCGCAAGCAGTAGCCTGTCGTAAGGTGTCCGGGTCCCGTCCGCGAGTACAACCTCGCGAGAGCGTGCATCGATGCTGGCGACTTCCGCATTGAGACGCAGGTCGATATCGTTCTTTGCGTAAAAGCTTTCGTCGCGAAGCGGAACCCAATCTTCCGGCGCTTTGCCAGCCAGATAGTCCTTGGAAAGATTAGGCCGATCAACCGGCGGCGCGTCGTCGTTGCTTAGCATGACGATACTGCCTTGGTAGTGTTCGCGTCGCAGTTTTTCGGCTGCTGCAAAACCGGCCGCGCCCCCGCCGACAATGACGATCTTCCCGGGAGCCTGGCTGGAGCCTCCTGCGCGCTGCTTCGGTGTCGTCCGTTTTTGTTTCTCTCTTACGAATATCCGATCATCGCGCAGCTCCACCGACCAGCAAGTGAGTGGATTGAAGGCAGGCGCGCGCAAGGCTTCGCCCGTGCGCAAGTCGAAACAGGCGTGATGCCAAGGGCACCGAACCGTGTTCTCAACCACCAGACCATCAACGAGTGGCCCGCCGTAGTGGGTGCATTTCGCCCCGACGGCGAAGACCTCAGTCCCACGGCGTACCAACAACACCTGTTCACCGCCAGAATGGCCGACGAGATTTCCGCCGTCGGGAAGGTCGGATAAGGCGATGCCGTTGGCCAGATCCGGTCCATTCGGTTTGATATGATCGTCAGCCATCTTCTTCTCCCTTGCCGATGCAATATTGAAATCGTCTCCGACATCGCCTGCCTCCAACCCTTGGCCAGGCGGGCGGAGCGGACAGTCAGGCTCGCCTGTTTCTCCGTCCCGGCCAACATACTGCGGATTTTACGGCGGTCATTGGACCGCCGGTCCATGGCCAGCGGCCCGGCAGGAACGAGTCAGCGCCGCTGCTTTGATTTCTTTACTCAACATAAATCCATTTCGGAAAATCGACGTCACCGCCGAATTATCATTTCGCGGCTATCAGACCCGCGCTGCCCCGCAAAATCCATTGGACCCAGGTATCGCCGATACCTTTGTTCCGGCGACGACGTGGGTACGCCGCCATTGGCGCTGTCCTGCCGCGAGCGCCTCCGCATCAGCGTGGCGGATCCTCGGCTTGCCGAGAGATCCGCTTGACGCCGGAGCATACCAACGTATCGGCGATACCAACGTTCAATAGAGCCTACCGGTACTTACTGGCCTCATGGGCTGATGCTGTCTCGACGCGAGCAGCTTTGGTCAGGTTATGAGGAGGTACAGATGTCATCATTATCTTCAATGTCCACCCGTCGGGAAGTTCTCGCGGCATCCGCCGCAGGGGCTATTGCACTAGTTACCTCGCCGGGTGTCGCCGGAGCGATTTCGACGAGTGGCGGAACTGCTGCCATTCGTCCATTCCGCGTCCAAGTTGCAGACGCGGATCTCGTCGACCTCAAGCACCGTCTCAAAGCCACGCGTTGGCCCGAGCGCGAGACGGTGAAAGATACCAGTCAGGGCGTTCGGCTCGCGACAATGCGGGCTCTCGCGCATTACTGGGAGACCGAATATGATTGGCGCAAATGCGAGACTTATCTGAACGGTTTGCCGCAGTTCGTTACTGAGATTGATGGGCTTGATATCCACTTCATCCACATTCGCTCGAAGCATGCGAACGCGCTGCCGATCATCGTAACCCATGGATGGCCCGGCTCCATTATTGAGCAGTTGAAGATCATCGGTCCTCTGACAGATCCGACGGCCCATGGGGGTAGTGCTGCCGACGCCTTCGACCTGGTGATCCCCTCGCTCCCGGGGCATGGGTTTTCAGGAAAGCCGACGGCGCCTGGCTGGGATCCGATCCGGATCGCGCGGGCCTGGGGCGAGCTGATGATCCGCCTCGGGTACACGCGGTATGTAGCGCAGGGTGGCGATTGGGGGAATGCCGTTACCGAGCAGATGGCCCTCCAGATGCCGTCTGGTCTTGTCGGGATCCACACGAACATGCCAGCCACGTTGCCGGATCAAGTGTCGAGCGCGCTCGCCACGGGCGGCCCTGCGCCCTCCGATCTGTCCGCCGACGAACGCTATGCTTGGGATCAACTCGACTTCTTTTGGAAGCATGGGTTGGCCTACGCGCAAGAGATGGCGAACCGACCGCAGACGCTGTACGCCCTGGCCGATTCACCTATTGGGCTGGCAGCCTGGATGCTCGACCACGATGCACGCAGCTACGACCTGATCGCTCGCGTCTTCGACGGAAAGTCCGAAGGTCTGTCCAAGGAAGACGTCGTCGACAACATCGCGCTCTACTGGCTGACCAATACCGCGGTCTCATCGGCGCGCCTCTACTGGGAAAGCAAGCTGGCCTTCTTCGCGCCAAAAGGCGTGCCTCTCCCCACCGCAGTGAGTGCGTTTCCGGACGAGATCTACACGGCGCCGCGGAGTTGGACCGAGAAGGCATATCCCAAGCTGATCTACTACAATCGTCTCCCGAAAGGTGGTCACTTCGCAGCTTGGGAACAGCCGCAGGTTTTCGCCAATGAGCTTCGGGCCGCATTCGGGTCGTTGCGTAGCGCCTGATCCTGCCCGTGTAGAGAACTGCTCCGGTCCTCCAATTTCAGGGCCGTTTGGCGCCGTGGCCGTTCCACTTTGGTGGGGCGAGCACGGCGCCTCCTTACGTGTGTATGCTCGCCGTTGCTGGCTGGTCTTGGTCCACTCTCCGATCAAGCGACGCCAATCGCCAGCCGACGACTTGCATGGATGATGAGCTACCTCCCTGCGCCCTGGCATCACGGGTCGTAAAGCGGGGGCTGAGTTTCGCCGAGCTGATCCACGTTGTCGTGCATCGGTGGCCCGGCTGGGAAGTTTAGGAGCAATCCATCACTCGTCGGATCGCAAGCGCAGTCGCGGCGGGCGGAACAAGCGATTGAACGGCTGACATGCACCCGACATACGTGCGGGTGATCTTCCAGTCATTCCTGTTCGCGAAGCGTTTGAGCGCGAGTCTTTCCGTAGGGGTAGAAGAGCTCCTTACGACCCGCCTGCCACGCGTTCCTGAGGTCCGGCGTGGTGATATCCCAATCCGGCCGGCATTTCATCGTAACCGCACGCATGTCCTGTCGCAGTTCTTCCACGGTGGGTCGCCCGAAGAACCAATACCCGTTGTAGATCTTGTAAACGATCAGCCCCGGTTCCATGACGATAACGTGAGGGATCATGGGGTTGTGCGCGGGATCCGTGTACTCGGCAATATCGAGGTCCTGCTGTACAACGCGCCGCGGGTCCGAGAGAAAAGACCAATGGGCGCCTACCCCGGAACGATATTCGTTCGTCTCCAGAAGATTGTCCGTCGTGATGGTTACAAGCCGGCAGTAACCCACTTCCATTTCACGATGCAGCTGGACCAGCCCTTCCGCCTGCCGGCGATCCCTGGGGCAATAGCCACCCCTGCCGAGAACAAGGACCAGAGGGTCGCTTCCCTGCAACTCGGAAAGCCTGCGCCGTGCAGCGGTGTGATCCGAAAGCTCATAGTCCGGGAAAATAGAGCCAGGTACGACATTGGACCGCATGTTCATCCTCGCTGACAAGTCGCAAAACTCGAGTCACCAAACTTGTAGACAAAGGAGATTACAAAGCGGGAGCGGGATCAAATCTATTTATACGTTAGTGTTGCCGATACCATTGAATGAGGTGGTGATCGTAACATGGAAGCTTCTGGTACGAAATATGGTCTTAGCAATACGACCTCCAATGGTGGCCGCCCGCGATCAGCCACAAAATCCACACCTTGTCACCGCGTCAGCGCAGAGGCCTTTAGATGGATGCGAAGACGCCGCAGATTCGCCTCTCTCCATTCTCACCGTCGTGTTAGGGAGCGACTTTTCACAGCCCGCTCTCAATGTAATGGAGCCGGAAGTCGTTGGGAATTCGGACAGGTCGTGACGGCCTTGGAGGGTGATGCTCAGATCGTATGGTCATCGGCATTGCCGGCGAGGGGTAGTTCCTCTCGCAGGCCGATCTTATCGCCAGATCGGGACGGTCCCAACTGGTCTAAAATCCCCTCTGCATGCCGGCGCCGCCTGGCGTCGGCACGCGTCCATCAACTTGGGATGTCCGATCCTCCAGGAATTCGGGAATTGAAAAGCAAACGGTTACGCCTGAGCCATCATTCGCCTCTGCCCAAATGCGGCCGCGATGGTTCTCGATGATTGAACGACTAACCGAAAGCCCTATGCCCATGCCGTCGGCTTTGGTGGTGTAAAAGGCTTCAAAAATTTGCTCCATGTCCTGAGCGCCGAAGCCAATACCGGCATCTTCTACGGAAAGCCGGATGTTGCCGTCTTCGCCAAGCTCGGTCGCGATGACCACCCGCCTCGGGCGATCACTGACGGTCATCACGGCGTCTATCGCGTTGCGCAGCAAGTTCATGATGACCTGTTGAAGTTGGACACGATCGCCGGCCGCCATTGGGAGTCCGGTGGCAAGTTTAGTAATAAGTGATATGCTGTTTCGCTGAAGTTCTCCCAAGGACAACGCAATCACTTCGCGGATCGCCTCATTCAGATCCACGGGTTCCATGACGGCCGCTCGCTTGCTAAAGAGCGCTCGCAGTCGCGTTATCACGTCGGCCGCACGATTGCCGTCGCGGATGGTCCGGCGTGCCGTTTCGCGAGCGCCATTTATGTTTGGTGGGTCGTCGGCCAGCATCCGCAGACAGGTTCCGGCATTCGTAATGATGCCAGCCAGTGGCTGGTTGACCTCGTGTGCAATAGATGCGGTCAGGGCGCCCAGGCTCATGATCCGCATAGCCAATCCAAGCTCTGTTCGCACCTTCTCAAGCGCCTCTTCAGAGAGCCTACGTTGTGTGATGTCGAGGACCGCGCCAATATACTCCATCGCGCCAATCGAGTTTCGCACGCCATGTGCAATGAGGTGCAGGTGTTTGATAGACCGGTCGGACGTGATGATCCGGTGCCGGTATTCCAGGTCATTCTCACCGCGCTCTGCCCGTTCAACCATATCGCCTAGCATTGGCATGTCCTCGGGATGGAAGCGGCTCGCGATCAGCTGGAAAGTCACATGAAGGCCCGGCTGCAGATCAAAGATACGATAGAGCTGCTCCGACCACACCATCTCCGCTTTCGAGACATCCCAGGAGAAACTCCCCATTCGTGCAAGATTCTGACCCTCGGCTAGAAACGCCTCGCTGCGCCGGAGCTCTTCTTCGGCGCGTTTACGATCGTCGATGTCGGTCATCAGCACGTACCACCGGACGATGCATCCATTGCTGGCTCGAAGTGGCTGGCCTCGGAGCTGGAACCAGCGATAGGTGCCGTCGAAACGTCGAAGCCGGGTTTCAAAGTCAATCCCCCGACCAGTCCCGAGCGACTGCGTTAGAGCGTCAATGTGGCGGCTGAGATCATCCGGATGGACCGTGCCGTTGGTCGCCCAGTGCGCGAATTCTTCCAGGGTCTGGCCAAGATACTCGAGAAATTGCTCGTTGAGACTTTCCGGTTCGCCATCTTCGTCAAAAATAGCCACGAGACCCGGAATCGTATTGACGATAAGCCGTGACTGGCGCTCGCTCTCAACCAGCGCTTGCTCCGCGCGTTTTCGATCGTCAATCTCAACGTTCGTCCCATACCATCTGACGATGTTTCCGGCTTCGTCGCGCAAAGTGTCGCCGAGAAAGAGGAACCACCGATACTCGCCATCGAAACGGCGCATGCGCGCTTCGGTTTCACCTGGACTGCCTGATGCGAGGGATGCCTTCCAAAATCGCACAAGCTCGTCAAAGTCATCTGGATGGATTGCAACCCGCCAGCCCCATCCCTCCGCCTGCTCCATCGAGAGACCGGTGAAGTCAAGCCAGCGATCGTGAAGGAAGTCGCAGTAGCCGTCCGGACGGGTAGACCATATAGCTGTCGGAATCGTGTTGATAATCTGTCTCAGGTTGCGCTCACTCTCGCGCAGTGCCTGGTCCGCTCGTTTGCGGTCCTCTATGTCGACATTCGTCCCGTACCATCTGATTATGGTACCCGCCTCATCTCGCAACGGGTTAGCGAGAAACAGGAACCATCGGTACTCTCCATCGTATCGACGAATGCGGGCTTCCGTCGAGACTGGTGTGCCGGATGCGAGGCACGATTGCCAATACTCGGCCAGACNTATCGACGAATGCGGGCTTCCGTCGAGACTGGTGTGCCGGATGCGAGGCACGATTGCCAATACTCGGCCAGACCACTGGCGTCATCCGGATGAATTGCGGCCGCCCAGGCCCATCCCACCGCCTGGTCTTCTGTGAATCCCGCATAGTCGAGCCAGCGGTCATTGAGGAAGTCGCAATACCCGTCCGGCAGGGTAGACCATGCGGATGTCGGAATCGTATTGATGATCTTGCGGAGATTGACTTCGCTGTCCCGCAGCGCCTGGTCTGCGCGTTTGCGATCTTCTATGTCCACATTCGTCCCGTACCATCTGATTATGGTACCAGCCTCATCTCGCAACGGATTAGCGAGAAACAGGAACCATCGATACTCTCCATCGAATCGACGAATGCGGGCTTCCGTCGAGACTGGTGTGCCGGATGCGAGGCACGATTGCCAATACTCGGCCAGACCACTGGCGTCATCCGGATGAATTGCGGCCGCCCAAGCCCATCCCACGGCCTGGTCGGATGTGAACCCCGCATAGTCGAGCCAGCGGTCGTTGAGGAAGTCGCAATACCCGTCCGGCAGGGTAGACCATGCGGATGTGGGGATCGTATTGATGATCTTTCGGAGATTGACCTCGCTCTCCCGCAGTGCCTCTTCGGCTTGCTTCCTCTCGTCGATATCAATGTGCAGGGAGTACCAGCGCATGATGCGCCCATTTCGATCCTCGAGTGGAAGCCCTCTAATCTGAAACCAACGGTACTTGTTGTCGGCGCCGAGAAGTCGCGCCTCGACTTCATAAGGCATCCCCGCCTTTATCGAATATCTGAAAGATTCGACGACGCGCTGAATATCCGCGGGGTGAACCGTCTCCGCTGTTCCCCATCCCTTTAGTTCATCCTTAGGTTTGCCGAAGTATCCAGCGATATAGCTGTTTACGGCTTCGATCTCGCCGGTCGGCGTCAAAACAGCAATTCCGGCCGGAATGCTGTCCGCTATCAGTTTGGCGTCGTCTTCATTTTCGCGGACGGCCACTTCAGATGGCTCTTCAGCCGCGATCTCATAGGATTCCTTGGCCAGACGTCTCCTGTCACTCGACAGTTTCAGCTCCTGTAACCTCACGCCCGCTTGGTTTGCGGCTACGTTCAGAACAAGGCTGTCGGTCTGCAGTGGAAAATCGACCCTTCTTGACCCTGTGAACAAAACTCCGATGTCGGCGAGTATCCCCAGCCGCAAGGCCGCGACCGATATAGGAACGTCTCCTTGAAAGCTGTTCAGCAATGGCCAGTCAGCCAGATCAACCTCGTTTAGTCCGTGAAACTCACGGATGATCGCTTCGGGTGAGACGGCAAATTGCTGGCCTGCACGGGCCACTTCGACGGGTTCCTCGTACGACGATTGGTTCAGTCGAATGTAAGCAAAATCGAGCCTCAGCATATCGACGAGCGTATCGAGCAATTTGCAAACGACTTCGGAAGCCATGTCGCCGCTTAGCAAGATGGGAACCTCAACCAACCTGGCTAGGTTATTCATGCACCGATACAGACGCTCAGTTTCCGCGCTAGCGCCCTCGCGTTGACGTCCCATGTTAAACTGTGATCTCCGAAAAAGCCCCTGCCGGCGACGTTTGTGTCGGTGCCCCGTCGTATCATGTACCCGCCCTCCCAAGATGCTGGCACATACGCGCGAGCGAGTTTGCACCCACTCGGTGCGCTGGTCCATTATGCCTTGGTGTCGGCTCACCAACCAATAGCACTCAGCAACATGGAAAGATCCCGGTCGATACCAAAGTGCTATGGATTCTCTGGCTAAGCAGGGGCACCCTAACCTGTGGTGAGGACGTCATTGCAGGCGATACTGGCTATGAATGAGCGCTCTAAGCGAACTGCGAGATAATGATGACATCCGGCGCTCTCTTGGCTGAGTACAGAGAGCTTTCACTCCGCCGCCTCAAAGATGCAAACAATATGGCCATGCTATGCGGCCTACATACCGAACTCGATCAGGTTGCCGCACTATTTCTCAAAATCATTTTTACCAGACGCGGGCCCGATTGTGCGCATTTTCTGCCGGAGCGGTCTTGGGTACGTTCGGCTTACCAAGCTGGCGCGGCGGTCGCAGTCAGCATCAGCGTGCCGGCGGCGGGGCGTTTTGCCTTGACGCACTCTGCCTCTTCTTTGTGGCTTGCGTTTCTTTCGCGCAGTGTGAGAATTTCGTCGAACAGCTTTAGGGGCATGCCGCCGAGTTTGGCGGAGAATATCGGAAGCGTATGATGATGGAACGCGCAATTATCGCTGTTGTCGATGATGATGAGTCCGTGCGCGAGGCGCTTCCTGACCTCATTGGCATGTTTGGTCACGGAGCCGAAGCGTTCTCCTCCGCGGAAGAGTTCCTGGCCTCGAGACTAGTCGATCACACCAAGTGCTTGGTCCTTGACATCGCAATGCCAGGGATGTCGGGGATCGAGCTCCAACGCGAGCTGACGCAACAAGGCCGACAGATACCAATTGTTTTTATAACGGCCCATGGAGATGAGCAATTTTGCCGTCGTCTGCGCCAAAGCGGGACAATCGAATGCCTGCTGAAGCCATTCACGGACACTGCACTACTCGATGCGATCAACGCTGTAATGCGCTGACCGCCCGAGCGGACGTCGCTCATGAGCCGGTCCGCCTCCAGCCCGGATCCCAGGCCTTCGGTCTTGTCCACGGATAGTCTTCCCGACCACGATGGCCGCCCTGAAGCAGTGACGCTTCCATCATAACGCGCTGGCACCCGAACCTCGCTAGACGCCAAACGGCATGGAGCCCTCTTTTTCGATAAGGGTGTCGATCTCGCCCATCCAAAATCGACACCAACGCATAATAGACGTTCGTGTCGGCCGGGTGCATTCATGGTTCGGAGGTAGGCACGTTCCGCTAGGCGACGCTTCATGAGGAAGACCCCACATCCCATTCCTTTTGCGGGATCCCAACTTGGGGACATGCGTCATGCCTGTGCATTTTTCAACGGCGACGATGATGCCTTTCGTGTGTTGTTTCCCTTCATGCAGGATGGTTTCGCATGCGGCGACAAAATCATTCACATTGTTAATCCAGGCGAGCGCTGCAGGCATTTGCACCGACTAAGGATGGCGGGCATCGACACGACAACTGCGGAGCAAAGCGGTCAGCTTGAATTTCGCACCAACACCGAAGCCTACCTCCGGGACGGTCGGTTCGATCAAGACCGGATGCTGGAGGTGTTTGAAACGCTGGCCAGCGGGAATGCCGAGAGTGGATTTCCCCTCAGTCGCATTGTCTGCCACATGGATTGGGCCTCCGAGGTGAGGTCGCATATTGACGACCTGGTGGAGTTTGAAGCTCGGGTAAACGACGTATGGTCCCGTCACGATGACGCGGTTATCTGCGTGTACGACTTGGCAAAATTTGGTGGCGATACGGTCGTTGACATCATGCGGACCCATCCGATGATCGTCATTGGCGGCATTTTGCAACAGAATCCATTCTTTATGCCGCCTGAGGACTTCCTTCGCGAGCTCCGTCAACGGCGGCTGGGTCAGGTGTCGCCCGACAAGACGACGAGCTAGCATGGAACCTGCGCTGGCCACCCTTGGCGAAGAGATTCAACGGCTTAAGCGCTCGATGAACGATTTGGTGAGCCTGCTTGCTCTACCCGCCATTTGGGCCGGAGGAAGTCCTCCTCAGATCGTTGAGACCTTGCTTGACGTGCTTGTTGCCATGTTGCCGGTTGATTTTATTTATGTGCGTCTGTTCGACGCGGACACGGAATGGCCGATCGAGATCGCGCGGTTCGCTCATTCGATCGTCCAAGTAAAGCCGGAGGAGATTGGGCGAGCCCTTTATCAGATGTTTGGCGATGCCGCGTCGAAATGGCCGCCGAGCGGGCAGATCCATATTGGAGGCGTCGAGTTCTTCGCTGGGTTGGCGTTGCTCGGCCTGCAAGGAGAGGTCGGTGTCGTGGTCACCGGGTCGCAGAGCTCCGACTTTCCGAACCAGACCGACGGGCTTCTCTTGAAAGTTGCCGCAAATCAGGCTGTCGTTGCCCTGCAGGGGGCCCGTCAACTAGGCGAACAGAAGCGACTGGCCTCGGAACTTGACGGACGTGTTACGGAACGAACAGGTGAACTTGTCGCGGCCAATCAAACGTTGACTCAGGAAGTCGAGGACAGGCGCCGGACGGAAGAAGCACTGCGCAGAAGCGAGGAAGCCCTGGCGGCAAGTCAGCACGATCTGAAGCTGATTATCAATACAATTCCGGCCTTGGCTTGGGCGACTCGCCCAGATGGGTATACCGAGTTTCTGAGCCAGCACTACCTCGACTACGCGGGGCTTTCAGCGGAGCAGGGGCAAGGTTGGGGCTGGACGGCTGCGATCCATCCTGACGACGTAACAGGTCTGCTCGCAGCGTGGAACACCTTCTTGACTTCGGGTGAAGGAGGGGAGGCTGAAGCTCGGTTGCGTGGATCTGATGGGAGTTATCGGTGGTTTCTGCTCCGCGCCAATCCGACGCGGGATGAACGCGGCGACGTCGTGAAATGGTATGGGGTGAACGTCGACATCGATGAACGTAAACGCGCCGAGGAAAAAGCAATTGAAGCCGAACGCGAGCTTCAACGAACGGTCGACGGCATTCCAGCCCTGGTTGGGGCTTTCGCGGCCGACGGCACGCGTATTTTCATCAACGAGCGCGGACGTGAATTTACAGGGCTCTCAACCGACGATTTGGCGGGTGGTGGCTGGAGAAGCACGATCCACCCAGATGACATCGAACTCGAAGAGCGCAAATGGTACGAATGTGTCGCGTCCGGAGAACCGTTCGAGCATGAGTACCGCGTGCGTGCAAGTGACGGGACGTATCGCTGGCACATTGCCCGTCGCGTGCCGGTCCACGACAAAGCTGGAAAAGTGATCCGATGGTACGGCATCAGTCACGATATTGAGGGTCGTAAAAGGGCGGAAGCTTTTGTCGCCAGCGAAAAGCATTTGCTGGAGATGATCGCGTCGGGCAGTTTGCTTCGGGATGTTCTCAGCGCGTTGTGCGTTTTTGTCGAAGACGCTGCCCCCGACTGCTTCTGTGACGTCCACCTGATAAATTGGAGCAGCTCGACATTCGAATATGCCGTGGCTCCTTCTTTGTCTCCCGGCTACATCGCGCCGATTGCCGGCATGCCGGTCGACGGCGATCTGTTGCCATGTGGCATAGCGGCTTATCAAAAAACGCAGGTGGTCGCAGTGGACATGGAATCCGATCCCCGCTGGTATACGTCGCCTGTGCGGCTACATGTTCTGAAGCACGGATACAGGTCAGTGTGGAGCACGCCGATTTGTTCCAGAGAGGGGCGGGTGCTTGCAACCTTTTGCATCGTCCAACGGAAGCCTGCGAGCCCTTCGCCGCACCATCAGGATCTCATCGCGCACGCCACACAGATCGCCAGCATTGCGATCGAACGTTCCCTTATAGAGGCAGCGCTCCGGCGGAGCGAAACGTTGCTTTCGGAAGCACAACGCTTAAGTTCCACCGGCGCGTTCTCCTGGCGCCTGGACACTGACGAGATCGCCTTTTCCGAGGAACTCTATCATATCTTCGAACTCGATCCGAACTCCGCTGTGACGCTTGAGCGGCTCCGTGAGCGAATCCACGCGGATGACCTCCAGTCGCTGTCTGCCCAGATGGCTCGGGTTCGCGCCGGGCAGAGTTATCTGGGCTATGAGATCCGGCTGCGGATGCCGGATAGCAGGGTCAAGTATCTACGCACCTTTGGCCGGGTTATCCGTCATCAGGATGACCGCATGGAATGCCTCACCGCGGTTCAGGACGTGACGGAGCGGCGGCAGGCTGAAGAAGCACTTGGCAGGGCCCGATCTGAACTCGCACATGTAACCAGGGTTTCGAGCCTCGGAGTCTTGACCGCTTCGATTGCCCATGAAGTCAGTCAACCGTTGTCGGGGATCATCACCAACGCCAGCACCTGCCTCCGCATGTTGGCAGCCGATCCTCCAAACATTGACGGCGCACGCGAAACCGCCCGGCGAACCATACGCGACGGCAATCTAGCCTCAGATGTAATAACGCGATTGCGCGCTCTCTTCAGCAAGCGAGCTCCTACCGTTCAGTCGGTGGATTTGAACGAGGCGGCAAGGGAGGTGATCGCCTTGTCGTCGGGTGACCTTCAGAGCAGTCGCGTGGTTCTTCAGCCTGAATTTGCGGAGGGTCTGCCGCTCGTTGCGGGAGATCGTGTCCAGCTTCAGCAGGTGATCATGAATCTGCTGCGCAACGCAGTGGACGCCATGAACGGGGTCGATGATCGCCCCAGGAAGTTAACAATCAAGACCGAGCCCGATGAAGATGATCATGTGCGCTTATCTGTACGGGATTCCGGCACGGGTTTCGGCCCAGATAATGCGGAGCGGCTCTTTGAACCTTTCTACACCACCAAGAATGAAGGCATGGGGATGGGATTGTCCGTTAGCCGTTCCATCATCGAGAGCCACTGCGGGCGTCTATGGGCAGCGGCAAATGATGGCCCGGGAGTCACGTTCACGTTTTCTGTTCCCGAATACTCCAGAGAGCGATCGTCTGTGCAGGATGTGAGTGTTGGTACGGCGTCCGCGGTCGGTGGTGTTCGAAGATCGGTGGGAGCGAGATGAAGCCTGCGGGTGCACTGGTCTCAGTTGTTGACGACGATAAATCGGTGCGCGAGTCCTTACCAGATTTGCTCAAGGAGCTGGGCTTCAGGGTGGACACGTTCGCTTCGGCAACGGAGTTTCTGGCGTCTGACAGCATCCATGAAACCAAGTGCCTGGTTCTCGATGTGACCATGCCCGTCATGACAGGCCCCGAACTGCAAGAGGAACTAGCGCGTCGCGGGCAAGAGATTCCGATCGTCTACATTACCGCGCAGCGGAGCAGCGCCATGCGGCTTCGTCTCATCGAACAGGGTGCGGTCGAGTGTTTGTTCAAGCCGTTCAGCGACAGGGCCCTTCAGGAGGCTCTCCAACTGGCGGTCTGTAAGCCTTGAAGGTGGCGATTGTTAATGCCGGTCTAGGAGGATAATTTGCCATGTACACGGGTGGAGCAGCTGAACTGGGCAGCGTCGCAATGTCGGACGAAGCATCCATCGTGTTCATTGTAGATGACGACGTCTCGGTGCGCGAATCGCTGGAGTTGCTAATCTGCTCGTCGGGTTGGCGGCCGCAGACCTTCGGTTCAGCAAAAGAATTCCTCGATCGACCACAGGTGGTGCCGGTTTCGAGCTGTCTCATCTTGGATGTCAATCTGCCGGATCTGAGTGGGCTCGACCTGCAGAGTCTGATGGCTAACGAGCGTACCCCTATGCCCATCATCTTCATAACCGGCTACGGCGACGTACCAATGACAGTCAAGGCGATGAAGGCTGGGGCTATCGAGTTTTTGACCAAACCATTCGACGACGAGGAACTTTTGAGTGCGATCAAGCTGGCACTTGAAAGAAGCAAGAGCGCGCTTGCTCTCGATTCTGAATTCCAGGCCCTCAAGGATCGCCATACGTCGCTTAGCCGTCGCGAACAAGAGGTTATGACGCTGGTTGTCTCGGGTCTATTGAACAAACAAATCGGCTTTGAGCTCGGTATCAGCGAGATCACAGTCAAGGCGCATCGTGGCCAAGCTATGCGCAAAATGCAGGCTCGCTCACTGGCCCAGCTGGTGAATATGGCGGCCCGACTGGGCATCACTCAGTAGAGACTTTTCTCCGCGCCTGGCGCCTCGATTAAAACGACATAGCGCAATGGGAAGCCCATCAATCCTAAGGTATTGACGATACCATCGTACTATGGTCGCGCGCGCGATCTTGGTACATCTATTTTGATGGGTAAGATAGACTGAAATATTAATTGAAGATCGGACTTAGGGCTGGCGGTGAGACGCCGTGGCGGGTGGTTTTGCGTATCGGGATGACTTAACGCAGCCTATGGCGCCGTTGTTTGATCATGGTGGATGTTGCGGGTTTTAACATTTGGCGAGGTAAAGTGGCTATGAAGTATTGTAAGATTCAGAAGTCGGTATTGTTGTTTTCCGTTGTCGCCGTCCTGCAAGGGCCCGCGCATGTTTTCGGAGAGGAATCAAAGTTGCCCAGTGCTGCTAGCGCACCGCCTGCAGCGACACTGAGCACAACGACGGAGAAGATCCGCCTGACACGCAAGAGCGACGCCTACTGGGAAGTCACTTTCAACAATCCTCCACTCAATATTATCGGCCCGTCCGAAGTCCGCGAGCTTGCAAAAATTGTTGGTCAGATCGAAGCCGACGGGAGGGTCAAGGTCGTGGTGTTTGACAGCGCGGTCCCGGGCTATTTCATCGCTCACTACGACCTTCTTGGTCCCCTTAAGGATTCCACCGGCATGGAGCCGGGGCCAACGGGTATGCATCCCGTGCCTGACGTCATGGTACGTATAAGCCGGCTGAAGGCTGCGACGATTGTTTCAATTCGGGGGCGGGCGAGTGGCATAGGCAGCGAGCTTTCGCTCGCGGCCGATATGCGTTTTGCAAGTCGAGAGAAAGCGGTTGTGTCGCAGTTTGAAGTCGGCGCCGGCTTTGTCCCTGGAGGCGGCCCCATGGCGCGGCTGCCTCGGCTGGTCGGCCGCGGCCGCGCCATGGAGATGTTGATCGGTGCCGAGGGCTTTGATGGCGAACTTGCCGAGCGCTACGGTTACGTGAATCGGGCGTTGCCCGATTCACAATTGGACAGTTTTGTCGACGCCTTGGCGACGCGAATTGCGTCGTTCGACGGGCAGGCGATTGCCGACGCCAAGACCCTGATCAACCAAGCTAGCCTGCCACCGGATTCTGAGATGCAGCCGGGGTGGGACGCGTTCATCACTTCCGTACAACGGCCTGCGGCCCAGGCGCGTCTCAAGGTGCTCGTCGAGGAAGGACTGCAGCGGCCCGGGAACGTCGAGAGAAACCTCAACGAATATACAGCCAAGTATCGGTAGCGGTTGCGGAGACTGGGAATCGACGGAGCAACGTCAAGGGTTGTGAAGAGGACGGACCGTGACTCGCATGCGCAAGGAGACCGACAGTCTGGGTGAGGTAGACGTCCCAGCCGACAAGCTTTGGGGAGCCCAGACGCAGAGGTCTCTCCATCATTTTTCCATCGGCAGAGATCTGATCCCGCGCGAAATGATAACAGCTTATGCGGTGCTGAAGAAAGCCGCTGCCAACGCCAATCATGCAGGCGGACGGCTCGATCCTCAAGTCCATCGACTGATTGTCCAGGCATGTGACGAGATCTTGGCGGGGCAGCATCAGGACATGTTTCCGCTCCACGTGTGGATGACGGGCAGCGGCACTCAGTTCAACATGAACGTTAATGAGGTGATTTCTAACCGGTGCTGCCAGCTGGCCGGGACCGTCCTCGGCAGTAAGACACCAGTTCATCCAAACGACCATGTCAATATGGCGCAATCGTCGAACGATTCATTTCCGTCCGCGATGAACATCGCGACCTCGACCAACGCCAAACGGCGCCTGATCCCGGCTGTCAAGCAGCTTGCGGAAGCTATCCGCTCCAAGTCCGAGGAGTGGAAAGACATCGTCAAGATCGGCCGCACCCATATGCAGGATGCAACGCCGCTGACTTTGGGCCAGGAATGGTCTGGATATGCCGAAATGCTTACCGACAACCTGGATCGGCTCGAGAGTTCACTGGGCGGCATCTATCGGCTCGCCCTCGGCGGGACGGCGGTTGGCACCGGGATCAATTCCGCACCAGGTTTCGCAGAAGCCGCCGCGTCCGAAATCGCTAGGCAAACCCAGCTTCCGTTTGTAACCGCGCCCAACAAGTTCGCTGTCCAGGGCGCGCATGATGCCCTGGTACAGTTTTCTGGCACGATGCGCACGCTGGCAACTTCACTTTACAAGATAGGCAACGACATTCGTCTCATGTCGTGCGGACCCCGAACCGGCTTTGCCGAACTTGTAATACCGCAGAACGAGCCGGGCTCCTCGATTATGCCCGGCAAAGTGAATCCCACCCAGGCCGAAGCGCTAACCATGGCTGCCGTGCAGGTGATGGCCAATGATGTTGCAGTGGGGTTCGGCGGTGCCGGCGGATATCTCGAGATGAACGTCTACAAGCCACTGATCATCCACAACATCACCCACTCGATCACGATCGTCACCGACAGCTGCACGAACTTCCGTAGGTTCCTGGTCGAGGGTACGCAGCCCAACAGGAAGAAGATTGCCCAGGATGTCCGCGATTCGCTGATGCTCGTTACCGCACTCTCGCCTGTGGTCGGCTATGACAAAGCTTCAAAGATTGCGCACTATGCGATGGACAACGATCTCACACTGAGGGCGGCTGCTCTGAAGCTCGGCCTCGTTTCCGAAGCAGTGTTCGACCGCGTGGTTGAACCAGAAATGATGGTGAGACCCTACGTCGCGACATCCGCATAGGTGAGCGTTCGCTCGTCCACACAACGTACAGGCGGCCGCTGCCGGCCTGGCCAAGGCGTTCATCACCTTCAGTTAGTTATTCCAGGAGGATATCCATGAGCACCCATCCTGTTGGCCTCGGCGAGGCCGCTCTCGCACTGCAGATCGGCGAGCCTCGGTTCAACGCAGACTGGAAAAGTCCCGGACATCGGTTCCGGCGCCTATTGTCAGAATTTATCGGTACTGCAGGATTGACGTTCGTGCTGTCAGCCGGTGCAGCCATTCTGGTTTTGCACGGCGGGATAAAGGTTGAGCCCATCGTCACTGCCTTCATCCTGTCGGCGATTTCTGCACTATGGCTGGTCGCAGCGATCTATTTTCTCGGCGACATTAGTTCGCACTTTAATCCCGCCATGACATTTGCGTTTGCCTTGCGCGGCGATATGGGTTGGCCGATGTGCGCGGCCTACGTCGTTGTGCAGCTCATTGCCGCGGCGGCGGGATCATTTCTTGCTCGTTCATTCTTCGGCATCGAAGGCAATCTCGCGGCCACGATTCCGCAACCTGAACAACTCATCCAAGCGGTGTTCTTCGAGGCCATTCTGACATTTGGAATGGTTTTGATGGTGATCTCGATGGCAAACGGCCCGAAGCTCAATGGCCAGTTTATCCCTATCGCCGTGGGTGCGTACGTGATGTCGCTAGGAACCCTGGGTGGCCCCTACGAAGGAGCGGCGATGAACCCTGCCCGTGCTTTCGGACCCGACCTGGCGCGAGGCGATCTGTCCACGTGGTGGGTCTACGTCGTGGGACCGGTCGTCGGCACGATTGTTGCCGTATTGGCTGCCAAGGTTCTCCGAGGCCCAGCCAATGCTCAGGAAGCCCAGGCGGCTATGGGAACGCCGCAGGACGAGGCCTGAGTCAGGTCGACCATTTTTTCGTCATCAGTTGAGGACACATGTCTCACCGGCGTTTCCCAGCAATAGCAGCCTAGATCCTCGATAAACCTTGGGCCGAAGATCGACGGCCAAGAACCCTCCTGGCGATGACCAGGCAAGGCGCCGCGATCAAGAACAACAGGACAAGCGCGAAGAAGGCCTCATTGAAGGAAATGGCGATCGCCTGCCTATCGAGAGCCTGCCGCAGAAGCGATAGCGCGGCCCTACCAGAGACAACACTGTCGAGGCCCCTGGCGGCAAGTTGGCCCGCCACGGCCTTCAGACGCTCTTCGAGGGAGACGTCGCCAATGGCCAGATGGGACGCCAGGATTGTCCTGTTATAGGCAAGTTGTCGATCAAGATAAGTTTGCAGCAGAGCGGTGCCCGTCAGACCACCAACCTGTTTGCCAAGAGCGAAAAGACCGATGCCGAACGGCAGGGCCTTGGCAGGAAGCCGCATTAAGGCAAACAGCGTCAGGCTGATGAACAAGAGACCCAGCCCAAAGCCGCGCAGGAGCAGTGGAAACTCCAGATCCACAGTCCCGCTGTCGCTTGTCGAACCCGACAGGAACCACATTGACGAGGCGAAAAACACGACGCCGACAGGGGCCAAAGCAAGCGGATTTATTCCGCATTTCTGAACGCCGACTCCGGCAACCAGCAGTGTGCAACCCAAGATTACTCCACTCGGCAAGAGAAGTGTTCCAGCATCTGTAGCCGTGAAAGCGAGAACGTTTAGGGCAAAGGCCGGGATGAGGAAGGCGCTGCCGGACAAGGCGAATCCGGCTACCAGACTGACGACAAGTGCGAAGCGAAAGTCGGGATCACCCAAAGGCGACGTGGGGAGGATCGAACGGTCCGATGTAAATTCAAATTCCCACAGCAGCAGGAGGATGACCGCCAGCAGGCCGCTCAGGGTGAAAAGGGTGATGTGCCCGTCGTCGAACCAATTGAACCTGCTGCCTTGCTGCGACACATACGTCAAGGATGCGGCGGCGAGTCCAGCTAGCGCGACCTGGGGATAGGGGAGGCGGATCTTGTCGCGGAACGTTTGCCTGCGGTCCGCCGCAAGCATGACCAGGGCGACGATACCCACCGGCACGTTGCTCAGGAATATCCAGTCCCATGACAAGTGGTCGACAAGCCAACCTTGCAGCGCTGGCGTCACGGTTGTCGGGGCCATGACCGAGCCAAGGGCCAAAACAGCTTGCACTATCGGTTGCTGACGGCTCGGGAAGCGCAAGAACAGCAGCGTCTGGCCTGCCACGAGCACAGTCGCGCCTGCAAAACCCTGAACGATGCGGCAGAAGTCAATCCAGGCAATATCGGCGGAAGAGATCATTGCAGCGGACGCCAACAGAAGCGCGACCGCGCCGGCGCGCAAACAGGGCGTAGGCTTCAGCGCGGCAACAAACAGCGGCGCGACCAAAAAACCGGTCAGCTTGGCCGCGAGAAAGGCGATGTCGAAAGTCGCGAATTCGTCGCTCGTGGCATGTATGTCGCCCAGCATATCCAGGCGCCCGATAGAGAGCGCCGTGCTGGCGATCGAATCCATGACGGCGGTCAGTACAACTCCGATCAAGACCAACGCGTCGCCCAGCGCTCCGGGCTTCGCCTGTCGCGGTTCGACCTGACGGCTCATTGTGCCGCACCGGGCCGCTTTCCGGCAACGTCGCCGGCCGGGTTCGACGAGGTGGTTGCGCGATCGGTTGCTCGGCCCACCCGGACAGCAATGCGAGCTGAAAGTCCAGGAACCAGCCGACCAGGCAACGGATTGTGTGTAAGTCTTATCTTGACTGGAACGCGCTGAACGACGCGGATGAAGTTACCGGTCGCATTGTCCGGTGGCAGCACGCTGAAGGCAGCTCCGCTACCCGGGGCGAAGCTGTCGACGACACCATCAATCTGAACACCAGGGTACTCGTCAATCGTCACCCGAACTGGCTGTCCGATTTCCATTCGATCTAGTTGGGTCTCCTTGAAATTGGCGACGACCCAAACATCTTGTACCGGAACGATGTCCATCGCCGGGGTGCCGGGAGTGACATACCGCCCGACGCGAACTTGCCGGTTGCCGACGACACCGTCGATTGGCGACTGGATGAGAGTGTTGGCAAGATCCATCCGGGCCAGGCTGACAGACGCTTTCGCCTGAGCCATCGCTGCCTGGGCGCCGGCAAGTTGCGCCTCGAGCACGCCAAGCCTGAGCTTCTGCGCCAGAGTATTGGCCGCCGCGGCTTTATCCGCAGCCTCGGCCTTTGCAAACCCGGTCTGCGCATCCTGGAGTTTTTGTTCGCTGGCCGTTCCGCTCTTTTGGAGCGCGGTGTAGCGGTCAAGATTGGCTCTCGCGAACAGCAGATCCGCTGAGACCGACCGCTCCTGTGCCGCCGCTTGTCCGATCAATGCATCTTGCAGTTTCTGCGTTGCTTCAATGTTTGCGATATCGGCCTGTCGCGTGGACAGAGTGGCAAGGGCTTGGTCAAGTTTCGCGCGGTAGTCACTGTCGTCGATGCGAAACAGCAAATTCCCCTTGCGAACGCCGGCGTTGTCTCCAACCGGGACTTCCACCACATAGCCGGAGAGCTTGGGCGCGATGCTCGTTATATCGCCGCGCAGATAAGCGTTGTCGGTGGTTTCCTCGAAACGGCCGTGAAAATACCATTGCCAGGCCCAGGCTGCCGACAGCGACATCGTTACAGCCGCGACCACCAGGATAGCGACCTTCCGGGCCCGACCTATCGGCGCCCGCGTTGATGCAGGCGAGGCCACAGGACCGAATGCGCGAGATGCCGCTGGTTGCGATTGGTCATCACTCCTCAACGGCGGTTGCGCGGGTACAAAGCCTTCAGCTCGGAGCATCTCAACGATCCAATCTCCAACATGTGGCTAGTCGACTTGCAAGATTGCTTGGTGGTGCCCGGGATCACCGACCAGTCGCCATGTCGGCTGCTGCTCCGGTAATCCCTTGGACCGCACCACCTTCCGGCGGGACCGCCCATAACGACGACCCGGCCTGAACCCTCGAATTTGCAAGCCTTCAGTCGATACGAAGGCTCTGCTCCATCGCGTAGCACTGGTCCCAGATGAACACGTCATACCCGGCCAGTCGGGACTGCCACTTGGGCGTGACCTCATTGACGCATTTCACGACGACGCGATCGATATAGTTGTCGTAGACGGCCCAGCGGTTGCCCCTGTCTTCTGCTTCCATTTCTTCGCCGGGGGGTGTTGACTTCAGCGCAGCAGCGGCCGCGGCCTTCAGGTCATTCATGAATTCGAGCTGGGTACGGACATCGGAATGCGTGCCCACGCGATTGACATGACCCCCGACAAGGGTTTCGAACGGCAAGGTGTCGATATAGGCCACCTGCTCGAAGTAGCCGGGGATGTCCTTGGCAAGTGCGAAGCGACGCCAGGGCATCCAGCCGGGAAAGATCACATCCACCACCATCAACACCTTCTGTTCTGGAGCATAGATGAAGATGTTGCCCGGCTCATGGGGACTGCTGCCGGGATAGCTCAGCTCAAGAACCTGACTTCCAACCTTCAAGGTATAGTGGTCCTTGAAGGTGACGGTCGGTAGAGGGCGCCTGGTATCTTTCGCCCGTTCGAGCAGCCTAAGGGTTTCTTCCTGGGCGATGATAATTGGATGGCCGCCGAGATCGTTCGCGCCGCCAATATGATCCACGTGCGCGTGGCTGTAGATGACATGTGTGATAGGCTGATCCGTCACCTCGGTGATCGCCTGGCGTATGTGAGCCGAGTACCCCGGAGGGGCGTCGATCACAACCACACCCGTTTCATACACCAGGAACATCGACTGGTACCCGTTGTCGGTGACCATGTAGAGGCCACGACCCAGCTTTTGGCTCCGGTATCCCTTCTTCGGGTCGATGGCCGGGGTTACGTCTTCCTTGGGAATCGGAAGGTAGTGATCGACGCGCGAGCCTATCGGCGCCAACGACGGCATGCCCTGGTAAGGGACGCCAGGCTGTCCTGGCAAGGTGTCGGCGCAGGCACCGCCGATTGGCGCCAAGCCGAATCCAACAGTGAGCATAAGGCAACCGGCATTTGCCGCTGCCCTCGAAAGAGCGGAACGGTAGAGAAGCATAACAAATCTCCTATTTTTAAATATTGTTCGTCGGGGACGACTTGTCGGTAAACCAAAGGTTTTGCTGGTCTCGGATATTGCGGATACTTTGATTTCAAAATTCCCCTGCGAGCTTCTCACGATTGTGAGAAAGCGAAACTCACCGACCCGGCAATCCGCTCGAACCGATGCGATAGGCCGATTCACCTGGTACCTCGAACAACAGTGGCGGGCAGCAAGCACACCGCTGTCTGGTCGGAACGGCTTTCAATGGCCGTGACCAAGAGCATTCAGATCAGCACAGAATTCCGCGTACGGTTTGGTCATCCCCGGGTCCTGGCATTCTCTCATCATCGCCTTGCGCTTACCCATCGGCAGGGTTTCCAACGCTGCCCTGAACCTGCTCCTCATAACCGGATCGGTATGGGTCGGACCCTTGATGGAACTGGTGTAGGTAGACGACTGCTGGTTGATCGGGTCGATGACATCAAGTGCGCCGGCAAATGCGCTTCCCCCGATTATTGAGAGTGCAAATACTGTGACGAGACATTTAGCTGTAACGTTCATGATGTGTTCCTTCTCCTCAATGAGGCAGTCGCCGGATCGACGACGCTGGTGACGATTTTCTATTAACCTCCCCCGGTCAGAACTTAACCGGATGAATTTTTATGTATCTGTAGATCGTCGTGAATCTATTGTTCAATGGTATTGCCGATACTTTGGCATCGATCGGTCGGGAGATGCTGATCCGATGTGCGTTAGCCGGATTCCGCGGAAGGATTCGGTACGTTGGCCATTCTTCCTCAGCTCTCCAATTGCTTCCCGCCATGTGCAGGAACTTCCTTGGCGCAATGCCAATGCCACGCCGCCTGGGGACCGATACCAAAGCGTCATGGACCTCGCACTTCAAGCGACCCACAATTTCGGTGCGAGCGGGACATCGTTTCATCTACGCGGGTCGCCCCGCCCAGCGGTAGATCTTAGATTTGTTCTCCATCGGATGAGGCTGGAGTCATGCCAAGGAGATCATTGTTGCCTGCAGAGCGCGAGTTCCTTTCGGCATTGGCGACCGTGGGGATCGTCGGCGCCCCTCCCGGAACGCTCAAGATATGGATCGAAGATGACTCTGCGCGAGCGGGCGCGCGCCATGGTGAGGTCGCTGCTCGCTCCAGTCATCGTGTGCAGTGGAAGGCCGCACACCGATACCATCGGGCAATTGATGCCGTTGCGCTGCTCTGCTCTCGTGTTCGCGTTTGGGCGGGTATCGCCGCCGAACCGAGGGAGCTCGATATGAGCAATGATGTAGTGCGCACCGAGGCCGCGAAAAAGCGCCAGGGATCGCCGGCAGTCGATATGAAGCTCGAGGTCGTTGTCATTCCTGTTTCGGATGTCGACCGGGCCAAGCGGTTCTACGGTGACTTGGGTTGGAGGCTCGATGCCGACTTTGCCGTCGGTGACACATTTCGGGTCGTCCAGTTCACGCCCCCGGGCTCCCCGGGCTCGATCCACTTCGGCATCGGCCTCACGTCCGCCTTGCCCGGTTCGGTACAGGGGCTCTATCTCGTTGTCTCCGATATCGAAGCGGCGCACGCCGAACTCGTGGCTCGCGGGGTCGACGCGAGCGAAGTGTCATACCGTACAGGGCCTGGACAGCCGGCGATCAAAGGCAGGGATCCGGAGCGGCGAACCTACAACTCTTTCACTTCGTTCAAGGATCCCGACGGCAATGCGTGGCTGTTACAGGAAATCACCACGAGACTCCCCGGACGTATCGATGCCGATACCAGGTTTACCGCGCCGGCCGAACTTGCAGCCGCGCTCCGACGCGCGGCGGGAGCCCATGGTGAGCATGAGAAGCGGACCGGAGGACAAAGGGATGAGAACTGGCCCGATTGGTACGCCGAGTACATGGTAGCGGAGCAGGCCGGTAAACCGCTGCCGACCTGAGCGGTGGTGTAGCCGCGCGCGCGGGCGACAGGGACGATGCCCACGAACGCGTCTGAGGATGCGCGGGGTCGATCATTGAAGTTTGTAGTGTTCCGGCAATGGAGTTGCTGCTCCTCGCCGGTCGGCATCACGGTCATCGGAATATGGTATCGACGCATAGCGGTTGTATTTTCCTGAATAATACACGGTGCGTAACGTCCGGGAATGAAATCGTCACGGCTTCAGACGATTTCTCTGACTGACCAGAAAGTATTGCCGATACCATGGTGCGATAGACTTGCGCACCTCGGATATAGATCTTCCAATTGCTGTCCGCATAAAACACGACCGAGGAAGAAATAATGTCAGCGATATCGCTATCACCAACTCGGCGCGATGTCATTGTTGGAGCTATCGCAGTTGGAGCTGTCAATCTGGTGCCAAAAGCGTTGCGGGCAGCGGCCGGAGAAGAATCCATCCGCCCGTTCAGTATCCATGTCCCGACTTGGGCGCTTGCAGATCTCCGCAGGCGCATCAAAGCGGTACGATGGCCGGAGAGGGAGACCGTCAATGATCGATCGCAAGGCGTCCAACTGGCAAAGCTTCAAACGCTCGTTGACTACTGGGGCAGCCGGTACGACTGGCGCAAGGTGGAGGCCAAACTGAACAAGTTGCCGCAGTTCATCACCTGCGTTGACGGATTGGATCTTCAGTTCGCGCACGTTCGCTCACCGCACGAAGGGGCAATGCCCTTGCTAATGACCCATGGTTGGCCCGGCTCGATTGTGGAGTTTTTGAAGGTCATTGGTCCGCTGACCAATCCGACTGTGCACGGGGGGCGGGCAGAAGATGCATTCCATCTCGTGCTTCCAACTATGCCGGGTTACGGCTTCTCGGGTAAGCCGACCGCGACCGGTTGGGCTCCGGCGCGGATGGCTGCCGCGTTTCATGAGTTGATGCTCAGGCTGGAATACACCGGGTACGTCTCGCAGGGAGGCGACTGGGGCGCGATTGTCTCGCAGTTGTTGGCCGTTCAGGCTCCGAAAGGTCTTCTCGGCATTCACATTAATATGCCAGGGACTGTACCTCTCGACATTATTCGGCATCTCCGCAATTTCGACCCGGCGCCGGCGGAATTATCGGACCGGGAGAAGAGTGCCTACGATCGGCTGCTGCACTTCTATCGCGACGGTTTTGGCTACGCGGCGATGATGAACCAGAGCCCGCAGACCATCGGCTATGCCCTCTGCGACTCTCCGGTCGCAATGGCAGCTTACTTCTACGAGAAATTCTCCGAGTGGACGGATAGCGAGGGAGAGCCAGAACGGATCTTCACCTACAACGAGATGCTGGATGCCATCTCTTTCTACTGGTTTACCAACTCGGGAGCCTCATCGTCGCGATCGTATTGGGAAGGCGCGCAAGCAGGCGGTGGCCCGTTCGACGCGTTTGACATCCCGAAGGTCCCTGTGGCGGTCACCGTGTATCCGGCCGAGATCTACCGCGCACCGCGGAGTTGGGGCGAGAGAAGCTTCCGCAACCTCATTTACTGGAATGAAGTGGATAGAGGCGGGCATTTCGCGGCGTGGGAGCAGCCTTACGTTTTCTGTGCCGAGCTAAGAGAGGCGTTCAGATCACTACGCCGATCAATCTGAGGCGAAAGAGGCGATCCTCCCCCCATCGCCTTCGCCCAGTAGCGCGGCCGGGTCGCCTCCCGCCCGGCCGCGCATTTGAGTTGCAGGTGAGGCAAGAAGACACGGATCATTTCCCTGAGGAGGCTTGAACATGAATGGCATGCCCCAACAAATTGACCACAATCGCCGCCGCTTACTCGGCACGGCCGTTGCGGCTATGACTGCGTTCGAGCTCGGGACAGAGAGGCCTGCGGCGGCGAGATCCTCGGTCGATCACACAAGCAAAGGTCTCGCGACCAAAGCGGCACAAGAGTTGTTGGGTTCTTTGAGGCAGATCGACGCCGGAATGCTTAACATCGGATACGCGGATATGGGATCGCGAACCGCCGCGCCGGTGGTCCTGCTCCATGGCTGGCCATACGACATCCAGACCTATGCCGGTGTCGCGCCTTTGTTGGTCTCCAAAGGCTATCGCGTGATCGTTCCATATCTGCGCGGATACGGCACAACACGGTTCCTTTCGGACAATACGATGCGCAACGGTCAGCAGTCGGCAGTTGCCCTGGACGTCGTTGCGCTGATGGATGCCCTCGGAATTGAACGGGCAATTATTGCCGGCTGTGACTGGGGCGCCCGAACGGCCAACATAGTGGCAGCGCTATGGCCAGAACGGTGCAAGGCCATGGTCTCGGTGAGCGGCTATCTGATAGGCAGTCAGCAGGCAGGCAGGCAGCCGCTGCCACCGAGCGCGGAATTGCAATGG
Source organism: Mesorhizobium sp. LNHC221B00 (assembly GCF_000502935.1). NCBI lineage: Bacteria > Pseudomonadati > Pseudomonadota > Alphaproteobacteria > Hyphomicrobiales > Phyllobacteriaceae > Mesorhizobium > Mesorhizobium sp. LNHC221B00. The sequence goes on along the minus strand of NZ_AYWR01000006.1, from coordinate 107,331 downwards.
TGGTATCAGTACTATTTTGCGACCGATCGGGGGCAGGCTGGCTATGGGAAATTTACTCGCGATTTCGCAAAGCTGATCTGGCGGCTCGCCTCGCCGCGATGGGATTTCGACGATGCGACCTTCGACCGTAGCGCGCTCGCCTTCGACAATCCCGATCATGTGGCGATTGTGATACATAACTACCGTTGGCGTCTCGGCGTCGCGGAGGGCGAACCTCAATATGAGAACCTGGAGAAGCGGCTTGCGCAGGCGCCCGTCATCACCGTGCCTACAATCACGCTGGAGGGCGACGCTAATGGTGCGCCTCACCCGGAAGCCAGCGCCTACGCGAAGATGTTCTCAGGAAGGTACTCTCACCGCCTGGTCACGGGCGGCATAGGGCACAATCTACCGCAGGAAGCGCCGCGGGCCTTCGCCGAGGCAGTAATCGAGGTCGGTGCGGGGACATGACTGTCCGACAAGTCCTGTCTGGCTACCTTTAGAGATCAAGGACGACGTCACCACTGGGCTGGGAACAGCAGATCAAGGTGGTGCCGCTTGTCGGCGGCTCGATTGGATCAGGCCGAAAGGCAACCGTTCCAGCCACAAGGCCAGTCTGGCAAATGTGACAAACGCCCGTGCGGCACGACCATCGCGTGGGGACGTCGCAGGCTTCAGCGAGTTCAAGCAGACTCTGGAATCCTGCCCCCCAATGGACGCTCAAGCCACTCCGTGCGAACGAAACCAGAGGTCCCGTGCCGGCCGATTCCGCAGGTTGATGGGGCCGCCGGCTCGGGGATGTAGCAATACCCGGTGTACTCGAAGGACCTGGGCCGAACGGCTCTGTATGGATTGCGTCTGCGGCGACACCCCAGGCTGCAAGCGCTGCGCTCAGGTCGCCCATAAACGCAGATGGCCCGCAGAGATAGAAATTCCCATGGCGCGGAACGTCGAGTTTTCGAAGCACCTCGATATTCAGGTGTCCCGCGGCATCAAAATCGACACCTTGCCTGTCCTCGCGATCGGGCGCGCTGTAGCTTACATGGCTGTGACTGTGCGGCAGGTCTTTCAGCAAGTCTCGAACCTCTTGAGCGAAAACATGTTCGTTGCCACATCGAGCTCCGTGGAGCCACCAGACTTCCCTTGTCGAACCCGTTGCGGCCAACGCATGGAGCATCGCAATCACGGGCGTCGCACCCACCCCGGCACTTAGAAGCACGATTGGACCATCGCCTGGGCGCAGAGTGAAGCTGCCGCGTGGTGCGCTGACGTCCAGCACGTCTCCCATTTCGACCCGGTCATCAATGTAGGCACTCGCCACACCTTGGGCTTCCCGTTTTACGCTTATTCGGTAGTAGGGCTCACCAGGTTCACTCGACAAAGAATAACTGCGCATAACGGCCGGGGCGTCGGGCGTCACTTGCAGGCGCAGCACGACAAACTGTCCAGGAAGCGCTGCTGTGAGGCGAGACCCATCGACGGACTCCAGGACCAGCGACATCACACTGATGCTCTCGCGGATCTTGTGCACCACACGCAGCGGGCGAAATCCTGTCCACGCAGGAGGTGGTTCAGACATCGGATCAAGCCCCGCATTGGCTGTCGTGGCATCACGGTCGTTGTTTTGTGAGAGCAACGCCCGGAAGGATCCCTGCCAGCCTTCGCTGAGCGCGGGGATGCGCAACGCTCGCTCAATCTGGCTGCGAGGATGACTGGGCAAATATAGCAGGGCATTGACCTCCGACACGGTCATTTGCTCAGGGCCGTTCCCGACCTGGACGATTTCGTCTCCAGCCTCGACCTGGCCTTCCTCCAGGACGCGCAGATAGAAGCCGGGCCTGCCTCGCGCAACCAGCAGCGCGGCCATACGCGGCTCATTCATGCGAATACCGATCCGGTAACAAGTGACGCGCGGTTGGGTCACTTCGAACAAGGCGCTCCCAATCCGGTAGCGATCGCCGATGCACACATCATGATCCGGCAGGCCATCGACTGTGAAGTTCTCGCCAAACTGTCCGTAGGAAAAATTGTTGCGGCCCAGCTCGCGTTGCCAATACCGGTAGGATTCCGATTGATAGACCAGAACGGCCCGCTGCTCGCCGCCGTGCCCTGCCATATCTCCCTGTCTGTCGCCATCGACGTTGAGCCGTCGTACCTGGCGTAGGCCCTGAACTGATGTCTTCCAGACTGCGGTGTCGACGGTCCTTCCGTTCCAAGGAATGCCACGCGGCAAACCCACATTGACCGACAACAAGCGAGCCATCACAGCGTCCTTTCTGCCAGCCACTCTCAGCCAGCTGCGCTCGGCGGGCCCTCATCGAGGGATGCTCAGCGTCGGCGCCCATCAATGGAAACTAGCACGTCGGGCCACCGAAGCGATCGACACCAAAGTATCGGGAATACCATTGTTCAATATATCCGGCCTTTGACCGCTGTCAGTACTCTATTGGTTGAATGCTGTTGATTGTTATCGGTGCCAGCAGCTGAATTTGGACGACACAAAAGACTGTCGTTTCGGATCTCGACCGGGTCGCTCAATTTCCGCCGAGGAGGATATCACGATGTCACATCACTATTCAGGTCCCAATTTCGGGTTCCCCCGTGCAGACGCACGCCTGGACCTCACGGATCTCTATGCCTTTGCGAAGCCGGGGGACCCGGAGAAGTCGATCCTGATCATGAATGTGCATCCGTCCTCTACGGTAATCGATCCGGAGCCTACGACCAACGAACCGTTCTCGCCTGACGGCCTCTATGAGATCAAGATTGACACCAATGGTGATGCAGTCGCCGACATTGCGTTTCGTGTCCGCGTCTCCTCCTTACAAGGACCGATGCAGATCGCCACGGTACGCCGCGTTGATGGCCGTTTGGCCGCTGGGACAGACGACGGTGGAGAGCTTCTCTTTCAGGATGCTCCGGTGTCGACAGGCAGGGATGCGCAGGTGACCGAGGCCGGTGGCTATCGTTTTTTCGCGGGCTGGCGAAGCGAAGCATTTTTCTTTGATACCTTGGGTGCCGTGAACGATTTGCATTTTACTGGTGCTGATTTCTTTGCCGACAAAGACGTCTGCAGCATCGTTCTGGAAGTGCCCAACTCCACGCTGGGAACCAAACCGGTTGGCCTGTGGGCACGCACGCTTGACAAGAAGGGTGAGGGCTGGGTGCAGGTTGAACGGGGCGCGCGGCCTCAGCAGGCCGTATTTCTGCCCGGTGAGGAGCAAGGCGCTTACCTTGCAGGCGAACCTGCAGATGATGCCCGGTTTGTCGCAACATTCGCGCACGCGCTGGAGCACACGGGTGGATATGTGCCGGACGAAGCCGAGCGGGTGGCAAGAACATTGCTCCCAGACATCATGCCCTACGACCCGAGACGGCCTGCGTCCTTTCCCGAAAATGGCAGGACTCTTACGGATGATGTCGCGGATGCTTTTATGACCATCCTTACCAACGGCAAGATGCCGCAAGACGGGGTTGGGCCGCATAGCGATCTGCTAGCTGAGTTCCCTTATTTGGGTCCCCCTCACAGTGCGCACGATTAACAGAAGTGCCCTCTGATGTCTGCGTGCCCTTTCTGCAAGGAGACGCGTAACGACTTTCCATCTGTTGAACCGAAGGAGACTACAATGCGCGTGATCTCGACTTGGATAGTTCTAACCTTAGCCTTCGTGACGTCCGCCTCGTCGCATCCGGGCATCGGTTTGGGCGCCTCCTTCGCAGCCGGCGTCGCACACCCGATAAGCGGGCTCGATCATATCGCCGCCATGACCGCAGTCGGCCTATGGGCAACCGTCAAAGGAGGACGCGCTCTCTGGGTGTGGCCATCTACCTTCGTCGCAATCATGTTGGTCGGCGGCTTGCTTGGCCTGGCGCAGATTGCCGTCCCCTTCGTCGAGGCCGGCATTCTGGCTTCAGTCGTCATGCTGGGGCTTATGGTGGCGTTGGTGGTCAATCCGCCGGTATGGGTCGGCGCCTCGATCATTGGTGTTTTTGCGCTGCTGCATGGACATGCTCACGGAGCGGAGGTCGCCCATAGCGTGAATGGGCTGGAATACGTCGGGGGTTTTTTGCTCGCAACGGCCATCCTGCATGCGATCGGCATCGGCTTGGGGTTCACTCTGCAACGCGTGGCCCCGGGTCCGATCAACCGCATTGCCGGCGTGATCTGCGTGGCCGTCGGGGCCGGACTGTGCGCGGGAGTTATTTGAACCCGGCCCAGAGAAGAGTGCTTCTGGCATCCAGTTAGACCGGCTCAACCAGGACGGTCGAGACGGCGTGTGCACGTGTAACGCGAGTACTGTCGACCGAGCAAACGGAGGAATGGAATGTCGGGTACAGAGATAGAGGTATCTGCCGGCCGGACGAATTTTCCCCGGGATCGTCTGGCCCTGCAGATGTCGACCGCCGGCATCGTTCATGATCTGGGGAATCTCATCCAGGTCGCCTCGTCGGCGTTGAACCACCTGGGTCGAGACCCGAACATTGCAACGGCTCCGGGAGCAGTGAACGTAATTGCCGGTGCCAAAAGCGCGCTGGAAAGAGCTGGTTGCCTTGTCAGGCAAACCATCAGGACAGCTAAAGAAATCGAAGGCGTGATTGCGCACGCAAACGTGGCCATTTGCTTGGCGGACGTCCATTCCCTGGTTCGAAGCGCCTGGAATGAGAACATTCATCTCGAGGTCCGCGTCGGCTCCAACATTCCTTTGGTAAGGTGCGATCGGGTTGGCTTGCAAAATGCAGTCCTCAACCTTCTGTTCAATGCGCGCGATGCCATGCCTGACGGCGGTTTGATCTCAGTTCGGGCCTCTTTATCGGAAAATTCCGACCAGGTGGATCTTTGTGTTGAAGACCATGGAATTGGAATGACCAGCGAGACGATGGTCCGGGCGTTTGATCTCTTCTTCACTACGAAAGGCGACGGCCTGGGCGGCGTTGGATTGCCGATGGTGAAACGTTTCGTTGAAGAATCGGGAGGGAGCATCGATCTTGAAAGCACCCTTGGGTCAGGCACAGTCGTGACGTTGAAATTGCCCGCGATACGCTAGGGGCTCGATGCGCTAGGGCCTTCAGTCAGTCATATCCACTGGACGTTGGCTGGAAGGCTCAGCGATTCCGGGCAGATCCGTGAGGTGCAATTATGAACGAGTTGCTCGAATCTGACGGCGTCCTCCAAGTGAGTGGAGTGCCAACCGAAGGAATGGCGGCATTGGAGCGTCAGCCCGTACTCCATCTGCCGACAGAGCGATCTCTAATAGCCCGGTTTCCGGCCGCATTCTTCGCCATCGGCGTCGGGACAAGTTCTTTTGCCGTCATGTGGCAGGTCGCGTGTCAACTGTGGGCGGCCCCCAAAGGAATTGCTGTAGCGATGGTGATATTAGCCATATGCGTATGGGTCGCTCTTTTGATCCTCTACGCCTTCAAGTTGTGGCTGGCACCGTTGGCGGTGCGCGCCGAACTCGCGGATCCCGTCCAGAATTGCTTTCCTGGCCTAGCGGGTGTCGGGGTTATGCTAACCGCGGTGAGCGTGCTGCCGTTCAGCGCGACAGCGGCCACCATCCTCCTGGGCATGGGTGGAGTGTTCGCGGTTGGGTTCGGGTTCTGGCACTCGCAGATGATCTGGAAAGCGGCAATCGCTCTATCGGACGCAACGCCGGCGTTGTACCTGCCTGTCGCCGCCGCGTCGTTTGTCCTTAGCATCGGGCTATCGGCACTTGGGCGATCTGAGTGGGCCCAATTGGCTCTGGGCGCTGGGCTCTTCTCATGGCTTACAATCGATTCCGTCTTGTTCTACCGGCTCTATTTTGGCGAGCCGCTTAGAAATCAGATCCGGCCGACCCTTGGGGTCCAGCTCGCCCCTCCGGCGGTCTGCTCGCTAGCCTATGTCAACGCGTCGGGTACCTCTGGAGACGTCTTTGTTCACTGTCTCATCGGTTACGCGATGCTGCAGGCAGTTGTCCTTGGCGGCGTGCTTCCCCGGATCGTTCGCCGCTTTTCCGCTGGCCTCTGGAGCGTCAGCTTCGGCGCCACGGCATTGGCGACAACGGTTGAAAAGCTGGCCATCCGCGGCGACACGGGCCTGGCTGGCGTCTTGGCGCTCCCAATTTTTGCCGCCGCAAACCTGCTCATCATCTGGCTGGCCGCTAAAACAATCATTCTGGCCGCGACCGGCTCATTGTTGCCAGCTGCCCCAGAGGGGAAAGAGGGGCAGTAGCCAGCTGCATGCACGTAACGTCGATGCGGTGGAGCTACCCTTCAGAAGGCGTACTTGGGTTCGCCGGAAGGGCCCAAATTGCCAGAGTCTTCGTCCAGGCGTCGTCCTTAGTGTCGAACAGGCGGATGGGATGGCCTGCAACGGCAGCCAGATCTTGGTCAGGTTGCCCGTTGATCGGCTCGTGGACCGTCATCAGCACTGTCTGCACGCCACGGTCACGCGTTAGCTTCGTATCGGAGTCGAGCGGCTCGACGACCACGATTTGGGCAGGGATGCTGGACCGTTCCGGAGATGGCGAAATATTCCGGCCGACACCGTGGACGGACTCCGTGCCGGAAGGCTGGAACGCTGCCGGGCAGCGGCAGCACGATGCCGCCATCGGTCGACAAAACGGGCCGCCCATCGGTGCTTTCTAAGTGGCCTTCAGTAGGTTCATCTTCGGCGAACCGATGAATTCGGTAACGACATCCTCGGCGTAATCATAAGGTCAAGCCGCCGGCCGAGCTGATACTGCCCGCTCACAACCACAATCTGATCGATCATGTTTATGGCTTCGACCTGGTTGTGGGTCACGTGAACGAGGGTAGCGAGCCTGCGGTGCAAGCTCTTGATTTAGGCGCCCATAGCCACGCGCAGATTTTGCCTCGAGCTCGGAGAGCGATTCATCGGACAGGAAAACATGGTCGCGCACGATCGACAGATCCATCGCCACCCGGTGGGAGCGACCAGCCTCAGTGAGAACGCCATGTTCTCAGCCACCGACATATACGGATAAAGTGCATAGTTCTGGAACACAGTGGAGATGTCGCGCCACCTTGCGCGGCACGTCGTTAGCGACCCGTCCGCCCATGCCGACCGTCCCGCAGGTCATGTTTTCATGCCCGGGGTAATTGGCAGCGTCGATTTTCCGCACGCTTACGGCGGACGAGCACCACTTGCGTTCGGAAACGTCGGCCGAGACGCCAGGAAGCACCTCGAACGGACCATATGCCTCGTGGCCCTTGTCGATGGTGATGCTGGCCATCAAACCACGGCGAACGCGTTCACGCACAGCAGGGGGTATGTCACCTTAAGGAAAGTTCGGGACAGCTGTCTTTCGCAAAAGAAAACTACGTCGGACTGGATCGTGATCCGGGCACTTTTCGCCCAGGCTCTGACGAACCACCCCGAAGAGTGGCTAACCGACAGCAGCCTCGGCGATGGCGACATCCTCTTCTGCAGTGCCGCCGCTGACGCCGACACCTGCATAAATTTTACCGTCCTCGTCGACCAGAGGGATACCTCCACCCATGGGGCAAAAGCGCCCGCCGCCGACCGTAGGCAACGCATACAGCGATTGCCCCGGCTGTACTAACGGCAGGATGTCCGCGGTGCGCAGGCGCACGAGGGCCGAGGTATACGCCTTGCGCTCGGAGATCTCGAGCGCGAAGACAGGCGCGCCGTTCATCCGATGTTGGAGCACCAGATTGCCGTGAACGTCTATGATGCAGACTGCGACAGGGACATCGGCCTTTGTCGCCTCTGCCTCCACACGTTGGGCAACCGACTTCGCTTTGGTGAGCAGATCCATGGGGATATCCTTATTTATGAGGGAGCGCCGTTACCATCGACTGCGATCTACCGCGCCGGCAACTCGCCCAGGTGGAAAGCCAGCCGATTCTCGACGTCTCCCGGGGCCTGGAAGCCCTTTGCGGTCAGCGCTTTTATTCCTTCCTGAGCGGCGGGTCGGCCCAGCGAGGCTATGCAGGCTTCCCAGCCGGCGCCTAGCTCGACATCTGGCGTGAGACTGGTGTTGACCAAGCGCTTGGTTTGCCCGATCGCCCATTTGTCGAACCTGGAAATCCGAATGGCGAGCGCGTCAACGTACGCATCGAGATCTGCGTCGGGCAGGGCTTTGTTCACGTAGCCATATGCCTCGGCCTGTTCTCCACGGATGTCCTCGGAGGTCAGCAGAACCTCCATGGCGCGATTGCGACCGATCAGGTGAGGCAGGCGGGCCATCGGTCCCCCGCCGGCGACCATACCCACGCCGACCTCCCACTGTGAAATGATGGCCTTTTCCTTGCTAGCGAAAGCCATGTCGCAGGCGAGGGTGATTTCGCTGCCATTACCGGTAGCGCGACCTCGGATGAGAGCGATCGAGGCCACCGGCGCGCGCGTCAGGCGCACAAGAAAATCCGGCCAGGGCGGCAGGCCCGTCGGCCCTGGCGGCAGCGCGAGCATATCCTCGATCCGCGCCTTGAAGTCTGAATGGTTGAGGAAGTATCCATCGACGCTACTGTCGAACACCACCACCCGAACGTGTTCGTCAGCCTCAATGGCGTCAATCAGATGTGTGAATTCTTGCACCATCTGTGGACCCATCACGTTGAGCGGGGCATTCTCGAACGTGACACGCCAATAGCTGGGCGTCCGGCGTGTCAGGCGAATCTGCGAGGTAGTTACCTTGGTGTCCACTGGAAGCTCCTTGGATGTTTACCTACTCTGTGCCTAGAAGATGAGGCATTGGCTGCTGGCCCGCGATTAGACGAACGTGTCGCCGAGACCATGGTGTCGGTCTGCCGGGGCAGGGCCTTTCCCTCGGTGATCAAACGGCACGCCCCAATTGCGCTGCAAACTTCTGGTCTGCCGATCCTCTGCGGGATAAGCGCTGCTTCAAGCGAACGCTTGGTCATCGCGTAAAAGAATCTAGCGGTGGCCGACCGAAGAGGCGATGGCGCCGGCCGGCGCGATTGTGAAATCGGTCTAATGCTCGCGGCCGACGGCAGGCGGCGGCGGATCAATGGCGCCGGCCCTGACGCGAGCAGGTTTCAGCGGCTTGGCACCGGCATCCTTGACGATTGTCAGGCCACGCGGAAAGAACCGGTTGTGATGCTGGCCGCGCCCGATGTTGATGATCGTGGCACCCTTCAGGTGCTTTTCCAGCATCGACAGCACGCGCCGAAGCACGGGCCCTTCAAACGCGTCCATCGCCTCGTCGATGATCACCCATTTCGGCTGTCGCAAGGCGAGCCTCGCCACACCCAGCAAGCGCTGTTCGTCATCGGCCAATTCATGATCCCATCGCCTGACCCGTTCGAGTGAGGACGCCAGCCGTTCAAGACCAACCTCGGCAAGCACCGCCGCGATATCGGTATCGCTTGCGGGCGCATGCCCATTCGCGTGGTTGAGCACCTCGCGCAACGTGCCGGCCGGCAAATAAGGCACACGCGGCACGAAGATGAGGGTTTCTCCACCCGGCAGGCCGATCTTTCCCCCGCCCCAGGGCCACAGGCCGGCAATGGCGCGGAAGAACAATGTTTTGCCGGCGCTCGGCTCGCCGGTGATCATGACGCGCTCGCCGGGCCGGATTTCGACGTGCTTGTCGGTGAGCCTGATGCAGCCTTCTGGCGAGGCGACTTGGAGCTTCTCGAACGTCAGGCTGCCATTGGCGTTGTCGCCGAATTCGATGCGCCTTTCCTGGTCGTGCAGCACATCCGTTTCATCGAGCGCGATGTGAAAGTCGGCGACGCGCATCAGCGTGGCGCGCCAGTCGGCGATGCTGCCGATGTTGTTGACGAACCAGCGCAAGGACGAGTGCACCTGATTGAAGGCGCCGACCGCCATCATCAGCCCGCCGAAACTGATGTCACCAGCGAAATAAACCGGAGAGGCAACCAGGATCGGCGCCACGACGGTGATCCAGCCATAGGTATCGGTGACCCAGGACAGGTTGATCTGCGCGGTATAGATGCGGCGCATCGCGACCAGCACCGTGCCAAGGTCGATTTCGAGCCGCCGCTTGGCATCGGCTTCGCCATGGTAGAGCGCCATGGCATCGACATTCTCGTTGACGCGCACCATCGACGAGCGCAGCTCGGCTTCGCGGGTGTAGCGATCGCTGTTGAGCTTGATCAGCGGGCGCCCGACCAGCCAGCTCAGCCACGAGGCGATGCCGGCATAGATGAACGCGGCCCACACCATGTAGCCCGGTATCGCCAGCGACCAGCCGTTGACGTGGAAGACGAAGCCGGACGACAATTGCCAAAGCACGCCGACGAACGACACCAAAAGGATGAGCGATTGTAAGAGCCCGACGCCAAGGTCGGTCGACAGGTCGGACAGATGTGCGGCGTCCTGTTGCATGCGCTGATCGGGATTGACGCCGATAGCCCCGGCGTTGGCCAACCGGAAGGCGCGCGCCGGGCGCATCCACTGGTCGATCAGGTCGAGCGTCAGCGCTTGGCGCAGCTTCAGCCGGAACATCTGGTCGAGCCAGGTCTGGCCGATGTTGAGCACCAGCAGCCCGCCGGCGATCATCGCAAACACCATGAGCTGGTGCAGGAAGGCCGCCATGTCGCGGCGCGCCAGCGCATCGTAGAAAGGTTGGTTCCAGCTGTTGAGCAGCACCTGGCCTATCGATGTCGCGACGATGACGGCCATGACGACAACCGAAGTCCACAGCAGCCATTTGCGGACCGGCGAGCCGACCAGCGCCGCTCTGATTGTCGTCACCTGGTCGCGCAGACTGCTGGATTCCACGGCAACGGGCTGAACGGCGGCCGCGTTTGTATCCAGTTCGTCAGCCATGGCCCTGTCCTTGCGTCAACAGCGTTGGTCAAACCAGATGAAAAGGCTTGAAGGCATCCGGCGCTCCAACAGCCCGCGAATACACTCGCCACAGAGAAACCGGGGACGCCGCGCAACCGCAGTTTTCATCATGATGACGTGGGCTTCATCGAGCGAGACGATACTGCGGCGCCTGATGCTTGCCCCAAGCGTTATCGGCGACAGGTCTTCGTCACTTGGACATCGGTTTAACGACGCGTACACGATGCCGGTACTGACTGACACCGTCCATAGCACCTTGGTGTCGGCAAGCAGCTTCAGCGTCACCATTTCAATGCGGTAGCTTTTCGGGGATACGGTTTGACGGTGAACGCGCCAAATCCTCCTCGCGTCAATTCACACGTGAAGCCCAGAGTAGATGCATAGCGTCGCTGCGATTCCCCCACACCTTCGTCTGATTGGATCAGAACACGGCATTTCCTATGTCGTCTATCGAAACGACGCCGGTGCGCGGCCTATAGAGGGAAGTGAGAAAATGACGCAACAGTTGAGCAAGACAGCCGGTTCGGATCGCTTCCTTCGCACTCCGACAGATCTTGATTCCGAGGCAACCCGCGACATCGCTGCCGGCCTCGCCGGTCTGCTTGCTGACGTGTTCGCCTTGTATCTTAAGACCAAGAATTTCCACTGGCACATCAGCGGTCCGAATTTCCGGGACTATCACCTATTGCTCGATGAACATGGCGACCAAATCTTCGCGATGACGGACGCGATCGCCGAGCGTGCGCGTAAGATCGGCGGAACCACGATCCGTTCGATCTCCGATATCGCGGGACGCCAGCGCATCCTCGACAACAACGCCGATTACGTTGATCCCCAAGACATGCTCGCGGAGCTTCATGGCGACAACAAGCAGTTGGTGGCGGAGCTGCGTCGCGTGCATGAGCTGTGCGACAGCTATTCGGACGTTGCCACCGCAAGCCTGATCGAAGGATGGATCGACGAAAGCGAACGGCGCAGCTGGTTTCTCTACGAGATTTGCCGCGCCTGAGCGAAAAGTGGGCAAGGATGGCGCACTCCGTTCCGTATCGATCCGTATCGGCTCTGGCGCGTGAAATTGGCTCGACTTCCGCCGACATTCCGATGGAACGCAGACCGCGATGCTGGCAGTTTCGTGTGCAGAAGCTAGGACGTGATCAGAGGGAAACACACACACGCAACCGATCCACGCGGGGTGAATTTCCACTGCGCAGAGCCGCCAATTTCCGCCGTCAGCGCGCGTATCAGCCGCCGCCCGCCTTCCTCTGGCCGATGATAGGCCGCGCATCCGTCGTCGCAGACAACACACCAGACGCTGTTGCCACTCCTGTTCAGTGAGACACGGATTGAACCATGGCTATCCCCCAGGCCGTGGCGTGCTGCGTTCCGGACCAACTCGGAGACAATCAGACCGACGCGCCAGCAGCGCGCGGCGTCGAGCCGGATTTCGTCCGTTGCCACGGTCAGCTGAATGCTCCGCTCGTCGAGGGAGGCGCGTGAAAGGCTGTGACACAGCTTCCCAACATGATCACCGAGGTCGATATATTCCTCAGTGATGGGCACGAGAAGCGATTGATGCGCCTCTGCCATCGTCAGCAGACGGTCCGCTGCGCGCCTTAACGCCGGCGCAGCCTCTCCCACGGAGGCTGCCAGCGACAGAATCGCGATCACTTCGCCATATTCGTTGATCACCCGATGGCTGATCTCTTCTATAAGATGCGATGCCAGCGGCTGGCACGATGCGGATGATGGATTCGCGCGTCCTGTTAGCATGACCAGATCCTCCACTAACGCCGCCCCGCCTCGGAAACGCCGTTCGCGATGTTCCGGAAAAATCACAGCAGATCCCGCCGAAGCATTCTATTGAGCCAAGGTGTCGGCAATACTTTAGGAGATACGCCGCGAGGATCGGCGCCCCGCGTATTGGCGAGCAGTGCTCGTCCCCGTCAAATATTCTCGGCACTGTGGAGGCGCCACTCGCCTACAAAGGAGCGTAGATCGTCGTATGAATGCCGATACTAAAGTATATGCGACACCATTGGACGATGGCGCCTGACCATACTGCACGTACATTTCGTCTTGAACATGACGGGGCGCAGTCCAGTCGTCAGGGTTCAGTCTCGGCGAGGTCTGTCATGGAAACTGAACAGAAAGTGGTTGTCATCACCGGCGGGTCGCAAGGCATTGGCGCGGCGCTGGTCGAGGCCTATCTCGGCCGGAATTGCCGCGTTGTCGCCACCTCTCGATCTATCCAACCTTCCGACAGATCGGACTTGCTCACGATCGCGGGCGATATCGGCAACCCCGCGACAGGGCCAAGGGTGGTCGAGGAAACATTGCAGCGTTTCGGGCGGGTGGACACGCTGATAAACAACGCGGGAGTCTTCCTTGCCAGCAGTTTCACGAATTATTCGGCAGAGGATTACGCCCGCGCGGTTGCCACCAACCTGACCGGTTTCTTCTTCGTCACCCAGGCCGTGATAGCCGCAATGGAACGTCGGGGTAGCGGCCATGTCGTCAACGTCACAACCAGCTTGGTGAAGCAGGCCAGTTCGAAGGTGCCATCGGTGCTTGCTTCGCTGACCAAGGGCGGAGTTGATGCAGCGACCCGCAGTCTCGCGATCGAATATGCCCGCAGCGGAATCCGGGTGAACGCCGTGTCTCCTGGCGTCATCAGGACGCCGATGCATGCGCCGGAGACCTACGAGATGCTGGCGGCCTTGCATCCGCTGGGCCGCCTGGGTGAAATTTCCGACGTCGTCGGCGCTGTCCTCTACCTGGAGGACGCCTCTTTCGTGACGGGGGAAACACTTCATGTCGACGGCGGCCAAAGCGCTGGCCACTGACCTATCAGTCAAGGGAGGCTCTTCATGCCTATTGTTACCGTCCAGCTTACGCGTGAGGGCACCGAGCCCGGTGTGGACCATATAACTGCGGAACAGAAAGCAGCCATCTACAAGGGCATGAGCGAGGTGCTGCTCGACGTCCTCGGGAAGCCGCTGGAGTGGACCTGGGTCGTGTTTGAGGAAGTGGAGATGGAGAATTGGGGTTGGGGCGGGATGCCCGTCGCCGAATACCGCAAGTTTCTAGCCGCGAAGGGCGTTTGAGCCCTCATCGCGTGTCTCCGAAGCCTCAGCTTGAGACGGTTTCCTTTTCGGCGCCGGCGCCATGATGTGTGACACCATCGAGGTAGAATGCCCTGTACCTCGCCGGCGCCGGCTCAGAGCCGGATCTGATACGAAGGGTCGACTTAAGACCCGTGTCAGCGAAGCCATATTAAAACCTGTCGGCGCGGGCTCATCGCGGCGCGCGAAGACCTCAAAGACTCTCTCAGTAGGAGCCGCAGATGCCCGAAGTACGAGTTGAGGATCACATCTACACAATGCCCCCGCAGCATGGCTTTACCGTCGCACATTTTCTGACAGTCGCCGACATCGAGCGCTCCGCACGATTCTATGAGATGGTCTTCGGAGGCCGCATCCTGAGCCTGGGCGATAGCAGTGGCGCGCCGGGATACATCCGGATCGCGAACACGTGGCTCATCGTCAACATCGGCGGCGGCCCTACACCTGACAAACCCTCAGTGACGCTCGGTGTTCCCCCAAATCCCGATTCGCTCAGCAGCTTCATGAACATCCGCGTTGCTGACATCCACGACTGTTATCGACGCTGGCAAGGCCGGGGCGCTGAGTTCATCACGGAGCCGATGGAAAAGTATGGCGAGACTCGCTGCTACATTCGCGATCCAGACGGCTACATCATCGAAGTGGGTCAGAGTAAACCGCATGTCGTTTACGGTTAGTCCTGGAAGGACACATACCTTCTCCTCGAGCCAAGCCTCGGTCTCGGCTGAGATGCTGAGTGGCTCATTGCGGAAAATCGGACGGAGCGCCGTTCGGGAAATATTTTCGGTAGATCGCATGGAATTTTTCGGTCTGCTTGAACTGCTTCAAAGCGATCGAGAAGGCGTCGATCAGAGCGCGCGAAACGCGCGCCTTGGTGAAGCAGACATATACATTTTGTTCCGCCACACCACGGGACAAGATTGGTTCGATCTTTCCGGACAATCTCAATTTTGTGATCTCACTCATCCCGTAGACGAGGCTCGTGACCGCGTAATCGACACGGCTGGCTGCCAGCATGCGCAAGCTGGAGTCGGTGTCGTTTGTTGGGATCATGTTTTTATGCTCCCGCAAGAAGTTCCACAGCTCGGGCGACATGGTCGGTTGTTCGGACACGCCGGGGATCGGTCTGCGGACAGCGACGGTGTGTCCAATGAGATCGTCAAGCGACGAAAACTTCAGCTTCCCGATGTCAGCCGTCCGCACGAACAAAACCCACCTATCCCGCATCAGCGGTTCGTCCGGAAAAGAGCAGAACCGCTGGCCCTCGGTTCGCAACGTGGCGAGCATTCCATCGCGCTCCCCACGGACAACCATCATCCAAGCGCGCCTGGCGGGGAAGAATTCGAAGGAGGCGTCCTGTCCCATGCCGGCAAAGACCTGCCTGACGACTTCGACGCCGAATCCCGGCGCCTTGTCGTCTGCTATGCCCTCGAAGGAACCCAAAAAATCATCATTGACGAGCTGCAAACGCTTCGCCGCCGACGCTGGTCCGCCGAGCGTCCCGGCAACTGCGACAATCCCACATAACAACCGCCTGAAGCCGGCCCATCTCGCCATTTGCGGGCGTCCCTTGCATTCCACATTCGCACGATAGTGTAGGAAGGCGAACTATGCGATGGTACAGGTCTTCATCTCGCGCGGCCTAGCAGTGATGCTAACATGAATTGTGCGAGTTTGTCGCCGCAAGGGTGTGTTTTGCAACCTGGATCGACATACGCCAACACCGGCGGCGGCAAATCCGATCGCGGATCGCCGAAGCTGGGGCGCGGTGCGTCTGTTTGGCGCTTGTTGCCGGACCCTCTCCGCGGCATTGGGGGGCGACTGCTTGTTCGCGTCTTGATCTTCAGCTCGGTGATCACGCTTCTTCTGACATTGGCGCAGCTCTACCTCGACTATCGCAGCGACGTCCAAGCAATAGATCAAAAGATGTCCGAGATTGACAGCAGCTACCGGCAAAGTCTCAGCGAAGGGCTCTGGGAGATGGACGGGCGCCAGCTTCAATTGCAGGTCGAGGGGATTCTTCGCTTGCCTAATATCCGCTACGTCGAACTGCGAGAGACCACGGATCAAGCTGCCCCCCTGGTCGTAACCGCAGGTTCCCACCAACCCAATCCACCCGAGCGGCACGAACTCAAGATTTATTATTCCAAAGGCGACGCCAGGCAGTTGATTGGCATTCTTGCGGTCGAAGCCACGTACGATGAAATCTATCGCCAGCTTCTCAACACCGCGGCGACGATCATGGTCGCTCAGGCGATAAAGACGTTCATGGTTTCCTTTTTCATCCTCTTTACGGTCCACCGGCTGGTCACACGTCACATCACGGCGATAGGAACCTCACTCAGGGGATATGATCTTCGTGGTTCGCAAGAACCGCTTCGACTCCAGCGGCGCCCGTCTCGGCCAAGCGACGAGCTTGACTTTCTCGTTGAGGCATTCAACCAGATGTGGAGAGGGCTGCAGCAAGCGTATGACGACCTGCAGCTCCAGGTTGGATTGCTGCAGCGACTTCCGGTATCCGCCTGGACGCTCAAGCCCGATGGGACGCCGGATTTCGTGAACCAAGTCTGGCTCGAGTTTGCGGGCCAGACCCTCGATTTCACCCGGTCGCATCCCGAGGCCTGGATGACTGCGATCCACCCCGATGATCGGGCGATGGCGGTCAAGAGCTTTTGGGAGGGGGTACATTCGGGGCAGGATTTCGCAATGGAGACCCGATCCTTGCGCGCTCGGGACGGGGTATATCGTTGGCATCTCCAACAAGCCGTGGTCTTGCGCGATTCCGAGGGCAAACTCCTCAGATTCGTCGGTACGACGACCGATATCGACGACCTGAAGCGGGCCGAAGAAGCCTTGCGCCAAGCGCAGGGCGATCTTGCTCGCATTAATCGGGTGACAACCATGGGAGAGCTGGCAGCATCCCTTGCGCATGAAGTCACTCAACCGATCACCGGTGCGCTCACCAATGCCACCGTCTGCCTGCGAGGACTCGATCGAGACCAGCCCGATTACGATCAACTGCGCAAGGCCGTCAACAGAATGGTAAGAGATGCACAACGTGCCGCCGACATTCTGAAACGAATACGCTCACAGTTCGAAAGGGGCAGCCTGGATCGTGAGGTTCTCGATCTAAACGAGATCAATCGAGGAACCGTGGCCCTGTTGCGCGACCAGGCAGCGCGATACAAGATATCGGTACGAACGGAGCTGGCGACCGATCTTCCTCAGATTGCTGGAGATCGCGTGCAATTGCAGCAGGTCGCGATGAACCTGATCGTCAACAGCATCGAAGCGATGAAGAACGTCGATGGCGTACGAGAGATCGTCGTCAAGTCGCAGCGCGTCGACAACCACATACTTGTTGCTGTCAGCGATACCGGCCCAGGGTTCCCCCAGGACCTCGCGGAACAGATATTCGATCCGTTCTTTACAACAAAGCCAGATGGAACGGGCATGGGCCTTCGGGTAGCCCGTTCAATCATCGAGTCGCATGGTGGGCGCATGTGGGCGATCGGTTCCCACGGGCACGGTGCAACCTTTTACCTAAGCCTACCCTTCGCGATTTCAGGTCAATGATTAGCCAGCCGGTGTGCAGCGGTTCGCCCCGGCGAGGGCCTGAAAGAAATCCGCGACGCTAGCAAGCCCTTCATTGAGACCGCAAAGGAGGCAGACATCTTCTTTGAGCGCTGACACGCTTTTCAACGTGCCCTCGACAGCGTTACCATAGAGAGCCCGCCCAAGTCCGGAGCCTCCCATGTGCAACGATTACGAGCAGCATGTCGCATGGGCCGAATATTGCCGGGTGATGGCGTCGCTGGCGCTCAAAATCCCTAGCCACCAGACCGAACTCGATTTGCCACAGGCGGACGACGTCCGCATCAACGATCCAGCGCCGATAATGCGGGCCGCTGATGACACAATCGAACTGGCGTCAATGACGTTCGGGTTTCCGCCGACCGGACCAAAGGGCGGCCCAGTGTTCAACTTCCGCTCCGAAGGTCGGCAGTTCGGAAACAGCAAACGCTGCCTCGTTCCTGCGTCCGCGTTCTTCGAGTTCACGGGAACGAAATATCCGAAGGCGAAACATCGCTTCACGCTCAACGGCTCTCCGTTCATGGCCATCGCGGGGCTTTGGCGTGAAGCTGTCGGCAACAAGGCGCCCACCTTCACCATGCTGACGACCGATCCCGGGCCGGATGTCGCGCCATATCACAATCGTCAGGTCGTGGTGCTTCAGCCCGAGAATTGGGCGGCCTGGATCAACCTGACGAAGCCCGAGGCTGAGCTTTTGCGGCCGCTTCCAGCCGGCTCAATCTCGGTCGAAACAGTTCGCCCCGAAAGCTCGTGACTTAGCTGCGCAGAATCTCTGGTACGCTGAGCGGACCGAGATCGAGAACCCGCCGGTATTCGCCCGCGCGGCGCCAGACGCCTCGCACCTTTCCATTCTCCCGATCCCGCTTCGGATCAAACCTCAGCCCCTCAAAGTGATCCAGAAAGGCCTGTGCGGATTCGGCATCGCTGAAGCAATGGAGCCGATAGGTTTCATATTTGCCGTTCGGCCATACCGCCTGCACATGCCGCGTCTGGTGCTTGAGCCCTCGTTCCCGGCAGAACTTCGCGATCATGGTGAAGTTGCGGTCCGTGCAAAGATCATCTAGCAGCGCAACTTGATGTGGCCAGTCGCGGTCGATGACCGATGGTGTTGGTAAGCCCCGACTGCGTTTGACCACTATTCGAAATGCATAGACTGCCCGCGCATCATGGCCAGCGTCAGCGCGATTGCAGGATTTGCCGGCGGCTTTTCCATATACAAGGAGCCGTCGAAATCACGCCATGCGGCCATGCGCAATTCATCATCGTCATCACTGGCTGCCGGGTCGAAAACGTGGGCATCGCAAGGATCCCGGTCAATCTCAATCGTCCAGTCCTTGAGCGCCTTGCGGGCCATCTCTTCAACCTGGGCAAGGTCGCTGGTGAAGAAAGGGATACGGTCTCCATCTTCCGAAAGCGACTCAACGCGGTCCAGCGTCGGCCGCTCGGGAACCCAACCCAGAACGAAGGCAATATCGAAATCGATCTGGCGATCTGGGCCGGTCGTGATCTCCAGCCGCTTGACTACGTCAGGATAGAGCTGTTTCCGCTCCGGCCAGGTGTCTGGAAGCGCTTCCGCCTGCAACTTTGTGCGAGGAACATTGATCAGTTCCATGACTTGATGGCGCGGAATTTTGTCCTCCGGCCAGCCCGCACAACATGCCGTTGCCGCAGCCCCATCGGCCTCCAGCCAAACTGCGGCGGCCCGGTCCTCGTCCTCGGTAGGCTTGTCGTCTTCCGGGAAGCCTTTGATATCCCACCCTTCCAACGCAAACAGCCCTTCCGCGCCTTGCAAAGCTGTGATGCCAGCGCGTGCAAACACGGCTTCGGCTGCGGCGATGCCTCGTGCGAGCTCTTCGGGTGTTGCGTCCTCGATGTTCAAGCGAAGTTCCATGGTTCGCCTCCTGTGACCTAATCCGGCCAATGTGAACAAAATGAGAACAAAGAGTCAAGCGCACCCTTGACGCGAGAGGAATATGTTCCTTATTTCAGCGTGACTGGAAGCAGCATGGGACCATGGCACGGCGTCAATCGCGCTGGCCGGCGAAGCTATGGCAAAGACAGCGGAAGACAATTTTCGGATCGAGGTCTGGGATCGCGAGGAGCAGGCTTTGGCGGAAACCATTTCGCGTTCCCCCGATTCAACGGTGAGCCAGGCAGCCTGGCAAGCCGCCATCCGGCGCCGGCCGGGCATGTTGCTGATCCACTACAACAGTCGGCATGTGATGGAGAAGATCCTGACGCCGGGCGAGGTGAAGATCCCGCCGCAGACCATCATCGATGGCAGCGTCCATGCCGGCCTCGATGTGGCGCTCGGCGATCTTCGCGAATGGCATGTGTTGCGGGCCTGGTGCAGATCCTGCTCGCACCATGCAACGGTAAAGCCTGCCGGGCTGATCCAACGCTATGGAAAAGCCGCTCTGTTCAGCTCGGTCGAGCGAGCGCTTTTCTGCACGAGCTGTGACAGGGGCGGGCCTGTCCGGCTTGAAATTCACAAGCTGCCACGTAACTGAGCAGAGCCGAAGGGAGCACAACCTGATCGATTCATCAGGCAAACTCGCCGCTGTACCGGCCAATCCTATCGTCGCCGATGCGTGCGAACGATACCGGTCGCATCCATATCCTGAATGCAAACCATGCGGACCGCCGCGGACGGGGACAGTCGGTCCCGCGTCCCGTCCTGCGGCCGGCGCTATGCTGACGCTCCTACGGCTGTCCCGTCCACCGCCCGCGGCGGGGGCGAATTTCCTCCGTCCAGCGCGCGACATTGTCCGCTGTCGCGGACGCGCGCAGGACTGCGGCTTATACGCCGTTCTTCCTTGGAGCGCCGACGGTCGCCGGCGCGTAGATGCTTGGGTATGGAACCGAACCCGGGGCAGGCTATTGAATCGGACTATGTATCCGAGTTCCGTATGTCGCCTGGAGATGGCATCCTAAGCATCAGCAAAAGGCGCACGCGGCGCAGAGACTCGGAATCTGTCCCTGCATATCCGCTGCCGGGGTTTCGATCGTTCCAGCTCTGCACATTGACAGAGCAAATCCCGGTAGGCGGGGATTGGCTTTTCGAGATGAAGTTCGACGGCTATCGTGCCCAAGTCGCCATCTCCGGCTCGAACGTCGTCGTCTATACCCGCAATGGCCACGACTGGACCCGACAGTTCAAGGTCATCCTGCCGCCGCTTCAGAGACTGACAAAGGGCGCGGCACTGATCGATGGTGAGATCGTCGCCATCGACAGCCAGGGCCGCTCGAACTTCTCCATGCTGAAAACTGGCATTGCCGCGGGTCTGCCGCTCAAGTTCTACGCTTTCGATCTGCTTGAATTGGATGGCCAAGATCTGTCGAACCAGCCGCTCCTTGAGCGCAAGGAGCGGCTCGAGTCCCTGCTGGGCGCTCGCCCCCCTGACGACAGCTTGCAATTCTCCAGCCACATCGTCGACCAGGGCAAAAGGGTGTTCGACGCCATGTGCGAGGGCGGCCACGAAGGTATCATCGCCAAACGCGCCGACAGCTACTACGTCGGCGATCGCACCAGGAGTTGGCTCAAGATCAAGTGCACGAAGCGACAGGAATTCGTTATCGGCGGTTATCGCCCAAGTGACACAGGACATGGTATGGCCTCGCTGATCCTCGGCACTTACGACAATGGCAAGCTCATCTATCGCGGCCGCGTCGGCACTGGGTTCACGGCGGCGATGCGCAAGGACATCCTGGCGAAGCTGGAGAAACGCGGTGTTGAGAAAACGGCTTTCGCTTCTGTTCCGAGAGACATTGCCCGCCGTGCCAGGTGGGTGAAGCCCGAGCTCGTCGCCGAAGTCACCTATGCCGAAGTGACACCGGACGGCAGCTTGCGACATCCAAGCTTTGAGGGCATGCGCGAAGACAAGCCAGCCGACCAGGTGGTGATGGAAATGCCGAAGACGCCGGCAACTCTTGGCCCCGCCAATCTCGACCCGGGAATCGGCAAGGAGATCGCTGCTGCTGTCGGCGTCAAGCTGACGCATCCCGACAAGGTGATGTATCCCGGAACCAACGTGACCAAGGCCACGCTTGCCGCCTACTACGGCGCAGTCGCCGAGAAAATGCTGCCGCACATCCAGGATCGGCCACTGTCGCTGGTGCGCGACACCGACGGCGACCTTCAGCAGACCTTTTTTCAGAAGCACAGACTGCCAGGCATGCCCAAGGCTATTCATGACGGCCAGTTAGAGAAGATGTCCGGTAAGGAAAGCCGCATCTTGTGGGTCGATGACCTGGCTGGGCTGATCGCAGGCGTCCAGATGAACGTGCTCGAATTCCACATCTGGGGAAGCCGTCGCCAGCAGCCGGATCTGCCGCACCGCATGATCTTCGACATCGATCCGGACGAGGGCCTTGGCTTCACGGCCGTCAAGCAGGCAGCCCTTGACATTCGGGGCATTTTGGAAGCGCTTGGACTGCAGTCTTGGCCGTTGCTGTCCGGCGGCAAGGGCGTTCACGTGGTCGTGCCGCTCGTCCCGGAGGCAGACTGGGACGAGGTCAAGAGCTTCTGCCAAGACTTCGCCGAACTACTCGCCCGTACAGATCCGTCTCGCTTCGTCGCCAACATGAGCAAAGCGAAGCGCAAGGGCCGGATGTTTCTCGATTACCTGCGCAACGGCCAAGGCTCCACTGCAATCTGTCCCTGGTCGACTCGGGCACGCGCGGGGGCGTCTTGCGCGGTGCCGGTCAGCTGGGAGGAGTTGCCCACCTGCGAAAGCGCCAACCGTTTCGATGTTTTCGCTGCCGCCGCGCGGGCTCAGCTACCCGAAGCCTGGGACGGTTATTTCGAGGTCGAACAAACGCTTACCGAACGCATCCGCCACGCAGTCCGGTAGCGATAACCATCCTAGATGGTCAGCGGCCTTTTTGGCGTCCGACTGGGTTTGCCCAATTCGAGAGCGTCCTCCCTTCGGAGGGTCTTCGGAGGGGGCCCCGCAACGCCGTCTAGAGTGAGAGTGCGGACCGTTCGCCGTGACGGGTTGAGAGCTGGAGGAGGGCCTCCGGCGCCTGTCGCGGAGAACCGCGATGTCCAGACACTACGCTCGCGCCGGCGCCGACCGGGCAAGCCTCTATGACGAAATCACCAACAAGATCATCGCCGAGCTGGAGGCTGGGCGCTTTCCCTGGGTGCAGCCCTGGGGCACGACGGCGACGACAGCTTCTCTGGCTATGCCGGCCAACGCCGCGACCGGCCGCGCCTATTCCGGGATCAATGTGCTGATCCTGTGGGGCGCGGTCGTCGAGCATGGGTTTCCCGTCCAGAGCTGGCTGACTTTCCGCCAGGCGCTATCGCTGGGCGGTCATGTCCGCAAGGGCGAACACGGCACCACCGTAGTCTATGCTGACCGCTTCATCCCTGACGATGAGAAGAATCGCGCACGAGAAACCGGCGAACCAGCANCCGTAGTCTATGCTGACCGCTTCATCCCTGACGATGAGAAGAATCGCGCACGAGAAACCGGCGAACCAGCACAGGCCATTCCGTTTCTGAAGCGCTTCATCGTGTTCAACGTGGCGCAATGTGAAAATCTGCCCGACGATCTGGCCGTGGCTCCGCCTGCACCAGAGCCCGGACTGATCGAACCGGCCGTCGACGCACTGATCAAGGCGACCGGGATCGATTTCCGCATTGGTGGTAGTAGTGCCTATTATGTGCCTGCGCACGACTACGTGCGGGTGCCGCCGCCGCAGGCCTATTTCGAGACCATCGACTGGCACCGCACTGCCCTGCACGAGCTCGGGCATGCGACCGGCCATGCCTCCCGGGTCGGCCGTGACCTCGGCGGCGCCTTCGGCACCAAGAAGTATGCTTTCGAGGAACTGGTCGCCGAGATGAACGCAGCCTTTTGCTGCGCCTCGCTTGGCATCGTGCCGACCGTGCGCCACGCCGACTACCTGGCCTCCTGGCTTCAGGTTCTTCGCGAAGACAACCGCGCCATCGTGCGTGCCGCCTCGCAGGCCAGCAGGGCGGCCGACTGGCTGCTCTCCTTCCTGCAGGAACCTGACGGGGCATCCAGGACGGGCCCAGGCGAGGTCGATGAGACCGTTATCGACAGGAGGGCGGCGTGATCCTCCTCACGTGCCTCGGATCTTCCGTGTGCGGCGGCGGTCCATAGAGTGAGAGGGCTGCGCCGGTCTTTGTGACGGGTTTGGAGGTCGAGAGAGTCTCGGCCGCCCGTCGCGGAGATATGAACATGGCTACCGTCAAGCAGAAGATCACCCTCAACGCTTCGCGCGACATCCCGTTCAACAAGCTGATGCTGAGCCAGTCCAACGTCCGGCGCATCAAGCGCGGGGAAACGATCGAGGACCTCGCCGCCTCGATTGGACGGCGCGGCCTGCTCCAGAGTCTCAACGTCCGGCCAGTGTTGGATGGCGAGGGCAACGAGACGGGCATGTTCGAGGTGCCGGCTGGCGGACGCCGCTATCGCGCGCTGGAATTGCTGATCAAGCAGAAGCGCATGGTCAAGACCGAGCCCGTGCCCTGCGTGGTCACCAGCGCCAACGGTGAGGTCCCGATCGAGGAGGACTCCCTGGCCGAGAATTTTCAGCGCGAAGATTTACATCCGCTCGATATGTTTCGCGCCTTCCAGACCCTGCACGACCAGGGCGCCAGCCATGAGGAGATCGCGGCACGCTTTTTCGTATCCGCAAAATTCGTGCAGCAACGCCTGCGGCTCGCGAAGGTTTCGCCCAAGCTGCACGATGTTTACGAGCAGGACGGCATGAAGCTCGATCAGCTGATGGCCTTTACCGTGACCGACGATCACGCTCGGCAGGAACAGGTCTGGGAGGCGCTCGAGCATTCGTGGTCGAACGAGCCGCGTCAAATCCGGCGCATGCTGACGGAAACCACGGTGCGGGCAAGCGATCGCCGTGCGCTGTTCGTCGGTGTGGAGGCCTATGTCGCAGCCGGCGGCGTGATGCTGCGCGACTTGTTTGAGGCCGACAATGGCGGCTGGCTGCAGGACCCTGTGCTGCTTGACCGCCTGGTCTGCGACAAGCTGAAGTCGATCGCAGATGAGATCGCCGCCGAAGGCTGGAAGTGGATCGTGGTCGATGTCGATCTGCCTTATGGCCACAGTCACGGCCTGAGGGCGCTCGCCGGCACGCCCACCGATCTGACCGAAGCGGAGCGGGCACAACGTGAAGCGCTGCGCAAGGAATACGATCGGCTGGAGTCCGAATATGGCGAAGCCGACGAACTCCCCGACGAGGTCGATCAGCGCCTCGGCGAGATCGAGTCCGCGCTCGAGGCCTTTGAGAGCCGGCCGATGATCTACGATGCGGCCGAGATCGCTCGCGCCGGCGTGTTCATCAGCATCGATCGTGATGGCGATCTCGTCATCGATCGGGGCCATGTGCGCCCCGAGGATGAAGCGACACAGGCAGTCGGCGGCGACTCCGCCCAGCCCTGCGGTGCGACCGGGAGTGAGGATGGCAGCGATGATCTTTCCGTTCGCAGCCCCACCATCACCATCGGCACTCAGGCTTCCGAGCCCGAGGAGGATGAGGGCGACACCATCAAGCCGCTGCCCGAGCGCCTTGTGATCGAACTCACCGCTCATCGCACCTTGGCGTTGCGCAATGCCGTGGCCGAGAACCAGCATGTGGCCATCACGGCGCTCTTGCATCGGCTCGTCCTCGACACATTCGGTCAGCGTTCCGCGACCGGCTGCGTCGAGGCGTTTGTCCGGCATATCCACCTGCCGGCGCAGGACGCCGACCTCAAACACAGCCCGGCGGCCAAGGCGGTCGATGAGCGCCATGCGGCATGGAAGGGCGACATCCCGCTCGGTGACGACCAGACTCTGTGGGTCTGGCTCGAAAGTCTCGATGAAGCGAGCCGGCAGGCGCTGCTGGCACACTGCGTCAGCTATGGCATCAACGCCCTGTTCGAACGGCCCAACCCCTATGGCAGCGGCGTCTCCCAGCACGGGCTGGATCAGCGGCTGCGCGAGGCCGATCGGCTGTCTCTTGCCACCGGGCTCGACATGGTGGCTGCGGGTTGGCGCCCAACGGTCGCAAACTATCTCGGCCGGGTCACCAAGTCCCGGATCCTCGAAGCCGTCCGTGAGGGCGCTGGCGAGCAGGCGGCCCAGCTCATCGATCATCTCAAGAAGGGTGACATGGCCAAGGAGGCCGAACGCCTCCTGGCCGATAGTGGCTGGCTGCCTGAACCACTCCGTCTGACCGCTCAGGACGCACCGGCCATGCAGCCGGACGACGGCGAGGAGGGTGACTTGCCCGAATTCCTCGCCGGCGATGATGAAGACGACTCGGTGGCAGCCGATGAGGTCACGGCTCACGCGGTCGCAGCCGAATAGAACCTATCGACAGCGCGGCTCCGGTCGCGACGTTCCCCTTCACCTCACGGCCCGGCTCCCAGCCGGGCCATTTTCGTTTCAGGAGATATGTCCATGTCAGCCCACATCGTCTACGACAACGCCCCGCTCGGTTCGCTCATCCGCTATTCGGACGGTGCGCCGAAGCCGCCAGCGCGCTTCACCCGCAAGCTCGCGGACTGGGAGCGCCGCAACGGTCTCGGCAGGCTGGTCCGCAAGTCACCCCCGCGCGACCGTCCGACCTACAGCGCTCCGGCCTCGATCACGCTCAACGAAGGGAATTTTTCCTCTGGCGGCATCATCCTCGTGACCATGATGCGCACCTACGCGCTCGACAGCGCGCTCAGCTTCGAGATCGTCGAGCGGCCCGCGATCGGCATGGTCCGGGTCCTGCAGCAGATCGGCGACCACGACGAGTTGCTGCACCTCGCCGAGAGCCGCGATGCGGCCGAACTCTGGAGGGCCAAGACCGGATACCGCAATGCGCGTCTTGAAGACATCACCGCCGACGAGGTCGGCGCCGATGTCGTCGAAGGACGGGCGGCGGCCTGACCCGCGCGGAGTCACACCGCACACCCATAGCGTCGATCCTTCCACCATCGCGGCCCGGAATCGGACGAGCGCCGGACGCTTTTTCAGGATCAGCACGACGACCGCAATCGTTTCCTGCGGAAGCCGGAGCCTGACGGCGGAATATGATCGAGGTCGGTTGATACCGGCAAGCGCTCCACCTCATGGCGGGGCGCTTGTTTCATTTTGGCATCGGCCGGCGCCTGAGAGGGAGAGGTTGGCCGGGATGGGTTTGAAACCGCGCGGTCCAGAGAGAGCGCCGCGCGGCTCGATCCTGTCCCCGCTCTCCCGAGGTTCACACCATGTACATGATCTCGCCCGCTGCGACGGTTCCCGCTGCCGCGCCGATCTCGCCCGCCCAGTCCTGTGCAGCCGGTGCTATCTTCGCCGCCGCCGGCCTGCTGCTTCCCCGTCTCGAACGTGGCGAGCGCATCGACGCGCCAAAGCTGCGCTCGGCGATGGAAGCCGCATTCGGCGCCTCCGACACCGCCGGCGCCTGGGACTGGAGGCAGGCCTACGATGCCTGCGAGGCCGCCACGGTCCTGTTCCTTCGCAAGTATGGAAAGGCGCTGTTTCGCAAAGCCGCGTCGCCAGCGCTCCGGCTTTCCGCATTGTCGAAGATGGCCCGGCTCATGCCAACGCATACCCGCCGATCCGAAGAGGCGCAGACCTTCCAGCAGTTCTCGACTCCCATCCCGCTCGGCCTGGTCGCGGCCACAGCCGCCGCCATTACGCCGGCCGACCGAGTGCTGGAACCTTCCGCCGGCACCGGGCTGCTGGCCATCCTGGCCGAGATCGCCGGCGCCTCGCTCGTCCTCAATGAGCTTGCCGAGACGCGCGCGGCCCTTCTCTCCTTCCTCTTTCCGGCCGTCTCCGCCAGCCGCTTCGACGCCGCCCAGATCGACGACCATCTCGATCCAGGCGCCGTGCCGAGCGTGGTGCTGATGAACCCGCCCTTTTCGGTCATGGCCAATGTCGAGGGCCGCATGGCCGACGCGGCCTGGCGGCACATCGCCTCGGCGCTGGCGCGCCTTGCGCCCGGCGGGCGGCTGGTAACAATCACCGGTGCGAACTTCGCGCCCAACCATCCGGCCTGGACCGCCGCCTTCACGCGCCTGCAGGAACGTGGGCGCGTCGCCTTCTCCGCCGCCATCGACGGCTCGGCCTACGCCAAGCATGGCACGACCTTTCCGACACGCCTCACCGTCATCGACAAGCTCCCGGCGGACGATCCCACCGTCTTCGCGGATGCTCCCGGCATCGCTCCGGATGCGGCGACGCTCCTCGCGTGGATTGAGGAGCGCCTTCCCGCGCGCCTGCCGGTCGTAATGGCCTCCGTTTCCAGCGCGGCATCGGCGGTCGCCGCGCCCCAAACCGTGCACGGCTATCTCACACGTGCGGCGAGAACCACGCCACGCATGTCGATCGCCGGGCCGGAAGCCATCGACCTCGTCTATGAGGCTGTCGACTGGAAGGCGGCCGAGGACGGCCAGATCAGCGACGCCATCTATGAGCCCTACGGGCTTCAGGCGATCCGCATCCCCGGCTCTCGGGCTCACCCCACCCAGCTCGTTCAATCGGCAGCCATGGCCTCGGTGGCGCCGCCCAAGCCGAGCTATCGGCCGCGCCTGCCGCGGAACGTTTTCGACCTGCTGTCGGATGCGCAACTCGAGACCGTCATCTATGCCGGCGAGGCCCACACCGAATATCTGGCCGGGGCCTGGACCCTCGACGACACCTTCGACGTGGTGAGCGCCGCAGCCGACGACGCAGCAGGTGCCGTTCGCTTCAGGCAAGGCTTCATGATTGGCGACGGCACCGGTGTAGGCAAGGGCCGCGAGTCCGCCGCCGTTATCCTCGACAATTGGATGCATGGCCGTCGCAAGGCGGTCTGGATCTCCAAGTCCGACAAGCTCATCGAGGATGCGCAGCGCGACTGGTCCGCGCTCGGCATGGAGCGCTTGCTGGTCACCCCGCTCTCCCGATTCCCGCAGGGCAGGCCGATCACGCTGGCGGAAGGCATCCTATTCACCACCTATGCCACGCTGCGCTCCGACGATCGCGGCGAGAAGGTTTCGCGGGTCAAACAAATCGTCGAATGGTTGGGTCCGGATTTCGATGGGGTCATCATTTTCGACGAGGCGCACGCCATGCAAAACGCCGGCGGCGGCAAGGGCGAACGCGGCGACGCCGCTCCCTCCCAGCAAGGCCGTGCCGGCCTCAGGCTCCAGCACGCCCTGCCGAATGCCCGCATCGTCTATGTGTCGGCGACTGGCGCCACCACCGTGCACAATCTCGCCTATGCCCAGCGGCTCGGCCTCTGGGGCGGCGAGCATTTTCCATTCTCGACCCGCGCCGAGTTCGTCGAGGCGATCGAAGCCGGCGGCGTGGCGGCCATGGAGGTGCTGGCACGCGACCTCAGGGCACTCGGCCTCTATACGGCCCGCTCGCTTTCCTTCAACGGCGTCGAATACGAGCTGATCGAGCATGAGCTGACGCCGGAACAGATCCGCATCTATGATGCCTATGCCGACGCCTTCGGCATCATTCATAACAATCTCGATGCGGCCATGCAGGCGGCCAACATCACCGGCAGCACCGGCACGCTCAATGCCCAGGCCAAGTCGGCCGCGCGCAGCGCCTTTGAAAGCGCCAAGCAGCGCTTCTTCGGTCATTTGTTGACCAGCATGAAGACGCCGACCCTGATCCGCTCCATCACCCGCGATCTGGAGGAGGGCCATGCGGCCGTTGTCCAGATCGTCTCGACGGGCGAGGCACTGATGGAACGGCGGCTGGCCGAGCTGCCGACTGAGGAATGGAACGACGTCCGAGTCGACATCACGCCGCGCGAATACGTCCTCGACTATCTCGCCCATTCCTTCCCGGTGCAGCTCTATGAGCCCTTCACCGACTCAGAAGGCAATCTGTCGTCGCGCCCGGTCTACCGAGAAGGCCAGCCCGTCGAGAGCCGCGAGGCGGTCGCCCGGCGCGACGAGCTGATCGCCAAACTCGCCAGCTTGACGCCTGTCCCCGGCGCGCTCGACCAGATCATCCAGCATTTCGGGGTGGACATCGTGGCTGAGGTCACCGGCCGGTCGCGCCGCATTTTCCGCAAGGGCGAGCGCCTTGTCGTTGAAAACCGTGCCGGGTCTGCCAACCTCGCCGAGACGCAGGCCTTCATGGATGACCAGAAGCGTGTTCTGGTTTTTTCGGACGCCGGCGGAACGGGGAGGAGCTACCACGCCGAACTCTCGGCCCGGAACACGCGGCTGCGTGTGCATTATCTGCTCGAAGCCGGCTGGAAGGCCGACACCGCCATTCAGGGCCTGGGACGCACGCATCGCACCAATCAGGCGCAGCCGCCGCTCTTCCGTCCGATCTCGACCAATGTGAAGGCGGAAAAGCGCTTCCTCTCGACGATCGCGCGGCGCCTCGACACGCTGGGCGCAATCACGCGCGGCCAGCGCCAAACCGGCGGCCAGGGCCTGTTCCGGCCAGAGGACAATCTGGAAAGCCACTATGCCCGCGATGCGCTACGGCAACTCTATCTGCTGATCGTACGCGGCAAGGTCGAGGGCTGTTCGCTTGAGCGTTTCGAGGCGGCGACCGGTCTCAAGCTTATGGATGCCAATGGCATCAAGGACGAATTGCCGCCGATCACCACCTTCCTCAATCGCCTGCTCGCACTGACCATTGCGCTGCAGGGCGTGCTGTTCGGTGCCTTCGAGCAACTGCTGGCGGCGCGCGTCGAGGGCGCGATCGCGTCAGGCACCTACGACGCCGGGCTGGAGACGCTGCAGGCCGAAAACTTCGTCGTCACCGACCGCCAGGTGATCTACACCCATCCGCGCACCGGCGCCGAAAGCCGCCTGCTCACAATCACCCAACGCAAGCGCAATCGGCCCGTCACGCTCAATGCGGCGCTCGATCATCTCCGCGATCCGCGTGCCGTACTGCTAATCAACGAGCAATCGGGCCGCGCCGCCGTGCAGATCCCGACACCCAGCGTCATGCTCGACGATGGCGAGGTCGAGCGACGTGTCCGCCTGATCCGGCCGATGGAAGGCCAGAACATGCCGCTCAAGGCCATGGGCGAGACACGCTGGGTCGAGGCCGATCGCGAGGCTTTCTCAACTGCCTGGACGGCCGAAATCGCCGCGGTGCCGGCGTTTTCGGACTCGGTCTTGCACATGGTCACCGGCCTGCTGCTGCCGATCTGGAAGCGCCTGCCCAACGAGTCGACCCGCGTTTATCGACTTCAGACCGACGAGGGCGAGCGCCTTATCGGCCGCCGCGTCTCGCCGGCATGGGCCGCCAACGCCTCTGCGACGAACGTGCTTGCGCTTTCGCCGGAGCAGGCATTTGCGGCTCTGATGGACGGCCGGACCATCCTCGATCTTGCCGAGGATCTCCAGCTTCGCCGCAGCCGCGTCATGGGCGCATGGCGCATCGAATTGTCCGGCTTCACCGACGCGATGCGCGAGCGCCTCACCGCCTACGGTCTCTTCCACGAGATCATTTCGTGGAAGCTCAGGATGTTCGTGCCGATCGACGCCAACGGGCCCGCCGTGTTGGAGCGCGTGCTCGACCGCTTCCCAATCGAGCGGGTCAGTGAGCGGGAGGCGGCATGATTGCGCGTCACGCTGCATCCGACCTCGCACACCGCCTCGGCGAATATGCTGAGGCGGTGTGCCGCCACTACCTCTCCAATGGCCGTCGCCAGGGGAACTATTGGACCGTCGGCGACGTCCGCAATGCGCCTGGCCGCTCGATGTTCGTGCGTCTGCAGCCATCCCCGAAGGGACCGCCAGGCAAATGGACCGACGCCGCTACCGGCGAGCACGGCGACCTGCTCGATGTCATCCGCGAATCCCTCGGACTGGTCCATTTCCGGGACGTCGCCGACGAGGCACGCGTGTTTCTCGCTATGCCAGATGCCATGCCATCCCGACCGGCCGAGCCGATCACGCAGGCCCCCATTGGATCTCCGGAAGCGGCTCGCCGACTGGTCGCCATGTCGAAACCCATTATCGGCACCCTCGTGGAAACGTATTTGCGTGGACGTGGCATTACGACTTTGCACGGAACCGCAGCCTTGCAGTTCCATCCACACTGCTACTACCGGCCAGACGATCATGGACCGACCAAGACCTTGCCGGCGATGATCGCCGCTGTCACCGACCTCGATGGACATCTGACCGGCGCGCACCGCACCTGGCTCGCATCGGACGGCACCGGCAAGGCACGCGTCAACACACCGCGTCGGGCAATGGGTGACCTTCTCGGTCACGCCGTCCGATTCGGCGTACCCGGCAGCGTCATGGCGGCAGGCGAAGGCATCGAGACGACGCTATCGCTCAGATGCGCCATGCCCGACATGGCGATGGCTGCGGCACTCTCGGCATCCCATCTCGCCGCCATCCTGTTCCCTCCGAACCTGCGGCGGCTCTATGTCATCCGCGACAACGATCCGGCCGGCGATGGTGCCAGAGACTGCC
This sequence comes from Mesorhizobium sp. LNHC221B00, assembly GCF_000502935.1. Taxonomy (NCBI): domain Bacteria; kingdom Pseudomonadati; phylum Pseudomonadota; class Alphaproteobacteria; order Hyphomicrobiales; family Phyllobacteriaceae; genus Mesorhizobium; species Mesorhizobium sp. LNHC221B00. The sequence continues at coordinate 75,404 of NZ_AYWR01000006.1, read as the reverse complement.
TGCTCGAGCGCGCGACGGACGCCGGAATCGAGGCAATCGTGCTCTCGCCGGCGATGGATGACTTCAACGAAGACCTCCGCCATTTCGGACTTGCCGCCTTCCGGGCCTCGATTGCGGACCAGCTCATGCGCAAAGATCGCATCCGCTATCTGACAGAGGCGGCATGAGCCGTGAGGGGAAGCGCGCGGCGGATGGTGCCGGTGCGCCGCATGGATGGGTGGCCCGCCGGCAGAGAACCGCAGCCCGGCCTTCAAGAGGGCGATCGGGCCCACGAACTGGCCGGCCTGGCAATGACGGCGGCCGACTATTTTCCGGCGGCGCGCGACTGCTCGCGAATGGCAGCGATTGGTCGCGACGCCTTTCCACCGCGAGGCAAAATAGCCGGCCGCCGCCATCCTCCGCTGCGCTCCGGCCCTCCGCTTCGCTGCGGGTGTCGGACCGTCCCGCTCGTGGGCTCTCGTCGCCATGAAGGCCGCGAGGGTCGCGGTCAAACCGACGGGAGCATTCGCATGAGCGAGCACGACGACACCGAACCGCACCACGCCGCTTCTCCGACCGATCACATCCTCACCGAACTCCAGCTTTATGGCTGGCGCCCATTTGCTGACGAGCCCGATCCGCGACCGCTCCCCGGCGGCGACCACGTGGCCGGAGCCGTGGCCGACATCTTTGACGCCCTCATCGCCACCCTGGCCGACACGCGCCTCGAACCCGACCTCGATGACCTGCTGTGGTCCGTCACCAATGTCTTCCACCGCGCTGTACAGCGGATCGAGCGGCAACTGGACGACAACGAGCAGGCCCAGCGCCGCCTGCAGCACGAACAGGACGGCACCGAGATCAAGGCAGTTGAACTCGAGACACTCACCGCCCAAGGCCACACCATGATCGAACGGCGCGACGCCTTCGAGCTCATGCGTGACCAGGCCGCCGACCGCTACGATCAGTACACCGGCTCGGCCTGGCGACCGCGCACGGGGTCGAAGGTCAACCACCACCATCTCACCGCCGCAATGATCGATAGCCGCGACTTTCTCGCGGCCAGGCGGCGCGCGGAAACCGAAATCATGTTACCCGCCGGCCCCAAGATCGCCTTCTCCGGCGGCGATAGCGCCGATCACCAGTTGATCTGGGCAAGGCTCGACCAGATCCGCGCCAAGCACCCCGACATGGTGCTGATGCACGGCGGATCACCGAAAGGCGCCGAAAAGATCGCCGCCCGCTGGGCCGATCATCGCAAGGTGCCGCAGGTGGCCTTCAAGCCGGACTGGAGCAAGCATGCTAAGGCCGCTCCCTTCAAGCGCAACGACCAGATGTTGGCGGTCATGCCGATCGGCGTCATCATCTTTCCGGGCACCGGCATTCAGGAGAACCTCGCGGATAAGGCCCGCAAGCTCGGCATCCCGGTCTATCGGCTCGGCAACGGCGGCACGTAAGCGCCGTCGGAATCTAACCGCCCTCCTTCAAGCCATGTCGCTCGTATCCTTTCCCGAAAGCCTCACGCCGAACATCGCACTTGGCGACACCTTCTTGCGCAATGCCGCCGCTTACCTCGATGGCGCTGACCGGTTGGCGGATCTAGGCAGGCACAATGCGGCCCTTCACGACATCGCCATTGAATTGCTCCTGAAGTCGCATCTTCTCAGGGTCGCGACCGATGATCGCTGGAACCGCCGCCATATCGGGCACGATCTCGACAAGGCGGCTCGTTACGCCGAGAGAGCTGCATTGAGCCTGCCACCGCAGCTGCACAGCGTCATCGCCCGCCTTCATCCTCATTTTCAGCGTGACGGCTTCCAACGGGATCCATCGCGATCATGGCCGCCCGGTTTCTCGCTCGACGCCCGCCACTTCGCGCGGCAGCTTGCTCAGGCTCTCCTGGAGCAAGAGCGGCGCGTCAACAACGCCCGCTGCCCCTGACTTGAAGATGACCGCACCCCGCGATCCATTGCGCTGATCCTTGGTCCAACCGATGGCCTGACGCCATCAACCCGCAAGGGGTCGGACTACGCCAAGCGTGCCGCCGCTCCGGCTGCGCCTTCGCGGTGATTGCGGCCATCGGCCGAACACATCGGGCGCCTGTCAGCGGGGGAGGGTCCTCCGCTTCAAACAGGAGCCGGATCGATGTCCTTCGCCGACGCACATGCCTTCGCCTTCAGCCTCGCCGCCACTCTCATGGTCACCATCGTCATCTTTCGTGCCGGCGACGGCACTCTCTCGGTCGTGCCGGCGAACGAGTATGACGGCGAGGATACCGCCATCATCGGCGAAATCGACCCGTTCGCCCCATGACGGGGCGGACATCGCACCTAGGCGATGCAAGAACACCGGCGGGTTTCACCCGCGCTTTTCCTTTGCTATGCTGTGCACTGCGCCAGGTGGTGGTGGAAGGCGCGATCGCCAGAGTCATTCTCTCGGAGACACCACCATGATCATCCTCGGCATTCTCCTTTGCGTCGCGGCCATCGGCATGTTGTGCTGGTTGCTCTTCACGCTTGCTTTCGTCGCCCTCCCGTTGTTCGTCGGCGTCAACGCAAGTACATGGGCATTCAACACTGGTGCCGGCTGGCCTGGCGCGCTCCTTGTCGGCATCCTCGCAGCCGGGTTGACGCTCGGCGTCGGCCAAATCCTCCTCGGCGCTATCAGGCCCTTGTGGGCGAAGCTGGCGATCGCGATGGTCTTCGTCGCTCCCGCGATGGTTGCCGGTTACCATGCCACGCATGGCATCGCGAAACACATGATGCCTTCGGAAATCTGGCAGATTGTCTTTTCCGTCATTGGCGCGATCGCGGTCGGCGCCACGGCCTATCTGCGGGTCGCGGGCATGGCCGCCGCCGACCAATCCGGTAGGGACATGGTTCAAGCTTAAACCCGCGCGAACGCGGCGGGTGGACCAGACCGACGAAGGCCTAGCCTCCTTGTCATGGGTGGTGGAGCAATCGGGCTGCATGCCAAGGATCGGGCAATGGCCACGCCGGCGCGGCCTTGTTGGTGGACTTGGACGTTCTGTCGACGCCGCAGGGCAGGCCAACCATTCGGTGGCAGGATGGCAGCGCGACTGGCCGCCGCGTCGTTGGAGGTGCGCGCGGTCCCATGCCTGGACGTGTAGGCGATGCCGGTGAAGCTCGTAGCGATCTGCTGCCGGCGCGTTGGACGCCGACGTCTCCGATGCCAATCTGTCCCAAGAGCGCTCCAAACGGCCTCTTCAATGGGCTGATCTGGCCGAAGGACGGCTGAAGCCTCGACCACCTAAGCCGCAACGGCGCGTCCCGACTTTCTTCCCCTGCCGGCCCCACCCCAAGCGGCAAGCGCATGGGGCCCCGAGCGCCGCCATTCCTCGCGAGACAAGAAAGCCGTTCCTGCGCCGTCCTTCGCGTTGCTCCGGTCGCAAGCGATGCGTCGTCGGTCGCCTCCGGCCAAGCGATCCCCATCGAGGCCGCATGGTGCGGGCTCGGGAACAGAAAATGGAGACTTACAATGGCTACCATCGGCGCCTTCAAGAAGACCACCGCAAACGAGTTCACCGGCGAAATCGTCTGAAGCTCCGTCAACTGAGGGTCTTCCGAGAAGTTTTGCGGGCTGGTTCGACAAGGCGAGCGGCGGCAGCACTCGGGATAAGCCAGCCGGCCGTCAGTCAACATGTGAAGCAACTCGAGGCCACGCTCGGCATCACACTCTTCAAGAGATCAGCCAACCGCATCGTCCCCTTGCAGGAAGCCTGGGAACTCCTGCGGAACGTAGAACTTGCCCTGACATCCCTGGATCGGCTGGGAGCGTCGATCTTCGCGATGAAGAATGATGAAAAGCAGCGGATTGCGATTGCCGCGCCTTCTGTTTTCGGTTTCGTGACCTTGCCCAAGGTCGTGGCGATTATCCACGCAAAGACCGCTTCGAATGTCCAGTCGATTTCAGGAAGCTACGAGCAGATCGGCGAGCACATCCTGGCAGGACGTGCGGAACTTGGAATCTCGAGGTTGCCCCTGGACCCAAGTCTGTTTGAGTGGGCGCCGCTTGGGTCAGCTCGCAACGTATGCATCTTTCATCCCGACCACCGTTTCTCAAAACAGACCTGCATCGAGGCACAAGACCTGGCGGGTGAAACGATCGTCGATATCGATCCCCAGTTCGCCGCCCATCAAATGAACTTCAATGCCATGCGTTTCGCTGGCGTTGAGCCGAACATACTGGTGGAATTCGATTGCAACGGTCACGAAGCCGGATACGTTTCCGCTGGCCTGGGCATTTCAATCACCAATGAGATCATTGCGCGTGAATACGCGGCGTTTCACCTGGGAATAAAGCCAGTGGAACCGTCCGCGCTGTATCACTACGTGGCGATTTGGCAGAAGGGCAGGACCTTCTCCAACGCATTGAATGTATCGCTCGAGGCGATCATCGCTGCGTTTTCCACGGAGCCGCCCGCGACAGGTTCAGAGAGGGATTCCTCAGGAAGCGCCAATTTATTGGTAGTCGGCTAGGCTGCCCTCGCAACTCGGATCGTGTGCGGGGTTTCCGGCTGAGATGCGTATATCAACGCAACATCTTCCAATCCTTGCGACCAGTGACAACATCGCTCAATCCATCCCGGATTCGTCGTTGTCCTCCCAGCAACGGCGGATGTCTGGCAAAGTGGCATTAGACGATTGCTTGCCGCAACTCCGTATTCGGCGATGTCTGTTGAAGCCTCGCCGCGATCACATGAAGTTGCTCCGGCCTCAAATGGGTATAGCGGCGTAGCATCTTCCAATCCTTGTGCCCGGTGACCATCGCGACCTGCTCGATGGAGAAGCCAGCTTCGAACAGGCGGCTTGTGCCTTCGTGACGCAGGTCGTGGAAGTGCAGATCCTCGATCTCAAGTTCATTACAGGCACGTCGGAAGGCGGTTCCGGCCGATTTCCCATTGTAGGGGAAGATGCGTCCCTTTCCCTCAGTGGAAAAACGCTGCTCTTCGAGGATCGCGCGGGCGTCGTAACCACTCACATCGAGGAGCGGGATACGCATGTGATTGCCCTTCTTGTGGCGTGGGTCCTTGCGATCTCGTATCAGCAGGGTGTTGTTGCGGTCGTTGAGGTCCTCCCACGTGGCGTTGCAGATTTCCCCGAGCCGCATGGCGGTCGCGATCGCAAAGCGGATGATCTTGTCGACGGGGATGATCTGGAAGTTGTTTCCTCTGAAGTATCGGATCAGGGCCTCTATCTCGTTAAGCGTCGGTCGCCGATCGCGCTCGTTGCCCTTGCCAACAAGACCCAAGCGGGTGAGGGCGACACGACCAAGTTCCACAGGCTCCGCTGAATAAGGCAGTCCATGCACAGCCGCGCCATGCACCAGCAATGTCCGGATGTATCCGATGTCTATTCCAACGGTGACGGGTCCGGCGCCTTCCTCGGCTCGTTGCTTGCCGAACTTTATGACCTGTTCGCGATTGAGATCCGCGATGTTGAGCCTTCCGAGCCTGGCTCGTAGCAGGTCCAGGCTGAATGCCTTCGAACGCCCGATCACCTTGCCAACTTCCGCCATATCGGCGATATGCACGTCGATCAGGTCGGAGACCGTTTTGATCCCGTCCTTGTGCTTGGGAGCAGGTTTCTGACCAAGGTCGATTTCTCGCTCAATTCTGCGCGCCCACATCTCGGCGTCCTTGCGCAGCGAGAAGCTGGTGCTGAGGTAGTGACCCTTGCAGCGAACCTGCACACGCCACTTGCCGGAAGCCAACTTGTTGATGGATGCCATGGGTGGTCTCTTTTTCGTGCACGCTGTGTGCACAGGGAGGAGTACAAAATGCGAAAACTGACGGATATCGTGTCGTACAAACGGCGAACGTGTGCACGTTTTAAGGCCCTGAAAATACGAGAAAAAGCGTGATAAATCAAGCTCATAGGATTTCCGTTGCGCCTATGATGGATTGGACGGATCGGCATTGCCGCTTCTTCCATCGCCAGCTGACGGCCCGTGCGTTGCTCTACACCGAGATGGTGGTGGCCGATGCGGTCATCCAGGGCGCGCGCGATCGGCTGCTTGGCTTCGATCAGGCGGAACATCCGGTCGCCCTCCAGCTCGGCGGCTCCGACCCCGCGAAACTTGCCGAGGCGGCGCGCATTGGCGAGGCGTTCGGCTATGACGAGATCAATCTCAATGTCGGCTGTCCGTCGGACCGCGTCCAGTCAGGTACGTTCGGCGCCTGTCTGATGAAAGTGCCCGACCTGGTCGCCGACTGCGTCGCGGCCATGAAAGCGACGGTGAAGATCCCCGTCACCGTGAAATGCCGCATCGGCGTCGACGAGCAGGATCCCGAACCGGCGCTCGATGCGCTGGCGAACGGGGTTTTCGAAGCCGGCGCCGACGCGTTGTGGGTGCATGCGCGCAAGGCCTGGCTGGAGGGGTTGAGCCCGAAGGAAAACCGCGACATCCCGCCGCTCGACTACAACAGGGTCTATCGGCTGAAGGCCGGAAAACCGAACAAATTCATTGGCATCAATGGCGGTATTCAGTCGCTTGACGAAGCGCGTGGGCATCTCGACCACGTCGATGGCGCCATGCTTGGCCGCTCCGCCTACCACACACCAGGTATTTTGGCTGGCGTCGATGCCGCGTTCTACGGCACCGAGCCAGCGGCATTCGATTTCGCCGCCTTGATCGATGCGATGGCGGACTATGCGGCGCGCCATATCGAACAGGGCGGGCGGCTTGGCCATGTCACCCGCCACATGGTCGGGCTGTTCCACGGATTGCCCGGCGCGCGCCGCTACCGCCAGATCCTGTCGACCGACGCGACCCGGCCCGGCGCCGGGCCGGATGTGCTGAAGACGGCTTTCGCGGCTGTGGAATTCGGCGGAGCGGCGGAAGCGGCCTGAAGCACCTCAGTCCCGGAGGATCATGCGGTCGCCGCGCACGTCGAAGCCCGACAGCGAGCCGATGAAGTTCATGCCGAGCAGGCTCTGGCTGAGCATGCCGGGTGCCGCCACCATCACCGACATGTCCTTGCGCACGATCCCGCCGATCGCCACCTCGTCGGTCTTGACGGCTGCGGCGCGCGCCATGCCGTTGGCGGTCGAAACCGGTATCGTGTAGTTGAGCACCGCCGGATTGAAGCCAGCGGCTTGCGCGTCCTGCGATGTCAGCACGGTGCTGGTCGCGCCGGTGTCGACCACGGCGCGGACCGGGTTGCCGTTGATCAGGATGCGCGCTTCGAAGTGGCCATTGTCGGCCTTGTCGAGGGTCACGGTGGCGTGGCCGTCTTCGACGCCGAGCGCCAGCGGACTGCCGGGAACGAGGCCCGCGGTCACCCGGCTGGCAACGTCCTGCAGTTCGTAGCGATACTGATAGCCGGCGATCAGCGCGAGCACGATTGCCGCCCAGGCGCCAAGGTTGCGGGCCATGTCGCCCAACGGGCGGCCCGACCGCAGCAGGCCGGCACCGATAAGGGCACCGAAGGCGCCAAGCCAGATCAGCCGGCCGAAATCGTCATTGTCGACGCCGAGCGTACTGCCGGCGGAATCGTTGAGCATGAGCAGGACTGCCCCCATGCCGATCACGGCCATCAGAATCCAGAACAGCCGGCCCATCCGTGCCTCATCAAACCAAAGAGTTAGAGCAGTTCGCCGTTTCCGTGAAATGGTCAACTGCTTTAGAGTGCGTCGCGTTCGCGCGCCATGCGGGTGCGGCGCGTTTCCCGGCGCGGCCGGCGCTCGACCGTTTCCAGCCGGGCCGGCAGTTCGGCCATCACGCTGCGGCGCGTTTCCGGCGTCATCCCCATCCAGGCACCGATTTCCTCGCGCGTGCGGCCGCAGCCGAAGCAGAAGCCGGTCTTCATGTCGATCGAGCAGACCAGGATGCACGGGGATTCGATGGCCGTCATGACTTTCTCTTGAGGTTTCCGCTCGGAATCCCTCGTTCCACCTCCACATGGTGCAACGGCAAAGCCAATGCAAGCCCTCGCGATCACGCCCTCCGCCGCCGTCTTTGCGGCAATCAAGCAAGAAGGACGATCGGGCAAGAAGGGCGGCCGGGCAAGAAGGACGATCGAGAGGTTGTGCCGATCACGCAAGGCAGCTATGCCGCTCACCACCTCCAGGAACGATTGCTCCCGACATGACCAGCGCACTGCCTTTCGACGATTTTCGCAACCTGCTCGCCAACCTGCCGGCAGCCGACATGACAGCCCAGACACGCGTACGCACGCTGTTCGCCAAAGCCGACAAACCGGGGAATTCGCTTGGCCGTATAGAGGACGTCGCCGCGTGGCTTGCGGCCTGGAGCGGCCGGGCTCCGCCTGCGGTGACAAGACCGCTGATGGCGGTCTTTGCCGGCAATCATGGGGTTGTCAGGCACGGCATTTCGCCGCGTCCGGTGGCGGCGACCGCCAATGCGGTCGAGCTTTGCGCGGCCGGCGGTGCCGCGATCAACCAGATCTGCATCGCCAATGACCTCGGGCTGAAAGTGTTCGATCTTGCCCTGCACATCCCGACCGGCGACATCACCGAGGACGCCGCGCTCGACGAGCGCGGCTGCGCGGCCACCATGGCCTTCGGCATGGAAGCGATTGCCGGCGGCACCGATCTGCTTTGCCTCGGCGATCTGGGCGTCGGCAATTCGACCGTCGCCGCCACCCTGCTCGCCGCGCTGTTCGGGGGCAGGGGTGCCGACTGGGTCGGCCCGGGGTCCGGCGCCGATGCGGCGATGCAGGCCCGCAAGGCGGACGTCGTCGATGCGGCGCTGGCCTTTCACGCCGGCCATCTCGAAGACCCGTTGGAGGTGCTGCGCCGGGTCGGCGGCCGCGAGTTCGCGGCGATGGCCGGCGCCATCCTCGCCGCGCGGATGCAGAATATCCCCGTGCTGCTCGACGGCTTTGCCGCGACGGCCGCCGCGGCGGTGCTGCATGCCGCGAACCCTTCGGCAATAGACCATTGTCTTCTTGCCAGCCTGTCGCCGGAGCCGGGCCACGCCCCGGCCGCCGAACGGCTTGGCCTTCGACCGCTGCTCGACTGGGGCATAAGCCACGGCGAAGGGGCAGGGGCCGCACTTGGCGCAGGCCTGGTCAAGGCGGCGGCACTGACCAGCTCGGGCATGGCGGCGGCGGTTCGGGGCTAGACGCTCCGCGCTTCGATGAAATCCGCTATCGCCGCCGTGCCGCCACCGCCGCGGTCGGCAGCGCCGGCAGTTCTTCCATCACCCGGCTCAGCGGGAAGATGGCGATCGCCTCGGTGCCTTCGCGCAACTTGGAATGAAGTTCGAACTCGCCGCCATGCATGGCAAGCAGACCCTGCACGATCGGCAAGCCAAGCCCCGTGCCTTGTTCGGCGCTCTTGATGGCGATAGAGCCTTGGCCGAACGCCGAGAGCACCACCGGGATCTCGTCCTCGGGGATGCCCGGGCCATTGTCCTTGATCGAAATGTATTGTCCACCGCCCGCCGTCCAGCCGACGCGCACGCGGATCTCGCCGCCGGTGGCGGTGAACTTGATGGCGTTGGACAGAAGGTTGAGCGTGATCTGGCGCAAAGCGCGCTCATCGGCGAACAGGCGCGGCAATGTCTGTTCGAAATCCTGGATCACGCGAATATCCTTGTTGCGTGCCTTCAGCTCCATCATGTGGCAGCAATCCTCGACGATGTTGAGCAACATCACCGGCTCTTCATTGAGCTGGTAGCGGCCGGCTTCGATGCGCGACAGGTCGAGGATCTCGTTGATCAGGTCGAGCAGATGCTGGCCGGAATCATGCACGTCATGCGCGTAGTCGCGATAGGTCGGATTGCTCATCGGTCCCAGCACCTCGTTCGCCATCACCTCGGAAAAGCCGAGAATGGCGTTGAGCGGCGTGCGCAATTCATGGCTCATCGAAGCGAGGAAACGCGATTTTGCCAAATTGGCATCCTCGGCCCGCCGCCGCGCCTCGTCCGACATCGATTTCGCCGTCTCCAATTCGGCGATCAGCGCGTCCTTTTCCGAACGGAACGACAACATCATGAGGGATGAATCGTTGAGGTGACGGGCGACATAGGCGAAGAAAGGCAAGGACAAGACCAGCAGTCCGGCCATGATCGCCTCGAGCGGCATCCACAGCTTGGCGCCGGCATAGGCATAAAGCGCCACCGGAACGGCAAAGGTCGCCAACAGTGCCCCGCGCAGGGACGAGGCCATGACCGCCGTTCCTGCCATGGCAAACAACAGCACCACCGCCTTGACCACATGGAACTGATCGACCGCGCAGGCGCCGCAGCCCAGCCAGACGAACCATGCCCAGCCGAGACCGCAAAGGAAATGGCCAACCAGGAATTCCCCGCGCGCTTGCAATGGGTTGAGCTCGGAAGCTTCCGTACGCTCGATCCGACGCGCCATGAAGACGACGATCGTGTAGCAGGTGAGCGTGAACAGCGCCCAGAGCCCAATCTCATTGCCGACACCGGCGAGCCAGCCGGCCGCGGCGATCGCCAGGACGAGCAGCGGGATGACCACGGCGCCGCTTGTCATCGCGCGGGCGTGCAGTTTCAGGAGTTCACGGTCGAAATCGAGACTACCGGCCTGCTGGGAAAGACGGTCGCGCGTCTTGCGCACCGCGCGTGCCACATCGCTGTTGCGATGGGGTTTCCTGCGGTCCACAATGAACTTGTCCGCTGTGTTCGAGCGTTGCAAAGGCATGGAAACTTCAATTTATGCGCGCAGCGATTTCAAGGTGTTAAGCTACGTTCGAATGATTAACCAACCGTTTGCCATATGAGTCGTTCCTGGTCGCCAAGACCGCGCCGGCGATACGCGGCGCCGCGCCCGAGAAGCTTGTGGCGCAAGGTGCTGGACTACGGGCTGGCCGCCATTATCCTGGGGCTGCTGATTTTGCTCGCGGCGCGCCTCGACCGGGTCGAGACGCGCAAGACGCAAGGCGCGGCCATCGTCAATGACGGCGATTCCATCACGCTTGGCACCGAACGCATCCGCATGCGCGGCATCGACGCCCCTGAATACACCCAGACCTGCCGCAGGAACGGCGCCGATTATCCCTGTGGAACGCTCGCGCGCCAGTCGCTGGTACGCCTGATCGCCGGCAGGCCCGTCACCTGCAGCGGCTGGCAGCGTGACCGCTATGGCCGGTTGCTTGGCGATTGCAAGGCCGGGGGCACAGACCTCAATCGCGCCCAGGTCGAAGCCGGCTGGGCCGTTTCCTATGGCGGCTTCGAAAGCGAGGAAGCGGCTGCCCGCGCGGCGAAATCTGGTATCTGGGCGGGCACGTTCGATCAGCCGCAGGACTGGCGTGACAGCCATCACGGCGAGGTCGTCGAACGAAAACACGGTACGCTGGCGTCGATTGGCGACGCCGCTCGGGAGATTTTTCGCTTCTGGTGAAGCGTATCTGTCTGAAGGAAAAGGAGGATCGAATGAAGCTCTTCGACGGTGGCCGGGCGCCCAACCCGCGGCGGGTTCGCGTTTTCCTTGCCGAGAAGGGGATCGCGGTGCCGCTGGTGCCCATCGACATGGGTGCGCTGGAGCACAAGGGCCAGGCGGTACGTTCGCGTAACCCTTTGCAAAGGCTGCCGGTGCTGGAGCTCGATGACGGCACCGTCATCACCGAATCCGTCGCCATCTGCCGCTATTTCGAGGAGTTGCATCCCAAGCCGGCCTTGTTCGGACGCGGTGCGCTCGGCAAGGCGCACGTCGAGATGTGGCAGCGGCGGATGGAGTTCAACCTGCTCAGCAGCGTCACGCAGGCTTTTCGCCACATCCATCCGGCCATGAAGGACTGGGAAATCCCGCAGATCCCCGAATGGGGCGAGGCCAACAAGCCGAAGGCTGTCGAATTTCTCAAACTTCTCGACGGCGAGTTGGCGAACCGGGAATTCGCCGCCGGCGACGATTATTCGATTGCCGATATTACCGGCTTGATCGCCGTCGACTTCATGAAACCGGCACGCATCAAAGTGCCGGAGGAATGCACCAATGTGTTGCGTTGGCATCAGGCGATCTCCAGCCGGCCGAGTGCGGCTGCTTGAGCGTGGAACTCGACAGCTTCGCGGCAGCGGTCCGCGCCTGCCGCATCTGCGTCGAAAATCCCATCGGCAAACCGCTGCCGCATGAGCCGCGGCCGGTGCTGCGGCCATCGTCCAGCGCCCGCATTCTCATTGCCAGCCAGGCGCCGGGAACCAAGGTGCACCTGTCAGGCATGCCGTTCACCGATGCTTCGGGCGACCGCCTGCGCAACTGGCTCGGCGTGACCAGCGACGAATTCTACGACACGGAGAAATTCGCCATCGTGCCGATGGGCTTCTGCTTTCCCGGACAGGACGCCAAGGGCGGCGACCTGCCGCCGAGGCGCGAATGCGCGCCTGCCTGGCGCGCGCCCTTGATGGCCATGATGCCGCGGATAGACCTGGTGCTGACGATCGGCATCTATGCGCAATCCTGGCACATGGGCGCCGCGCGCCGCCCCTCGCTGACGGAAACGGTTAGGGACTGGCGCGCCATCTGGGAGAATTCCGTTGGTGCGAAAGTCTTGCCGCTGCCGCATCCGTCCTGGCGCAATACCGGCTGGTTGAAGCAGAATCCGTGGTTTGAAATGGATTTGCTGCCTTTCCTGCGGTCGGAAATCCGCTATCGCCTCGGCTAGGCATTCAGCAAGAAATCACTCGCTTTTATGCTGTTCGGCAGAATTTCTTTCTTGTGAAAGGCCGAAATAAGAGGGAGTATAGCCAATCTATTCCCCAGGAGCGCTTCAATGGACCGCCTCGACAGAAAAATTCTCCGCCTCCTGCAGGAGGACGCGACGCTCGCGGTCGCCGACGTCGCCAAGAAAGTCGGCCTGTCCACCACACCTTGCTGGCGCCGGATCCAGAAGCTCGAGGAGGAGGGCGTCATCAAGCGGCGCGTCGCCATCCTCGATCATGAGAAGGTCAATGTGCGGGTCACCGTCTTCGTGTCGATCCGCACCAATTCGCACAGTCACGAATGGCTGCGGCGGTTTTCCGAGGTGATCCAGGAATTTCCCGAGGTGGTCGAGTTCTACCGCATGAGCGGTGACGTCGATTATCTCTTGCGCGTCGTGGTGCCCGATATTGCCGCCTATGACGCCTTCTACAAGCGGCTGATCGCCAAGATCGAGATCCGTGACGTGTCGTCGTCCTTCGCCATGGAGCAGATCAAGTACACCACCGAAATCCCGCTCGACTACATGGTGCTGGACAAGGAATCGGGTGCCAACGCGGCCTAAAGCGCGTCGCGCTGAAACGGATTCATGCGACGTGCTTTAGGTCTTTGTTTTCATGCATGTCGTTCTCCCAAAACCGAGCTCACTTTTGGGCGACATGCATTAAGACGAGACGGCTCGCTCAGTTCTTCTTTTTGTTGAGGAAACTCCAGGGCGAATTCACCGGCAAGGTGATGGTGTCCGGCACGGTGTCGATGCCGACCACCTCCGCCTTGCGCACCGTGTATCCGGACTGGATGACGCTGACGCCGTCGAGAATGAACAGCTGGCTCTTCTCCATGTCCGGCCTCAGGGCGCCGGTGACGGCCACCGGCTGGTAGGCTTGCGACATCTTGTATGGATGGGCTGGCGTGACCAGCACGATCTGGTTGGGCGGTGGCGTCGGCATGTGGCTGCACGCACCCGTCCACGGCACCAGCAGAAACTGATAGACGAGGTCGCCGTCGCGATCGACCGGCAATGCATAGCCGGCCAATTCTATGGTCTTGCCCCTCAGATCGAGCGACAGCGTCTCACCGTGATCGGGCAGCTTTGCCGCGATCATCGGCAACCCTGCGTCTTCGGCAACCGCCTGGGTCGCCGGGCGAAGATCCTTCCAGAAGATATGTGAGGTTTCGGCCGAGGCGGAAGTAACCGCGGATGCAAACAGTGCGGCCGCGAGCGCTACGATCGACTTGAGAAGATTGCTCATCGGCCGCTTCCTTTGCGGGCGAGTAAAGACGCCGCCGACGACGACGTCAACGCTCCAACCGCATCACATGTCGGCGAGAACCGGCCATGCCGATCTCGTGGAAGCCGCGAACCGCAAACATGTCGCGAAAGCCCATAAAACGATAACTCGGCGACGCATCCTCCACCGGATAGGCCTCGATGATGTGCGCCCCCTTGGCGAAGGCATGGTCAATGGCTGCGTCGAGCAATGCGGAGGCAAGGCCGCCGCCGCGCAGCGCCCTTGGCACATAAAAGCAGACGATCGACCACACGCCGGTCTCGCTGTCGTCCTGCCGATTTGAAAGCTTGCGGTAGGTTTCGCGGGGCGCAACCGAACACCAGCCGACCGCCTTGCCGCCTATCTCGGCGAGGATGCCGACTGGTGTGCCGGTATCGATGAGCGCCATCATCAGGCGTTTCTTCTCGTCGCTCTGGATGTGTTCGCGACCGGAGTACCGCCATGCCATGCACCAGCAATATTTCGGCGCGCCGGGCTGTTGGAACAAGGTCTCGAAGCTGCCGCGCGTTGCCCGCGTCACCTCGGTGAAACGGATATTGGCGATGTCAAACTTTTCTGGCGGCGAGGCGTTCGAGTGTCTTGGCATCGGATAGTTCCTTCGCGGCGTCCTTGCCGATCCAGCGCGCGGCCTTGTCCGTGGCGGCCGCAAGTTTCCGCGCCACGACAAGGGCAGGGGCATGCAAGGCCGCCGAGCGCTTGCCGATCTGCCGCAACGCCCAGTTGACCGCCTTCCTGACGAAGTTGCGCTCATCGCCGGCATGGGCTTCGATCAAGGGCAGGTAGGACAGGAACGTCGCGTCCGGCTCCTTTTTCAGATGCACGGCCGCCCATGCGAGCATGGCGAAGGCCGTGCGGCGCACGAATTCACGCTCGTCAGCGGCGAACTCCTCGATCAGCTCGCGCCAGAACGGCGTATCGACGAACAGGTCGGAGACAGTGTCGACAATCTCCCAGGAATCGAAGTCGCCGGCCCAGCGGCGGCAATCCTCGATTGTGATCCTCTTCGGCTCGCCGGTGAACGCCGCCATCAGCCGCGCTTCGCGAATGCCGCTGTTCCACAGCGCCAGGGACCGCTCGTGGTTGCGCTTCAGCTTGCGCGCCAGGGGCCGCAAATCCGTGTTGCCGACGCCGAGCGCGGTCGCGGTGTTGATGCCGAACCGGGCCATGCCGGCGCGGTTCTCCTTGGTGCCGATCGAGCGCAGATGCGTGACGATGTCCTGCGCGGTCCAACCTGGAACGGGCAGGGACATCGTCGCCTACTTCTCCAGCCGCGCCAGCAGCGAGGACGTGTCCCAACGCTTGCCGCCCATCGCCTGCACGTCCTTGTAGAACTGGTCGACAAGCGCGGTCACCGGCAGGCTGGCGCCATTGCGATCGGCCTCCGCCAGGCAGATGCCGAGATCCTTGCGCATCCAGTCGACGGCGAAACCGAAATCATATTTTCCGGCGTTCATCGTCTTGTGCCGGTTTTCCATCTGCCAGGAACCGGCCGCGCCCTTGGAAATCACCTCGATCACCTTCTCGATGTCGAGCCCGGCCTTCTTGCCGAAATGGATGCCTTCGGCCAAACCCTGCACGAGACCGGCAATGGTGATCTGGTTGATCATCTTGGTGAGCTGGCCGGCGCCCACCGGTCCCATCAGTCCAACCATGCGGGCATAGGCGTCGATGATCGGCCTGGCGCTGTCGAAAGCAGCCTGATCGCCGCCGACCATGACCGTCAGCACGCCGTTCTCGGCGCCGGCCTGGCCACCGGAGACCGGCGCGTCGAGGAAGGAAAACCCGCTCGACCGCGCGGCTTCCGCCAGTTCGCGCGCGACTTCCGCCGAGGCCGTGGTGTTGTCGATGAAGACCGAACCTTTCTTCATTGCCTTGAACGCGCCTTCGGGACCTGTCGTCACCGAGCGCAGATCGTCGTCATTGCCGACGCAGGAAAAGACGAAATCCTTGCCCTCGGCGGCTTGTGCAGGCGTCGCGGCAAGGCTGCCGCCATGTTTGGTGACCCACTGTTCGGCTTTCGCGCGGGTGCGGTTGTAGACGGTGACGTCGTGGCCGCCCTTGTTCTTCAGGTGCCCGGCCATGGGATAACCCATGACGCCAAGACCGAGAAATGCCACAGATGCCATGAGCTTGCCCTTCAGACTGAAAATGGAATTGTTGCGAAAGCTCTAGGCTCTGCGTTCAATTCGTCAAGACGCGCATGGTCCGATCGACTGGTACAGCCGAATCGAAAATGGATCAGCGTTTCAGATGGATGGTGATCCGCCGCTCGATCCATTCGATGCCATGGCGCAACAACTCGACCATGACAAGATACACCAGGGCAACCCAGATATAGGCCTGGATGTCGAAGGAGTTGGCGAAGGCGAGTTTTGCATTGCCCATCAGGTCGTAGACGGTGATAATAGCGACGATCGCCGACGCCTTGACCATCAGGATCAGCTCATTGCCGTAAGGCCGCAAGGCGACGATCAGCGCTTGCGGCAGGACGATCTTGCGAAGCGTCTGCAACTTGTGCAGGCCAAGCGAAGCAGCTCCTTCCCACTGGCCCCTCGGCACGCTCTCGATGGCGCCGCGCAGGATTTCCGCCTGGTAGGCGGCGGTGTTGAGCGAAAAGGCAAAGACGCCACAGTTGAAAGCATCCTTGAAAAAATCCCAGAGCCCGATCATCTGGAGCTCCGGCCGGAACGAGCCCAGCCCATAATAGACCAGGAATGTCTGGACCAGCAGCGGCGTGCCCCGGAAAAAGTAGACGTAGCAATAGGCAAGGCCGGACAGGATCCGGTTCCTGGACATACGCCCATAGGCAACAGGCACGGACAAAACAGCGCCAAGCACCATCGAAATGGCCACCAGCGACAGGGTGACGCCCAGCCCCCGCAGATAGGCCGGCGCATATTTGGCGAAGAAGGCGGCGTTCCAGGCAAAGAAGAGGTAGCTGACGATGCCAAGGCCAAAGGCTATCCACAGTCCAACCAGCGCATAGCCGACGATACGCTTGCGTGGCCAGCCGCGCACCTGCGGCGGCGGCCGTTCAACCATCGTGGCCGTGGCACTCATCGTTGCGCCTCCCGTTTGCCGAGCGAGCGCAAGATGGCGCTGGTGGCGAAAGACGACACGATGGCCAGACCGAGAAAGACCAAGGCCGCCACGCCATAAAACAGGAACGAATGTTTTGTCACGCGAGCGGCCACACCGGCGTTGCGCAACGTCTCCGCCAGACCGACGACCGACACCAGCGAGGTGTCCTTCAACAGGCTTAGCCAGCAATTTTCGAGACCGGGGAAGGCGATGCGCAGCAACTGCGGCAAGATCACCTTGCGCATTGTCTGCCCGTAGGAAAGTCCGATGGCGTAGCCACCCTCATATTGCCCCTTCGGGATGGCACGAAAGGCCGAAAGGAAAACCTCGCTGGCGTAGGATGAGAAGATCAGCGAGAGCACGATCATCCCGGCGACGAAGCTGTTGACGTCGATCGTCGCTTCGGGGCGGAAATAGCGGATGAGGTGCTGCAGCAGGATCGGCACGCCGAAGAAGAACAGGAAGAGCGTCACCAGTTCCGGCAGGCCACGGAAGACCGTGGTGTAGATATTGGCGGCAAGGCGAAGCGAGGGCTCTTCGGATTGCTTGCCCAGCGCAATGAAAAAGCCAATCGTCAAACCAATGGGCAGCGTCGCCAGCGCAAGCAGAACCGTTACTACGATGCCATACGCAATATCGTCACTCCAGCCATCAGGTCCCCAACTGAGAAGTGTCCATATGCTCTGGGCTGGCATCGACGGATCTTATCCCCACGGCGTTCCCAAGATGAATAGAAAGACGGCGGGGAGTTCCCCGCCGTCTTGAACCTGTCTATCAGGACTCGGCGCCGTAGACGTCGAACTTGAAGTACTTGTCGTTGATTTCCTTGTATTTTCCATTGGCGCGGATGGCGTCGATGGCTTCATTGAGCTTGTTGACCAGGTCGGTCTCGCCCTTGCGCACCGCAATGCCTGCGCCCGGTCCGAAGATCTCGACGGGTTGCGGCGACGGCTGGCCGAGGATCTTGCAGCAGGCGCCATCAGGCGAATCCAGCCATTGCTGCAGCACGACGATATCGTCCTCGATGGCGTCGAGACGACCATTGGCAAGATCCGCCTGCTCCTCGGGGCTGCTCGGATAGCCCTTCACGGTGCTGTCGGTGTAGGTCTTCGAGGCATAGTTGAAATGGGTGGTCGTGGTGGCGACACCGATGGTCTTGCCGGCGAGATCTTCCTTGGTCACACCCTTCAGCGTCGAGTCTTTCGGCACGGCGAGCGCCGAGGGTGTGTTGTAGTATTTGTGCGAGAAGTCGACCTTTTCCTTCCGCTCCGGCGTGATCGACATCGAGGCGACGATGGCGTCGAACTTGCCGGCCTGAAGTGCCGGGATGATGCCGTCCCAATCCTGAGCGACGAAGGTGCACTTGACCTTCATCTGGTCGCAAAGCGCCTGGGCGATGTCGATGTCGAAGCCGACGAGCTTGCCGTCAGACGTCAGGTTGTTGAACGGGGGGTAGGCGCCCTCGGTGCCGATCCTCAGGGTTTTCTCCTGGGCCTGGGCTACGCCGAGCGTCAGCAGCGCGGCCGAAGCGGCGAGCGCGATACGCAGTGCAATACGCATGATAGTCCTCTCTTTATGGTCCCGGCCGTCGTTCCGAAACGGCTCTGTGGGGCGGTGCTTTTGACCGCCCGCTGAGGGCGATACTCCCACTCTTTCCAAGAAAAAAGCAACTGCAAAACCACCAAGATCGGCAATCGCGTTCTGCCGTTACGTTAGTTCTCAGGCAACGAGGCCGGTCGTGCGCTCGATGAAGTCGGCTATCGATTTTACGTCGTCGAGGGCGAATACCGGCAGGTTCTTGTCCGCGATGGCGAAATCCGCGGCGACAGCGACAATATTGGGATCACTTACCGAAAGCGGCGTCCGGTCCTTTGCTTCCAGCCGCCTGGTTTCGATCTTGCGGTGGGATTCGCGCTTGTAGCCTTCGACCAGCACGATGTCGCACGGGGCGAGCCGCGAGAGGATGCCATCCAGCGGCGGCTCATCCTCGCCACGCAACTCGTGCATCAGTGCCCAGCGGTTGCCGGACACGATCGCAACCTCGGTGGCGCCGGCCTGCCGATGGCGGAAGCTGTCGGCGCCCGGCTTGTCGATGTCGAAATCATGATGGGCATGTTTGACCGTCGAGACCTTCCAGCCGCGCCGCACGAACTCGGCGACCAGCTTTTCGGTCAGTGTGGTCTTGCCGGAGTTTTTCCAGCCGGTGATGCCGAAGACGCGTCTGTTCATGGCGTCATGCTCTGCAACAGGCGCGCGGCCTGGGCAAGATCGTCGGGCACGTTGATGTTGAAGAAAGGGTCGGGCCCGGCGGATTGCGGGACCGGGAATTCCACCTCGACATGACCATGGCGCTCGATGAAGGCCGAAACCCGCCGGTTGTCCTCATCGACCAGGAACTGCCGCAGCGCATCACGGCATTCGACCGGCCACAGCGCGAAGGTCGGATGCCGCCGGCCGGCCGAAGAGGCCACGGCAATTGACCCAGGATTCTCGCTTGCCGCCGCTGCCAGGCGGTCGACGAGGTCGAGCGGCAGGAAAGGCGTATCGCCGGCGGCGGTGACAATCGCCTCGCAAGGCGTGCCGGCAACGGCCCATTCAAGACCGGTCAGGATGCCGGCCAACGGTCCGGCAAAGCCCGGGACCGTGTCGGCAAGCACGGGCAATCCGAAGCGGGAAAAGCGTTCCGGATCGCCATTGGCGCTCAGCGCCAGGGTCTCGATCTGCGGGCCGAAGCGCGACAGCACCTGGTCTAGCACGCAGCCGCCGCCGAGCGGCAACAGGCTCTTGTCGCCGCCGCCCATTCGTCTCGACTGGCCACCGGCCAGGATGATCCCGGCTACGTCTCGCTTCATGACACTCAGCCTGTAGGCCTGCCACCGAAAATCGCAAGCAACTTCCTGGATCCCGTCTTCCCAGATCCCCGGCTAGATCCCATCTAGATACCATCTGGCGCCATGGCCGGCCCGGTGCTTTCGGCGACGATCCTTCGCCGGCCGACCACCCGTTCGCGATAGAGCGTATAGAGACCAGAGCCGACGACTATTGTTGCGCCGACGATCATCGGCGCGTCCGGAAAATCGCCGAAGACGATCAAGCCGAGCAGTATGGACCAAAGGAGTGCGGTGTAGCGGAATGGCGCGACGAAGGAGATTTCGCCCGAGCGCATCGCCATGATGATGAACTGATAGCCGACGAGCACCAGCACCGCCGCCAGCGCCAGCAGCGCCGTGCTTTTGCCGCTCATCGGCGTCCAGCCGCCCATCGGCGCCAGCAACGCCGCGCCGACGACGGTCATCGCAAGGGCGGTGGCGGTCGAGACGAGCATGGTCGGGATGGCCTGAGGGATGCGCCTGGTGGCGAGATCGCGCACGGTGCAGCAGGCAACGCTGGCCAGCGCCCAAAGGGAATACAGGCTGAAACCGTCAAAGCCCGGCCGCACGATGATCATAACGCCGGCGAAACCGGCGGCGATCGCCAGCCAGCGGCGCCAGCCGACCGCTTCGCCGAAAAACAGCGCCGCACCCATCGTCACCGCCAGCGGCAGCGCCTGCAGAACGGCCGAGACACTGCCGATCGGCAGATGGGCCAGCGCCACGAGGAATGACACCGTGGCGCCGGCTTCGGCCAGGACGCGGATTGCCACCAAAGGCTGCAGCATCAGGCGCGGCTGGAAAAGCGCGCCACGCTGCCAGGCCAGCAGGCCGACGAAGAGCGAGGCAAACGCTCCCCTGATCAGCATGACCTGCGCCATGTTCATCGATTGCGACGAGTATTTGGTGATGGCGTCGTTGAGCGTGAAGCCAACCATCGCCACCATCATGAACAACGCGCCGCGAAGATTTGGAGAAAGAGGCAAGACATCTACCGGTTGCTTTGGCAAGCAAGCCTGTAACAGCCCGCCGCGAAACAGCAACGGCAAAGGGCTGTACCAGGGCCCGGTCGTCCATCGTCCTGGTGGGAAATCATGTCCGGATTCGTCGCGTATCTGCCGGAAAGCGAATTCGCATCCCGACAAGCCGTGCCGCCGCGATGGCTATTTCTTTGGCGTCAGGATCTCGGTGCCGTTGCCTTCCTTGCCGGCGATCGTCCACAGGCCATGCAGCGAGCCATCATCCTGAACCTTGTAGACGACGAGGCCGATGTCCTTGTCCATGACATAGCCGGCCGAAAAGGCATTGTCGTTGCGCATGCAGATACCGTCGGAAGAAGAGCCGCCCGTTTCCCAATGGATCGTGCAGGTGGTTCCGCTGGTCAGCGTGATGGTGGCTTCGCCGCCATAGGGCGATCCGTCGAAATTGGTGCCGGCAACGGTGTAGGTGCCGCCGATCGACTGGGCTGCCGCGGGCACGGCCGCAAGGCCGAGCAATGCGAGAGAAAGAATGAGTTTGCGCATGATGTGACCCCCTGTGAGCGACGATTCCGCCGAGCGAAAGCTAGGCCGGAACGTGCTGGCGGTAAATCCGACAACCGTTTGCGGATCAGACTTTTTCTGGGATGTGCTGGAGAATGCTCATGGCCCTTTGAGACTGACGGCGATCGCACCGACCAGCGGGTCGTATTTCGATCTCACAGCCGGCGGGTAATCGATCCACACCGTGCGGATGACGCTGTCCTTTCCGAACAAACGCCGCTCGTAGAAGATCTTGTCGTTCTTGAGCCCCGACAACACCGCCCAGTCCTTGCCGGTCTTGCTGTAGGTGATCTTGTAGCCTGGCTCCTTGCTCGCCTTCTCTTCGGCGACGAAGCCTTTCGGGGTTTCGTCATCGATGTTGTTGATGCCGGAGCAGGTCAGGCTGGCACCGTCCGCGCTCAGCCATACCTGTCCGTCGCCATTGTCCGGCTCAGGCTGGCGATCGTTGAAGATCTCATCCGGGAAGGTGCAGACCGTGCCGAAACGCTCGTTCACATAGGTGAAAGGCTCGGCAATCGCGGCGCTTGCCGAAATCGTCGCGAAAGACGTCACGATCGAAAAGAACCGCCTCATGCCTTACCCCGTAGTCCGAAGGCCACGAGGCAATCCTTGCACAAATCCGTGGGAAGGTCAGCCGCCGGTGACGCTCATATGCCGGGACACCGATGGGCGGCTGGTTCGGCGGTCGATGATGAAATCATGACCTTTGGGCTTGCGGCCGATGGCTTCGTCGATAGCGTCGGCGAGCAACTCATTG
The DNA here is from genome assembly GCF_000502935.1 of Mesorhizobium sp. LNHC221B00. Classification (NCBI taxonomy): domain Bacteria; kingdom Pseudomonadati; phylum Pseudomonadota; class Alphaproteobacteria; order Hyphomicrobiales; family Phyllobacteriaceae; genus Mesorhizobium; species Mesorhizobium sp. LNHC221B00. Next base: position 53,238 of record NZ_AYWR01000006.1, on the reverse strand, counting down.
CCTTCGGACGCACGCAAGGGCGCACGCAGATCGGCAGCATCTTCCTGGCCGAGGCACATATAGAGCGTGCCGGTGCAGGTCAGCCGGACGCGGTTGCAGCTCTCGCAGAAATTGTGCGTCATCGGCGTGATGAAGCCGAGTTTTCCATCGGTCTCGGCGACATGAACGTAGCGCGCCGGGCCGCCGGTCTTGAAGGGGATGTCGGTCAAGGTGAACTGGCGCTCCAGCGAGGCACGCAGCAGCGACAGCGGCAGGTACTGGTCTGTGCGGTCGGCGTCGATCTCGCCCATCGGCATGGTTTCGATGACCGTCAGGTCCATGCCGCGACCATGCGCCCAGCGCATCATCTCGGGCAGTTCGGCGTCGTTGAAATCCTTCAGCGCCACCGCGTTGAGCTTGACCTTCAGCCCGGCCGCCTGCGCGGCGTCGATGCCGGCCATGACCTTGTCGAGATGGCCCCAGCGGGTGATTTTGTGGAACTTGTCGGCGTCGAGCGTATCGAGCGAAACATTGATGCGCTTGACGCCGCAATCGGCGAGTTCGGCGGCGAAGCGCGCAAGCTGCGAGCCGTTGGTCGTCAGCGTCAATTCTTCCAAAGCGCCGCTTTCGAGATGCCGCGACAGCTGGCGCACCAGATGCATGATGTTCTTGCGCACCAGCGGTTCACCGCCGGTGAGGCGCAGCCTTCTGACACCCTTTTCGATGAAGACGGTGCAGAGCCGGTCGAGTTCTTCCAGCGACAGCAGGTCCTTCTTGGGCAGGAAGGCCATGTCCTCGGCCATGCAATAGGTGCAACGGAAATCGCAGCGGTCGGTGACCGACACTCTGAGATAGCTGATCGTGCGACCGAAGGGGTCGATCATGTCCATGCTTCAAGCGCTTCCCGTAGCCATGAGTGGCATCGTTATATACCGCTATGTGATACGAAGCGGCCAGCCATTCAAGATAGAAGGTGTTGATCCCTGGTAACATCTCGAGGCCGACATTGCATGTCGGCTCATCTCAAACAGCCTTTTCCGACCTGGCGAAGCAGCGTAGGGAAGGGTGGATGACACCGGATCGAACAGAATGACCGCGCCAAAAGAACTCAGGGTCTCGAAGGACCGCAAGCAGCTCACCGTGACGTTTCCCGGTCACCAGCCTTTCGAGCTGCCGGCGGAGCTCTTGCGCGTGGCGTCGCCTTCGGCGGAGGTGCAGGGCCATTCGCCCGAACAGCGCGTGACGGTTCCCGGCAAGCGGAATGTGGCGATCCTGAAGATCGAGCCGATTGGCAATTATGCCGTGCGCATCACCTTCGACGATTTCCACGACACCGGCATCTTCACCTGGAACTACCTGCACACGCTCGGCCACGAGAAGGACGAGCGCTGGAATGCCTATCTCGCGGAATTGGCGGAGAAGGGCTTGAGCCGGGATCGCTGATTCCCCGCATGCTGGCGTCGTCAGGACGTCACATATCTGGAGTAGCGCCGGCAAAGGTTCGGAGGCGAAAACGATGTCCATCATCACCACGGTCGAGCAGCTCGAGGCGCTCTATGGAATTCCGGGCGAGGCCTCGTTGGTCAAGGAACTCGACCACCTCATCCCCGAATATGCCGCGTTCATCGAGGCCTCGCCCTTCGTCGCCCTGGCGACCAGCGGACCGGAGGGGCTCGACTGTTCGCCGCGCGGCGATCTCGCCGGCTTCGTCAGGATCGTCGATCCGCGAATGGTGATGATGCCGGACCGGCGTGGCAACAACCGCGCCGATTCGCTGAAGAACATCATCAGGGATCCGCGTGTTGGGCTGCTGTTCCTGGTGCCCGGTTCCGGCACCACGCTGCGCATCAACGGCCGGGCCCATATCACCACGGATGCAGCGCTTTGCGCGTCGTTCAGTGTCGACGGCAAGCCGGCACGCTCGGTGACCGTCATCGGTGTCGATTCGGTCTATTTCCAGTGCGCCCGCGCCATCGTGCGATCGGAACTGTGGAACCCGGCCAGGCATGTCGATCCGAAATCGCTGCCGACGCCCGGACAGATCCTGGAAATCACCAGCCGCAAGAACATCGACGGCGAGACCTACGACAAGGAATGGCCGGAGCGGGCGAAGAAGACGATGTGGTAGCCGGTGCACCTTGGGTGCTAGGCTTCCTTCAGCACTTCATAGATCTTGCGCATCTGGTCGCCGATCATGTCGCACTGTTCCGGCGTCGACTGGCTCATCGCCTTTTCGATCAGCGCCATGTGCACTTTCAGCGCCTGCATCAGCAGTGCCTCGCCGGCTTCGGTCAGAGCGAGCCGCAGGATGCGCCTGTCCTTCTCGTCGGTCTCGCGACGCAGCAGGCCGCGTGCCTCCAGCTGCGGCAGCAGCATGGTGATGTTGGAGCGGCCGACGAGCAGCTTGCGGGCAAGGTCGTGCTGCGACATGCCGGGGTGGCGGTAGAGGTTCATCAGCACGTCGAGCTGTGCCGGCTTGAGATCGAGCGGCGCGAGCTTCACCGCCAGCGTACGCTCCAGCACATGGCAGGCGCGCGCCACCGCGACCCAGTTGCGAAAACGCGGGTTGTCCCAGGGTAGCTCTTGTCTATTGTTCATCTTTGAACTATTATGTTCATGCTTGAACGTATGGATGGATTCTCACTATGGCATCATTCGGGCTGAAGGTCATCCGAGGTGTGTTTGGTGCGGCCGAACATATCGCGCCACGCATCACCGGGCGCGCGGCCTTTGAACTGTTCTGCCGCACGCCGAGCGCCAAGGCGCTGACCGACGGCGAGCGCCGCGCCATCGGCCGCGCCGCCGAGTTCATGACAGAAGCGCGCCATCATCGGCTGAAGACCGCGACCGGCTGCGTCATGGTGCACGAATTCCGGCCGGAGCCGGGCAGGGCGGCCGCCGGCACCGTGCTCGTCGTTCATGGCTGGCGTTCGCGCACCGAATATATGCGCGCGTTGATCGAAGGCTATCGCGCGGCCGGCTACAGGGTCGTTTCGCTTGACCTGCCAGGGCATGGCCAGTCGCAGGGCAGGCACCTGAACATGGTCAACGCCGTTGAAGCGGTGCGCGTCGCCGGCGAATGGTTCGGTCCGTTCGCGGCGGCGATCGGCCATTCCTTCGGCGGCGCCGTTGCGGCCAACGCCATCGCCGGTTCGGTCAAGAACGTCCCGCCACTGGCGGCCGGACGTCTGGTGCTGATCGCGGCGCCAAGCTCGCTGCCGGCGATCTTCGCCGACTTCAGCCGCATGCTCAATGTCGGGCCGCGCTCACAGGTCGCGATGGCGGACCGTGTCCAACACCTTTCCGGCCGGCCGCTGCACGAATTCACCGGCGACCGCCAGCTCGCCCAGGCGCCCGTGCCGACACTTGTCATCCACGCGCCTGACGACCGCGAGGTACCGGCCGATCATGCCAGGCGCTATGCCGGCGCCGGTGATCACGTGCGACTGCATTGGGCCGACGGGCTCGGCCACCGGCGCATTCTCGCCGACAAGGGCGTGGTCGAACGCGCCGTCGCCTTCGTGGCCCGGGAGCCGTCGCTGCTGCATTGAGCGACGTCGAGATTATTTCTTCTTGTCGCCGGGCTCGACCGGCAATCCGGCCGCCTTCCAGGCGGTGTAGCCACCAAGGATGTGCTTGACCGGCGAAAGCCCCATGTCCTGCGCCGTCTTGGTGGCCAGCGCCGAACGCCAGCCGCCGGCACAGAAGAAGACGAAGCTCTTTTCCGAGGCAAAGAACGGCTTGTGGTAGGGGCTTTCGGGATCGATCCAGAATTCCAGCATGCCACGGGTGACATGCTTGGCGCCGGGAATCCTGCCGTCGCGCTCGATCTCGCGCGGATCGCGCAGATCGACGAAGATGGTGCCTTCATCCTCGAGCAGTCCGGCGGCTTCCTCCGGCGAAACCACTTCGATCTCGGCATTCGCCTCATCCAGCAGTTCGCGATAACCCTTCTTCACAGGCTTTCCTCCCGATCGCGCATCTGGCTGCTGTTTGGATTTCCAGCACAATGGCTGGCGTTTGTCACGTCTTGTCGGCGCCGGCCATCGTCCGCCACGCGGCCATCGCCCGGCGACCGTCGCCATCAGTGCGGCACGAAGCACCGTCGCGCGCCGGCGCAGCGCTGACCATCGACGACGGAGGCGCCAACGCCTGATTCCAGGGCGTTGCCCGGGCTGGAGCGAACACCCTCGCTCCAGCCGTCACGATGTTGTGAAACTGTTCTGCAACAGGCTTCCGGAAATTTATGAAAGCTTAACGAAATCGGTATGAATCGGTATAGTCGCGCCTTACATCCGCCATGCGGTGAGCGGGACGGTTTACGTGCGGAACGGGAACCGGTTGCGGCCGGAGCGGGTGATCCATGAAATTCCTCGGTAAAAAAACAACCGTGGTGTCGCTGATGGCGATTACGGCGACACTTGCTTTCGGCACGCCTCAGGCAGGCGCTCAAGGGCTCTTCGACATGCTGTTCGGCGGCGGCGTCAAGCACTCGCCAAAAGGCGATTTTCCGCCTCCTCCGCCAAACAAACCCAAGCCGAAAGTTTCGGCTGGCGGCGGTGATGGCGTGAGGATCAGCAGCCCCTCCTACTATACATACAAGGCCGACAGGCTGGTGCGCGTCGACTTCTCGGCGCTGGCCGCCGCGCCGCAGCCGGCGACGCCGCAAGACGCCGCTTTCGTGCCATCGGCCACGGTCGCTGCTTTCCACGAGGCCATTGCAGGGCTTTCCGATTATGAGCTCTACGCCGAGCCGGACATCGCCAAGGCGCTGATCGCCTACTACTCGGCCAACCCTGATTTCATCTGGGTGGGCGGATCAACCCCGAACAGCCGTGCGCAGGATGCGGTGCGGGTGCTGGGCGAGGCCGCGAGCTATGGCCTGACGCCCGCCGACTACACGGTCGAGGTGCCCGCGGCCAGCGCCTCGACGGCCGACGAGGCGGCACGGCTGAAGGAACTCGTACGCTTCGAGATGGCGCTGTCGGCACGTGTGCTGCGCTACGCCCATGACGCCCAGAGCGGCCGAATCGAACCCAACCGCATGACCGGCTATTATGATTTCCCGGCCAAGCCGCTCGACCTCGTCGGTGTGCTGAAAACCTTGGCGCATACACAGGAAGTGCGGACCTATCTCGAATCGCGTCATCCGCAGAACCCCGAATACCAGGCGTTGCGCGTCGAGCTGGAATCCTTGCAGGCCAGCGCCGAAAACGAGATCGTCGTCGATCCCAAGCTGCTGCTGAAGCCGGGCGACACCAGCCCCGAACTCCCAAAACTGCTGACGCTGATCGCGCGCAATCTCGATGACGAGATGGGCGGCGCCTATGGCGAGATGCTGTCGCGGCTGGCAACGAGCGAAGTCTACGTTCCCGAGCTGATACCGCTGATCAAGGCGGTGCAGCAGAAGGAAGGCATGAAGGGTGACGGCGTGATCGGACCGCGCACGGTCGCCTTGCTGGCCGGGACGTCGAAGGCCGACAGGCTGCTCAAGGTGCAAGTGGCGCTGGAAGAACTGCGCTGGCTGCCTTCCGACCTTGGCAGTCCGCGCGTTTTCATCAACCAGCCGGCATTCACCGCCAGCTATATCGACGACGGCCAGGAAAAGCTGAAGACGCGCGCCGTGATCGGCCGGACCACCAACCAGACCGCTTTCTTCTACGACCAGATCAAGCAGGTCGATTTTCACCCCTATTGGGGCGTGCCGCAGTCGATCATCGTCAACGAAATGCTGCCCAGGCTGCGCAACGATCCCGGCTATCTCGACCGTGCCGGCTATGAGGTGACCGATTCGCGCGGCAAGCGCATCCCGTCGTCGGCGGTCAACTGGGGCGCTTATGGCTCCAACATTCCCTACAGCGTGCGCCAGCAGCCGAGCGAAGCCAATGCGTTGGGCGAACTGAAGATCCTGTTCCCCAACAAGCACGCGATCTACATGCACGACACGCCGCAGAAATCGTTCTTCAAGCAGGATATGCGCGCGCTCAGCCATGGCTGCGTGCGGCTGCAGGATCCGCGCGGCATGGCCGCCGCCGTGCTCGACACCTCGGTCGACTATATCGCCGAGAAGTTGAAGCATGGGCATTCGACGCAGGATGTGACCCGCAAGATTCCCGTCTATGTCGCCTATTTCACCGCCTGGCCCGACATGTCCGGCAAGGTCGAATATTTCGGCGATGTCTACGATCGCGATTCGCGGCTGAAGCAGGCCATGGACGCGACCGAAGCGGTGCGCTCGCCGTCGAGCTGATCATAGTCAACCTGCCGACAGGGGCCGCCGGAACCCGGCCTCGCGGCCGGCGATCAGCCAATAGACAAGTCCGGCGAACAGGCCGGCCGCTGCGATGATGCCGATGTCGGCCCAGCGTTCGGGATCCATGTCCTCCGTTGTGCCCGGCCAGATCAGGAAGAAGCCGCCGGCAGCGGCGGCGGCGCCGAAGAACATGTGCAGCAGGAAGTTGCGCAGCGAGAAGAACTCGGCAATCAGCGCGAAGATGAGCGTCTGCAAGCCGGTCACCACGATGGTCAGGAAATAGACGAACATGCCGAGCGGCGGCACCACCAGGACCGCGATCGGGGTGACGCCCATGACGTCGAAATATTGGGGCGCGTCGGGCAGGGAACTGAGCACGCCGTAAATCGCCGCCACGGCGACCAAGCCGACCAGCACGGCGACCAGGTAACCGGCAAGCATCATCAGGATGCGCTTCAATACGTGCTTCGCCGTCGCCATGCCCATTCCCCAATGCGGCGCCGATGCAGTCAGCCATCAAAGGCGAGCCAACGCAAGGGGAGCCGAAAAGCCGTGTAGTAATGGCCACGCGTTGCAGGCTGCTCAGGCGCCGCCGCACAAATGGTGCGCCGACAACTGCCGGCGCACGACCAGCCGAACGACAGGTGCTTGCGAGGAGCCTTATTTCGGCTCGGCGGTCACCGGGTCATAGGTGATTTCGACCTTCGCCTTGTCCGCCGTGTAGTAGGTGACGGTGTAGGCGCCATCATCCCAGTCGACTTCCTTCACATAGCGGAAGCCGTCGCGTTGCTCGACCTTGGCGAGGATGTCCGACAGCTTCTTGGCGTTAGGCGGCGGCAGTGGCATATCGTCCGCGGCAAAAGCTGGTCCGGTAGCGAGAAGGACGGCAACGCTTGTCGACATGAGAAATCTGGACATGGTTTTCCCTCAAGGTTCAACAAAGGAAAACTCGCTGGTGGGTTGATTTGTTCCAGAAGGGTAAAATAGGGGGCTGGCCACGTTGCGCAGGCTGAAACTCGCCGAACCGTTGCCAACGCCAAAAAGATAAGACCGAAAACGTCTGGGAAAGAATGGTGGGCGATGCAGGGATTGAACCTGCGACCCCACCCGTGTGAAGGGTGTGCTCTCCCGCTGAGCTAATCGCCCGCTCGTTGCCCGAAGGCCAAGCGAGCCGCGATATAAGGGAGGCAGGCTGGGGAAGTCAAGGCGGTGTCCGGCGTTCTGATACGGATCGGATTTGCCGCCTGTCGGGAGCCTGTCGCCGGCTTGGCACCGAGCGCTTTCCGTCAGTGTCCCGCGGCGGCGATCAGCCTTTGCGCCAGATCGAGCGTCAGCGCGTCGAAATGCGAGATCACGGCCGAGGGCTCGAACTCGCGCACATGCCGGTCGGTATAGCCGAAATCCACCGCGACGACTGGAATACCGGCTGCCTTGGCGGTGTCGATGTCGGTTTGCGAATCGCCGACCATCAGGGCGCGGTGCGGATCGCCGCCGGCGAGCTTGATGGTTTCGGTCAGGTGACGCGGGTCGGGCTTGCGGAACGCGAACGTGTCCTGGCCGGCGATGGCCGCGAAATGCCTGGTCAGGCCGAGCGCTTCGATCAGCGCCAGCGAGTTGGCCTCGTACTTGTTGGTGCAGATGGCCAGCAGATAGCCTGCCTTCTCGAAACGCGCGATCGCCTCGACGACACCGGGGTAGGGGCGGGATTTGCCGGGAATGTTGTCGGTGTAGTGGTCCAGGAACAGCTTCAGCAGCCGGTCGTGCTCGGCGACCTCGAGCGATCGCTGCTGGGCGGCGTGCGCCCGCTCGATCATCACGCGGCCGCCATGGCCGACGAAGCGCCTGAAGCCAGCTTCGTCGACGGCCGCGAGCTCGCTTGCCGCCAGGCTGTGGTTGAGGCTGTCGAGCAGGTCCGGCGCCGTATCAATCAGCGTTCCGTCGAGGTCGAACACGATGATCGGGCGACTCATGATCCATCCTGCGCAGGTTTGTGCATCGGCAGGCGATAGCGGCTGCGGCGCGCCAAGGCAAGCAGACGGGTGGACAGGCTGCCAAAGGCTTTGACCACGGTCAAAAGCTTTGACCCCGGCGGCAAAAATGCTACGAGCCCAAAACACCAAGATTTCTGGGCAATAAGCGGCATGGATGCAAGACAGTTGAAGGTCGAGGCCGCGCGGGCGGCGCTTGCCCATGTCACGGATGGCATGCGGCTCGGCATCGGCACCGGCACCACGGCGGAAGAGTTCGTGCGGCTGCTTGCCGACAAGGTCGCGACCGGCATGACCGTGATCGGCGTGCCGACTTCGGAACGCACGGCCGCGCTGTGTCGCGAACTTGGCGTGCCTCTGTCGACACTGGAGGAGACGCCGGAGCTCGATCTCACGGTCGACGGCGCCGACGAGGTCGATCCGGAACTGACCTTGATCAAGGGCGGCGGCGGCGCGCTGCTGCGCGAGAAGATCGTCGCCGCGGCCTCGCAGCGCATGATCGTCATTGCCGACCGGTCGAAGATGGTCGAGACACTCGGCCGGTTTCCGCTGCCGATCGAAGTCAACCAGTTCGGCCTGCGCGCCACCGAGATCGCGGTGTCGGCAGCGGCTGAAAACCTCGGCCTTTCCGGTCCGGTTACATTGAGGATGACGGGAGGCCAGGCTTTTGTTACAGACGGCGGCCATTTTATCCTCGATGCATCTTTTGGCCGCATTCCGGATACAAGAGCGCTTTCGAATGCTCTCCACGCCATTCCGGGCGTGGTCGAGCATGGTCTTTTCATCGGGCTGGCGTCAGCGGCCATCATCGCCGGCGGCGACGGTATCCAAACCGTCCATGCCGCCCGAAAACCAGGGAGTTCTACCGACCATGATGTTGCATAACCGGGTTCGCACCATTTGCGCCGTTCTGGCGGCTTCGGCCGTCATCGCCTTCTCCTCGCCGGCGTTTTCACAGGATGTCACGGAATCGCACCTGAAGGCTGCCCGGGCGGCGGTCGCGGCGATCCATGCAACCGACCCGTTCGACAACATCCTGCCGCAGGCGGCGGCCGCGCTCGAATCGCAGCTCATCCAGAAGAACCCGGACATGCAGGAACTGATCGGCAAGACGATCAACGAGAAGGCGCTGGCCATGGCCTCGCGCCGGGCGGATCTCGAGAAGGAAGCAGCCCTTGCCTACGCGAAGGTGTTTTCCGAAAAAGATCTCAACGACATCGCGGCCTTCTATACCTCCGAGGCAGGCAAGAAGCTGCTCGACAGCGGCCCAACCGTGACGCGTGATTTGGTCAAGGCGGCCGACATCTGGCAGAACGGCGTTGCCCGCGATCTCGCACAGCAGGTCGGCGAAACGCTGGCCGCGGCGGCCAAGGCGAAGGCGCCGGCGGCNCCCGCCGATGCTGCCGCTCCCGCGGACGGAGCAGCCCCGGCCGATGGCGCGGCCCCCGCGGACAATTCGGCAAACTGATCCAGCAAACGGCCTTGCGGCCATTCATGAAGCCCGGCTTGTCCGGGCTTTTCTTTTGACGGTTTGCAGCCTACCTGTGACGGGATTTCCGAAGCTCATTTCCTGAAGTTCAAGGAGCCGCGTCATGGCCGGTTATGATTACGATCTCTTCGTCATCGGCGGCGGTTCCGGCGGGGTGAGGGCGGCACGCGTCGCCGCCGCACTCGGCAAGCGCGTCGGCATCGCGGAGGAGTACCGGTTCGGCGGCACCTGCGTCATCAGGGGGTGCGTGCCGAAGAAGCTCTATGTCTATGCCTCGCAATTTCCGGAGCATTTTGCCGATGCGGCCGGCTATGGCTGGACCGTGCCGGAAGCCACTTTCGACTGGCAGACGCTGGTCGCCAACAAGGATCGCGAGATCAGCCGGCTGGAGGCGATCTACAAGAAGAATGTCGAGGGCTCCGGCGGCGAGACCTTTCACTCGCGGGCGGTGATTGTCGACCCACATGTGATCCATCTTCTGGGCGAAGACCGCACCGTCACCGTCGACCAGATCCTGATCGCCACCGGCGGCCGTCCGGCGGCGCATCCGGCGCTGCCCGGCCACGAGCACTGCATCTTTTCCAATGAGGCCTTCGACCTCAAGGAGCTGCCGAAGGCGATCATGATCGAAGGCGGCGGCTATATCGCGGTCGAGTTCGCCAACATCTTCCACGGCCTCGGCGTCGATACCACGCTGGTCTATCGCGGCAAGGAAATCCTCAGCCGCTTCGACATGGATCTGCGCCGCACGCTGCACGAGACCATGGAGAAGAAGGGGATCAAGATACTCTGCCATTCTGTGACCGAGTGGGTGCGCAAGCGCCCGGACGGCCGGCTCGACGCCCTTCTCACCAGCGGCAAGACGCTGACGGTCGACCAGGTGATGCTGGCCATCGGGCGTATCCCCAACACCGAGAACATGGGCCTTGAAGGCATCGGCATCGAGATGACCCCTGTCGGCGCGATCAAGGTTGACGATTATTCCCGCACCAACATCGACAACATCTGGGCGATCGGCGACGTCACCAACCGCGTGCAGCTGACGCCGGTGGCGATCCACGAAGCGATGTGCTTCGTGGAGACGGCATTCAAGGACAACCCGAGCGCACCCGACCACGACACGATCGCGACCGCCGTCTTTTCACAGCCGGAAATCGGCACGGTGGGCCTGTCGGAGGATGAAGCCGTCAAGCGTTTCGCCGATGTCGAGATCTACCGCGCCAGCTTCCGGCCGATGCGTCATACGCTGTCGGGCCGCGACGAGAAAATGCTCATCAAGCTGGTGGTCGATGGCGCTTCGCGAAAAGTGCTCGGCGCCCACATATTGGGGCCGGATGCCGGCGAAATGGCGCAGCTGCTCGGCATTCCGCTGAAGGCGGGACTGACCAAGTATGATTTCGACCGCACCATGGCCGTGCACCCGACCGCGGCGGAAGAGCTCGTCACCATGTACAAGCCGACATACCGTGTGAAGAACGGCGAGCGCGTCTGACACGTTTCGTCCGCCGTCTGGCGCTTGCGGTCAAGGGAGCCATCGATGTCCGGGACCACCATTTCCACACCGCTTGACGGTGGTTTTGGCGGACGTGTCGATCAGGTCGTCGACCGGGCCATCGAGGACGGGCGCATTGTCGGCGCCATGATCCTTGTCGCCCGGCGTGGCGAAATCCTCTACAGCCGCGCCGCCGGCCTTGCCGATCGCGAGACGAACAAACCGATGACGGCGGATGCGATCTTCCGGCTGTCGTCGGTGACCAAACCCGTGGTCGCGACGGCGGCTCTTACCCTGGTCGAAGCGAATGTCATCCGCCTCGACGATCCCATATCGAAGTATATCCCTGAATTCCGCCCGAAGCTGGCTGATGGCAGCGAGCCCGTCATCACCCTCCGGCAGCTGCTGACGCACACCGCCGGCCTGAGCTACGGTTTCCGGCAACCGGCGGACGGCCCCTATCATCGCGCCGGCGTCTCCGACGGCCTCGACCAGCCCGGCCTCTCCATGGCCGAGAATCTCGACCGTATCGCCTCGGTGCCGCTGTCCTACGAGCCGGGAACCGGCTGGGGCTATTCGGTGGCGATGGATGTGCTGGGCGAGGTGATGGCGAGGGCCACCGGCGTTTCCTTGCCGGAGCTGGTCGATCGCCTGGTCGTCCAGCCGCTCGGCATGCATGACGCATCCTTTGCCGTGCGCGATCGATCCCGGCTGGTGACGCCCTATGCCGATGGGCCGGGCAAGGCCGTCGCGATGGGCTCGTATCATCGCGTGCCCTTCGCCGACGGTTTCATCGCATTCTCGCCCGCCCGCGTCTTCGACCCTGCTTCCTTCGCCTCGGGTGGCACCGGGATGAATGGCACGGCAAGCGATGTCCTCAAGCTGCTCGAAGCGCTGCGTTCGGGCGGTAGCCCGGTCATCCGTCCCGAAACGGCGGCGGCGATGACCAGGGACGCGATACCAGGTATTGAAACCACCATGCCCGGCTGGGGCTGGGGGCTCGGATTTGGCGTCCTGCGCGACCCGCTCGCAGCATCAACGCCCCAGACCGCCGGCACCTGGCGCTGGGGCGGTGTCTACGGTCATTCCTGGTTCGTGGATCCGGCATTGGATCTGACCGTGGTGGTGCTGACCAACACGGCGATAGCAGGCATGATGGGCGTCTTTCCCGACGCACTCCGCGACGCCATCTACGGCAGGCAGGTCTAAGGTCATTTCGGGGAAGAGAGGGTTCCGCCGCCGGCGACTGCCAGCGGCGGAAAGCGTTGACGCTGCTACAGCAACGTGCCGCGCAGGATCACCAGCGCCACCGAGAAATAGATCACCAGCCCGGTGACATCGACCAGCGTGGCAACAAATGGCGCCGATGCGCTGGCCGGGTCGAAGCCGATCCGTTTCAAGGCGAACGGCAGCATCGACCCCGACAGGGAACCGAAGGTGACGATGCCGACCAGCGCCGCGCCGACGGTCGTAGCGATCAGCGGCCAATGCGGGCCGTAATCGTAGAAGCCCATATATTGCCAGAGCGCGATGCGGCAGATGCCGACCACGCCGAGCATGGCGCCGAGCACGAGGCCGGTCGGCAGTTCGCGCAGCGCCACCCGCCACCAGTCGCCCAAGCCGATCTCGCGCAACGCAAGCGCCCGGATGACCAGGGACGTCGCCTGCGAGCCGGAATTGCCGCCGGAGCTCATGATCAGCGGGATGAACAGGGTGAGCACGATCGCCTTCTCCAACTCGCCCTCATAGCTTTGCATGGCGTTCGCCGTCAGCATCTCGCTGATGAACAGCGCGCAAAGCCAGCCACCCCGCTTCCTGATCATGGCGAGGAAGCTCATCTTCATGTAAGGCTCGTCGAGCGCTTCCATGCCACCGAAACGGTGCACGTCCTCGGTCGTCTCCTCGATCATCGTGTCGATGATGTCGTCGATGGTGACGATGCCGAGGATCTTGCCATGGTCGACGACGGGAACGGCGAGCAGATCGTATTTGGAGATCGTCTGCGCCAGGGTTTCACGATCGGTCAGCGGGGTGACCGTCACCGGCATGCGATCCGGCGCCACGGACATGATCGAGTCATCGGGTTCGCCGGTGATCAGCCGGCGCAGGCCGGTCGAGCGCACCAGGAGATGCGTTTGCGGATCGACGATGTAGATCGCGTAGACGGTTTCGCGTGTCCGCTCGACCTTGCGGATGTAGTCGAGCGTGCGCCCGACGGTCCAGTCCGAAGGGACGCTGACGAACTCCGTCGTCATGATCGACGCGGCGCTGCCTTCGGGATAACCCAGGATGGAAAGCAGGGTCGCGCGCAGCGGCGGCGCCAGCGCACCGAGGAGTGCCGAGCGTGCCGGTTCATCGAGCTCACGCAGGATGTCGGCCGCGCGGTCGACGGACATGGCGGTAAGCAGCTTGCTTGCCTTGGGGCGGGGCAAGGCCTCCACGAGTTCGGACGCGCCATCGAGCTCCGGCTGATCGAAAATCTCGACCAACCGCTCGAACGGCACCTCGCAAAGCAGCTCGGTCGCTGTTTCGCGCGGTTCGTGATTGAGTGCCTCGACCACGTCGGCGACATGGTCGTTGGCAAGGATGCGGGCGATGGCGACGGCCTCGTCGTCCGCTACGGGAAAAAAATCGTTCATGGTTCACTCCTTGCCGTCCGGCAGGACATGAACCGTTCAGGTCACGTCTAGGCGGACGGCGGTTGCGTTCGACTAATACTGTCGCCAGGCATGGCGCGGTGACCTTTCCGCTTGCGGGTTTGCGTTTCGACTATCTGCAAGCCGGCGCAACATAGAAGCGCGCTTTGCCGAGTCAATCATCGTGAGGGAGGAAAACGGCGCCTGACGGCTCCGATCGCGAGACTGTGATCACCGACCGCCGCCAGGCGCGGCAAGTCTCGGTGAAAGCGTCGTTATTTCTGCTTCAGCCGGCGCGGGAACCGCAGCCATTTGTCTTCGACCGGCCGCGGCTGCGCGAGGATCGTGGTGAGTTCGACAGGCAGGCTCGGAGCCAGGGGCTTCTTGGAGGCGACGCCATCGGCGATCAGCACCATCGAGTGGTAGAACTCGGTGCCGGCAACGGATCTCGGCGCCACGGCTTCGTGCATGACGCTGATCACCGTGACATCGGGGCAGTTGTCCTTGATGGCCTGATGGAAGGCAATCTTGCCGTCGGGATCGAGCGCGCCGGTCGCTTCGTCGAGGAACAGCAGCCCCGGCTGCTGCAGGATGATGCGCGCCACCACCAGCTTCTGTTTCTGGCCGCCCGAGAGAACCTGATCCCAGCTTTTGCCCTCACGGTGCTCGTTGGCCATGTGCTCGATGAAGTCGCCAAGGCCGGCCTTGTGCAGCGCCGCGGCTACCTGTGCGTCGCCATGGTGGTATTCGGAGCCCGGCAGGCAGACCAGCTGTTTCAGCGACACCTGCTGAAGCTTGACCTCCTGGGCGGCATAAAAACTCTTCACCCCTTCGGGGAAGACGATCGTGCCGCGGCCATAGGGCCACAGGCCATTGATCGCCTTGATCAGCGAGGTCTTGCCGCAACCGGACTCGCCCTTCAGGAACGTCCACTCGCCGCGCCGGAAGCGCAGGTTGGCGGCACTGAGGAACGGCGTTGCATCCTCGCCCTGATGCGCCAGTTCGAGTTTCTGGATGGTCAGGCCGAAGACCGGATTCTGGCTGGCGTAGTGGAAGTCGGAGCGGCCGGTCTGGCTGTAGAATTCCTGCGGATGCTGAACCGTCTCGATCGCATTCGCGAGCTCGGTGACACGCTGGCTGTTGGCGCGCAGCGTGGCGATCGCCGGCATGACATGGATGAACCACGAACACTGGCCGATCAACGAATTGACCAGTTCTGAGCCGGTTATGTAGCCCTTGAGGTCAAGGCCATTATGGATGAACGGCACGAGGCCTGGGCCGTAGGCGACAATGCGGGCGCCGATGAAATTGTAGATCAGCTCGAACGACATATAGACGGTGTTGACGATGTTCAGCCGCGACCAGGTTCCGTCGATGTCGACATAGAGCCGGCGATGCATGCTCTTCTGCACACCTTCACCGTGGGATGCCGCGACATGGAAGCTGCGGCGCAGGAACGTCGTCAGCTCGCCGCGGTAGCTGCCTTCGGCCTGCTGCATGCGAACGTTGAGGCGCTCGAGCAGGCTTCCGAGCCGGACCGCGATCCATGTGTTCAACGGCACGTAGGTGGCGACCGCCAGGAAGGCCAGGACGGCACTGCCATAGCTGCCGAGGAACTCGAGCCCCTTCACCTCGACGGAGTTTTCAAGCAGCTTCTGGCCGACGAAATAGAGCGAGGTGGCGACGCCAAGCACACCCATGGCCAGCCCAATGGCGCCGCCGGTCATGTCCTTGATCGATTCCTGGATGCGCTGGTCGATGTTGTCGGGAGCAGGCGTGCTGCCGCCGGTCGACGCATGCTGGGCATGGAAATGCGTGTGGTTGCCGTCGAGCAGCGCCTCGTTGAAACGGCTGTCCAGCCAACCGCGCCATTTGCGGTGCAAGGTTACCGAGACAAGGTTGCGGACGCCCGTGAAGCCGGCGTCCTTGAGCACCACCAGCAATACGAGGATGCCGGCGTTGACCAGCAGGGTTCGCAGTGGGGTGGTGTTAGCGGCGTCGTGGAAGAAGGCGATCGAATTGACCAGTTCGCCAGACGCTTCGGCGAACCAGACGCCTGCCTTGCTGGATGCCGCGGTCAGCAGTGCGATCACCACCGTCAGCGTCCAGGCTTCCTTCCAGCGATCCGAGATCCAGTAGGCTCGCATGAGCCCCCAGAAACTGCGCATCGAGGATACCGGCGTCAAAAGCGACTGCCCTGCGGCGCCGCGGTGTAGTCCATCCGGTACTGACTCCTGCGATCGTCTGCCGATCCGAATCACGATCCCGCCCAAACCTTTTTTCTTTTGTTACGGATGGTAACACCAATTGATCATTTTCTATTAATTTTTGTAGGGGGTCAGCCGGATTGTGGTGGCGAGCGTGTCGGCAAGGCAACAGGACGGGCTTTCCCAGCGTCGCGCGGAAGCCGACCAAAGGGCAATTTAACGTAATGATTTCAAATGATTACCCGATGGCGAGGCGAGACGTCTCCACCTTCCCTTGGGGAAAGCATTACACGGTATCGTTACTTCTTTTGGCTTACCCGGCAGGCCGATTTTTAGCGGCGGACCATCCGAATTTGCGAAAACACGCCGTGCTGGATGCCTGATTCCTTGCCGCCGGTTATCTTTGCTGGCAGCCGGAAATGGCCCGGATCGGCTCAGCCGACCATATCCAACTCGCCACGCGCCTTGGCGGCCGCCACCTGACGGATCGCGTCGGCCAGGGTGGCGGCATCCTGCGCGCCCATCACGGCATATTTGCCTTCGAGCAGGAAGCACGGCACGCCCGATATGCCCATGCGCGCGGCGGTAGCGATCTCGGTGCGCACCGCCTCGACATCGGCGTCGGTCGGCAGCAGTGTCTCCGCGACAGACGCATCCATGCCGGCCTCGCGGGCGGCCTCGATCAGGACGGCATGGTCACCAATGTTGACGCCTTCCTCGAAATTCAACTGGAACAGGCGGCGCACCAGACTGTTCTGTACGGCCTCACCGGCGGCGCCGGCCCAGCGGATCAGGCGATGCGCGTCCAGAGTGTTGGGCGCCACCTTGATGGCGTCGAAGGCAAAGGAAATGCCCTCGGCCTCGCCAAGTGGCTCGATGCGGGCGTGAATTTCACGAATGCGCTCATCGCTGCCGAACTTGGCCAGCATGTATTCACGGCGATCCTTGCCATGGGGCGGAATGGTCGGATCGAGCTGGAATGGCCGCCAGCGTATGTGCACTTCGACATCGCCGGCCGCGGCGACCGCCTTGTCCAGCCGCTTCTGGCCAATGAAGCACCACGGGCAGACGACGTCCGACACCACATCGACGGTAATGGCGTTCGCTTCGCTCATCTCGATCTCCGGATTTTCAGTTCGGCTTGCGCCACCAGCTTGGCAGTTGATAACCGAATATGGGCGTCTTCTTCGGATGTTCCAGATAATTCCAGTAGGCAAGCCATTGCTGCGTGTTGTACTGCATCGGCACCATATAATTGCCCGAGATCAGCAGCCGATCGAGGACGCGGACCGCGGCGACATAGTCTTCCTTCGAGCGGGCCCGCAGCATTGCCTCGATCGCGGCATCGATCGCCGGGTCGGCGACGCCGGCGAGGTTGAACGATCCTTCGGTCTTGGCGGCGTTGGACGACCAACGCCCGATCTGCTCGATGCCTGGGGAGAGCGAATTGTTGAAGCCGCTCGACCCGACCAGCACCTCGAAATCGAAACGCTGCTTGCGCGACTGGATCTGATCGCCGTCGAGGCTGCGGATGGTGACGTTGATGCCGATCTTCTCCAATGTGCGCTGGTAGATGCCGGCCAGGCGCTCCTCGTCTTGCGAAGAGGTCATGATCTCGAAACCGAATGGCTTGCCGTCGGGATCGAGCATCGTGCCGCCCTGCAGGTGGTATCCGATGCTTTTCAGGAGATCGAAAGCCGTCTTCAACACCTTGCGGTCCTGGCCCGAACCATCGGTCACCGGCGGTCTCCAGGTGCCGTCCATCACGTCGGACGGCACACGGCCGGGGTAGGGCGCCAGCAGCGCCTTTTCCCTGTCGTCGGCCGGATGGCCGAGCGCGGACAGCTCGGAGTTCTGCCAATAGCTCATCGTGCGCGCGTATTTGCCGCCGAAAAGGTTCTTGTTGGCCCATTCGAAATCGTAAAGCATGCCGAGCGCGCGCCGAACCACCGGATTGGAGAACTTTGGCAGCCTGGTGTTGAACAGAAACCCGGTCACCACAGGCGGAATGCCGGTGTCGAAGGTTTCAGAGACCACGTCGCCCTTATGGAACGCCGGGAAGTCGAGATCGCGCTCGCGCTTGACCGGATCGCCGTCATCGTCGATGGCGCAAAGGCCCTTCTTGAACGCTTCGAGCTTGGCGTTGGCGTTGAGGAAATATTCGATGGTTATCTGGTCGTAATTGTCGAAGCCGCGCTTGGCGGGAACGTCCTTGCCCCAGTAGTCGGGATTGCGCTTGAAGACGACGCGCTGGCCGGGCTGCACCTGCGCGATCGTGTAGGGACCGCTGCCGATCAACGGCTTCAGCGTCGTCCTGTCGAACGTGTCCATGGCGAAGGCGTGCCTGGGGATGATCGGCGTCAGCGCGATGATCAGTGGAAACTCGCGATCAGCCTTGTCGTTGAAGGTGAAGCGTACGCTGTGGTCGCCGGTCTTTTCCAGCTTGGCGATCCTGGCCATGCGGTCGCTGTAGGGCGGACGGCCTTTCTGCGTGTAGGCATCATAGGTGAACAGCACGTCTTCGGGTGTCACCGGCTGCCCGTCGGACCATTTTGCCTTCGGGTTGAGATGGAATTCAATGCTCTTGCGCTCCGGGTCCATGTCGGCGCTGTCCGCCAGCAGCCCATAGAGGGTAAAGGCCTCGTCCGCATTGCGCTGCATCAGCGGCTCGAAGACCAGGTTGCCGAAGATCGTGTCCATCATGCCGCGCGCCGTCGTGCGCAGGCTCTTCAGGATGAAAGGGTTGAGGTTGTCGAAGCTGCCGACGACGCAATAGGTGATGTTGCCACCCTTCGGCGCGTCGGGATTGACGTAGCTGAAATGGGTGTAGTCCGGCGGCAGGGCCGGTTCGCCCTGCATCGCAATGGCGTATTTAGGCGCCGAAAGCGCTGACTGCGGCAGGGTGAGAAACGATATCGCGGTGATCAGCCAAACAAGAACGCGGCCCATGACCGTCTCCTTAACAGGTCGGCTTGATGATTCGATGCGCACACTAGCATGAGGCGGCTGCGTGCCGGCCAATGGTGTCATCAAGAATTACAAGTGGGCGGGCTGGATTCGACACCGCTTGCAGTGTAACACGCCGTCCGAAGTCATTCTGTTGCCTCATTTCGGCAACAGGTAGCTGGACCACGCGGCGCGAAGAAGCCGGTCCCGGGATTATTTGAGAGGAAGTGCACGACATGACGAGCCTGAACAGCAATGCGTACCGCCTTTCGGTCATGGCCGCGGGCGTGGTCGGCTTTCTGGGTGCAGGGCTTCCCGCTGCTTCCGCTCAGCAGCAGCCGCAGATTCCACAGGGCTGGTTCAAGGCCTGCACCAAGCAGGAAGACGTCGACATCTGCAACGTCCAGAATATCGTCACCGCCGGCAACGGCCAGCTCGTCACCGGTGTCAGCCTGATCGAGCTCAAGGGCAAGGTGAACCGCAAGGTGTTCCAGGTGACGGTCCCGACCGGTCGCCTCGTGCCTCCCGGCATCGGCCTGCAGATCGACACCGGCAAGGCGCAGAAGCTCGACTATGTCATCTGCTTCCCGGACCGTTGCGTGGCCGAAGTGCCGCTGACCGACCAGCTTGTCGCCTCGTTCAAGAAGGGCCAGGGGATCACGCTGACTTCGATCAATTTCCAGAACCAGGCCAACCCGATCAAGATCGCGCTGCAAGGCTTCAGCGGCGCCTATGACGGCCCGCCGCTGCAGCAGTCGGACATCGAGGACCGTCAGAAGAAGCTGCAGGACTTCGTCGCCAAGAACAACCAGGACTTCGCCAAGAAGCTCAAGGACGAACAGGACAAGGCGAAAACCGCCAACTGATCACCGGCATCGGGCCAATATCGAAGCCAAAGAAAAAGCGGGGTCATGCCCCGCTTTTTTCGTTCCTGACCGCATCCGGAATGCCGGAAAATCAGTGCCTGGACTGCCGTTTCGGCTCGTAGCGCCCATCCGGCCTCTTGTCGAACATCTCCTTGATCTGCGGATGACGAACCGGCTCGCCCGACTGATCCGCCAGCAAATTCTGCTCGGATACGTAAGCGATGTATTCGGTTTCAGAATTCTCGGCGAGCAGATGGTAGAATGGCTGATCCTTGCGTGGCCGCACGTCCGCGGGGATGGCCTCGTACCATTCGTCGGTGTTGGCGAATTGTGGATCGACGTCGAAAATGATGCCACGAAACGGAAACAACCGGTGGCGAACCACCTGTCCGATCGCGAATTTGGCCGTTTTCATCGTACTCACCACTGAATTCCTTGGCTTTATTTGGCGCAGACTCCGAGTCAATTCAATCCCGAAGCGTTTTTAGCGTCTTCAAGCTACGCAGCGCGCGGAGCAAAGTTTTTGATTGAAGTCGCGATATCGCGGCAAAATCCGCAAGATCGCTAGTTTCGCCGCACCGGCTTTCGCAGGCCACCCGCAAGTGCTGCAAAGCCGCTGCCGGGACGAAGTCCCTCGCGCATGAAAAAGGCACGCAGCGGTGCAACGCCCCCGAGCACGCCGAGACCGGCACCGCGCGCCATCTGCGCCGGCAGCATGTCGGAAAGCAGCGACATGTTGAGCAGATTGACAGCGCTGCTGCGCGCCAGAATGTCAGGCCGGCGTTTGAAGTCGTAAGCGGCCAGCGCCTTGGCCGTGCCAGGGTCGTCACGATTTTCACTCGCGATTCCAACAAGATCGTCAATGTCCCTGATGCCCAGGTTGAGACCTTGCGCGCCGATCGGCGGGAACACATGGGCGGCCTCGCCGACAAGCGCCACCCGATGCCGGGCAAAGCGCAGGGGGGTCACGGTCGAAAGCGGATAAATCTGGCGGCCCGGCTCCACGGTCACCCGGCCCAGCATCGACCGCATCTGCTGCTCGACCCGCAACGAGAGCGCTGCGTCGTCCAATGCAGCCAGTTCCCTGGCGGTCTCCGGCTTGACCACCCAGACGAGGCTCGAGCGATCGCCGGGCAGCGGAACCTGCGTGAACGGACCAGTCTCTGTATGGAACTCCGTCGAGGTGAAAGCGTGGTCGCGGCTATGATGGAAGTTCAGGACGAGCGCGGCTTGAGGATAGGAGCGCGACGCGATCGAAATGCCCGCTGCCTCGCGGGCGGGCGACAGGCGCCCATCGGCGGCGACCGCCAGCGACGCTCCGACCTCGCTGCCGTCGGCGAGGGCGGCATGGGCCATGTCTGCGTCGAGATGCCAGGTCTTGACCATCGACATCAGCCGTTCGATCCCGGGATGCGCGGCAACCTTGCTGGCCAGTGCTGGGCCGAAGACGGCGTTGGGCAGATTGAGCCCGAACTGGTCCTCATCGATCTCGCTGGCGCGGAAGGTGACGACGGGACTGCGGATCAGCCGGCTGGTCGCATCGACGATGCGCATCACTTTCAAGGGGGCGGCCTTGGGCTTGATGTCTTCGAGCACGCCGAGCCGCTCAAGCACCATCAAAGCGGGGTTCATCAGGGCCGTGGTGCGCCCATCGGGGACCGAAGCTTCCGGCCCGACGAGCGTTACCCGGAAACCGGCATCTGCGAAGGCAAGTGCCGCGATCAGCCCCGCCGGCCCTGTGCCGGCGACCAGTATCCCTGCTGTTTGCTTCCGCTCCAAGATCGGTTTCCGGCTTGCTGTGCAAGGCGGGCCACCCGGCCTGCCAGTTGCTGAGCATATAGGTCAGATCATGCGGCTTGATCAACGCGGCGATTCGGCCCATTCGGTTGCCATGACCGGCCACCAGGACGACTTCAGCCATCTCGACCGCGCCGGCCGCGCCATGGCCGACATTGCACGCAACCCGCGCTTGACGGTCAACGTCGTTGTCGGCGCTGGCATCGCGCTTGCCTGGCTGTTCCTGGCCGCGATGGCGATCCGGGGCGCCGAGACCGGCGGCAGCGCGCCCGGCGACGCTCTGCTGCGCCACCTGCCGCAACTGCCGCTGCCCGATGTCCTGGAACGGTTCTTCGCGCTCTGTCTGTCGCCGGCGCCGCTGGAGGGAAGCATCCGCCCGCGCGCCTTGGCGCTCGTCTTGATGTGGTTCCTGATGGCGATCGCGACGATGCTGCCTTCCGCGGCGCCGATGATCCGCACCTATTGCGAGATCGCCGATACGGCGCGGATCAAGGGGGACCCCGTCGTCCACCCGTTGGTGCTGGTCGCAGGGTACCTCAGCGTCTGGTTCGTCGCCTCGGCGATGTTCGCGGCGCTGACGCTTGCGGTGCATGCATCCGCCGCGTCCGGCCAGATGTACCATCCGGTGCTGGGCATCGCCGGCGCCTTCGCATTGCTGGTTGCCGGCCTTTACCAGTTCAGCGGTCTCAAGGAGGCCTGCTTGAAGAAATGCCGGAACCCGTTCTCGATCCTGTTTTCGAACTGGAGCGCGAGAGCCGTCCGCGTCTTCCGGCTCGGAATCGCGCAAGGCTTATGGTGTTTCGGCTGCTGCTGGGCGCTGATGCTCGTGATGTTCGCCGTTGGCGTCATGAACGTCTTCTGGATGGCGTTGATCGGTCTGTTCACCCTCATCGAAAAACAAACGGCGAGCCGTCTTCCAACCCGGCTAGCCGGTGCGATACTGCTTGTCTGGGCAGCCGCGCTGCTAGTAGTCTCGCTTCGAGTGGGGGAAATTCGATGACAGATCCGGGCTGGGCAATGAAAGGAGAGCTCGTACTCTCCTGCAATTGCACGGTTTTTTGCCCTTGCGTGTTGTCGCTTGGCAGTCATCCGCCAACCGAGGGCTATTGCCAGACCTGGGCGGGTTTCCGTATCGATGCCGGGCATTTCGGAGAGGTCGACCTCTCCGGCCTCAACCTGGGGCTGGTCATGGAAATCCCCGGCTACATGAGCCGCGGCAACTGGACCGCGGGCCTGTTCATCGACAAGCGCGCCTCGATTTACGCCGTCAAGGCGCTGACCAAGATCTTCACCGGCAAGGCGGGCGGGACAACGTCGCTGCTGTCGATCCTCGTCGGAAAATTCCTGGGCGTCGAACAGGTCCCGATCACCTATGAGACGCGGGACAAGACGCGCATCTTCCAGATACCGAAGATCATCGACGGGGCGGTGACGCCGATAGCGGGCAAGGATCGCGAGAAGGATACCGTGATCAGCAATTCAGAATACTGGATCGCGCCGGAGATCATCGTGGCCAAATCCGACAAGAGCAAGATGCGGGCCTTTGGCCGCAACTGGAACTTTGCCGGCCGCTCGGCCGAAATCTGCAAGCTGGATTGGCGGGGCCCGTGAGCAAGAACACAACGCCCAGGAATTTGGCGCCCAGGAATTTGGCGGCCAGGAATTCGGCGGCCAGGAAAGCCGCGAAGAAGATCACGGACCGGATTCCGCGGCCAAGGAAGAAGGTCACCTGGCCGCAGGCAAGGGCGTTCTCCGTCCATCTGCTGACGGCCTCGGGCTCGTTCCTTGCCTTCCTGTCGCTGGTGGCGGCGAGCGAGGAGCGCTGGACGGCTATGTTCTGGTGGCTCGGGCTGGCGCTGTTCGTCGACGGCATCGACGGGCCGATCGCCAGGAAGCTCGAGGTCAAGGAAATCCTGCCGACCTGGTCGGGCGAACTGCTCGACAACATCATCGACTACGTGACCTATGTGCTGATCCCGGCATTCGCACTTTACCAACGCGGCTTCATGGGCGAGGGCCTGTCGTTCCTGTCGGCGGCGATCATCGTCGTCTCCAGCGCAATCTACTATGCCGACACCGGCATGAAGACGAAGGAGAATTTCTTCAAGGGGTTCCCCGTCGTCTGGAACATGGTGGTGTTCACGCTGTTTGTCATCGAGCCGGGACAATGGGTTTCGTTCGCGGTGGTGGTGGTGGCCGGCATCCTGACCTTCGTCCCGATCAATTTCATTCATCCGGTGCGGGTGGTGCGGCTGCGGCGCATCAATCTCACAATGACGCTTTTGTGGTGCGCTTTCGGCGCGCTTGCGCTTGCGCAGGCGGCTCTCGCGGCCTTCTACGACCAGATCGGCGTGCTTGGCGAACAAGTCGGCACGTTCACCAAGATCGGCATTTCCGTTACCGGGCTTTACCTCGCCTGTATCGGTGGCATCATGCAGTTCTTTCCAAATCTTGGTGCCAAGAAGGCCTGACCAGCCCACGTCTCGAGGAAGCCCATCCATGTCCAAAGCGATCCGCATCCACGCCCATGGCGGCCCGGAAGTTCTGACCTACGAGGATGCCGATCCCGGCCAGCCGGGTTCGGGGCAGATCCTGGTCAAGCATACGGCGATCGGTCTCAATTTCATCGATGTCTATCATCGCTCCGGCCTCTATCCGCCGCCGGGCGGATTTCCGCTCATTGCGGGCAGCGAGGCCGCCGGGGTGGTGCTGGAGGTGGGGCAGGACGTCGACTGGCTGAAGCCGGGCGATCGGATCGCCTATGCGGTGACGACAGGTGCCTATGCCGAGGAGCGCGTCATCGATGCCAGCCGGGTCGTCAAGGTTCCGGATGGCATCAGCGACGAACAGGCCGCGGCGATGATGCTGAAAGGCATGACCGCCGAATATCTCCTGCGCCGGACCTTCAAGGTGAAGGCAGGCGACACGATCCTGTTTCATGCCGCGGCCGGCGGCGTCGGGCTCATCCTCGGCCAATGGGCGAAACATCTGGGCGCAACCGTTATCGGCACGGCAAGCTCGACCGACAAGATCGAGCTCGCCAGGGCGCACGGCTTCGACCATGTCATCAATTACAAGGAACAGGATTTCGTCGCCGGCGTCGCGGCCATCACGGGCGGCAGGAAATGCGACGTCGTCTATGATTCGGTCGGCAACGACACATTTCCGGCCTCGCTCGACTGCCTGAGGCCGCTCGGCATGTTTGTCAGCTTCGGCCAATCCTCGGGGCCGATCCCGCCGTTCTCGATGTCGCTGTTGGCCCAGAAGGGCTCCTTGTTCGCCACGAGGCCGACGCTGTTCGTCTACAACGCAAAGCGCGAGGACCTTGACGCCTCGGCGGCGGCCCTGTTCGAGGTGGTGCTGAGCGGCGCCGTCGAGATCAAGATCAATCAGCGTTATGCGCTGAAGGATGCAGGCAAGGCGCACTCGGATCTCGAAGGCCGCAGGACCACCGGAACGACAATTCTCGTTCCTTAGTCCCGCCAGCCTTGTTATCCCTTGAATTTCCGCTGAAATTCTTGAAGCTCTTTCAAGACGCGTGCCGCTTTCCGTTGAGAGCCGGCGGCGCCTACCATGCTTGCGGGAACACAGAACATATCCGGCAATACGGATGGGAGGCACTGTGAGTGCAAATCATGATGGGGCGAACCTGCTCGAGGTTCGTGGCCTGACCAAGATATTCGGCACACTGACGGCGTGCGATCATATCGATCTCAACATCGCCAAAGGTGAAATCCACGCGCTGCTCGGCGAAAACGGGGCCGGCAAGTCGACGCTGGTCAAGATGCTGTTCGGTTCGCTGGAACCCAATTCCGGAGAGATTTTCTGGAACGGCCAGGCGGTCCGGATCACCAGCCCCGGTGTTGCGAAAAAGCTCGGCATCGGCATGGTGTTCCAGCATTTCTCGCTGTTCGAGGCGCTGACGGCGGCCGAGAACATCGCGCTGTCGCTGGATGACGGCTCGCCGATCAGCAGCATCGCCGCCAAGGCGAGGGCGCTTTCCTACAGCTACGGCCTGCCGCTCGATCCTGAATCGCTGGTCGGCGACCTGTCGGTCGGTGAGCGCCAGCGCATCGAGATCATCCGCTGCCTGCTGCAAACGCCGCAGCTCATCATTCTCGACGAGCCGACCTCGGTGCTGACGCCACAGGAGGCCGACAAGCTGTTCGAGACGCTGGAGCGGCTGCGCGCGGAAGGCAAATCGATCCTCTACATTTCGCACCGGCTGGAAGAGGTCAAACGCATCTGCGACCGCGCGACCGTGCTGCGGCACGGCAATGTGGTCGGCCACTGCAACCCGCGCGAGGAGACGGCGTCATCGCTGGCCCGCATGATGGTCGGCAACGAAGTGCAGGCCGTGGTGCGCGCGCCGGTCGAGGGGATCGAAACCGCACAGCCGCTGCTCGAAATCCGCAACCTTACCCGCAAACCGGCAACGCCGTTCTCCATTCCGCTCAAGAACATCAGCCTCAATGTCCGCGCCGGCGAGGTGATCGGTATCGCGGGCGTCGCCGGCAATGGCCAGGGCGAGTTCTTCGAATCCGTCTCGGGGGAAGTCCTGCAACAGGATTCTGCCTCGGTGCGCATCCGCGGCAAGGATGCCGGCGGCCTCACCATCACCGGGCGGCGGCTGCTGGGCGCCGCCTTCGTGCCGGAAGAGCGTCTCGGCCATGGCGCGGCACCGCGCATGAAACTTTCGGAGAACCTCCTGCTGTCGCGCCATGCAACCGACGGCAAGGCCTTTGTCGGCACCGGCGGCATGGTGAAGAGCGCTGCTGTCTACGCCGCCGCCCAACGCATCATCGAAGCGATGGATGTGCGCAAGAGCGCGCCGGATCCGGAAGCCGCGGCACTTTCGGGCGGCAATCTGCAGAAGTTCATCGTCGGCCGCGAGCTCGACCGCCGGCCCAGCGTCATGGTGGTCAACCAGCCGACATGGGGTGTCGATGCCGGGGCCGCCGCTCACATCCGGCAGGCGCTGATCGAACTGTCGCGCAGCGGATCGGCGGTGCTGGTCATCAGCCAGGATCTCGACGAGCTGTTCGAGATATCGGATGCCATCGCGGTCATGCACAATGGCGAACTTTCCAAGCCGCTGCCGATCGCCGAAGCAACCTTCGAGAAGGTCGGCTTGCTGATGGGCGGCGCCGAGCCCGGCCACGCCGAACACACGCTGGAGACGGCATGATGCGCCTCGAACTCGTCAAACGCCCGCAGCGCTCGGCGCTGTTTTCGGCACTCTCGCCGTTCATCGCCTTCGCGCTGACCATCATTGCCGGCGCGGTTCTGTTCGCGCTGCTCGGCGTCAACCCGCTGACCGCGTTCCGGATCTATTTCATCGAGCCGATCAGCCAGGTCTGGCAATTGCATGAGCTGGCGATCAAGGCGGCGCCGCTGATCCTGATCGGCGTCGGCCTGTCCGTCTGCTACAAGGCCAACATCTGGAACATCGGTGCCGAAGGCCAGTTCATCTTCGGTGCCATCTTCGGCTCTGCCATTCCGGTGCTGTTCCCGCAATTCGAAGGGCCGCTGGTCCTGCCGCTGATGCTTCTGCTCGGCATGGTCGGCGGCGCGGCCTATGCGGCGATCCCGGCGCTTTTGAAGACCAGGTTCAACACCAACGAAATCCTGACCAGCCTGATGCTGGTCTATGTCGCCCAACTCTTCCTCGATTGGCTGGTGCGCGGCCCATGGCGCGATCCGCAGGGCCATGGTTTTCCGCAGACGATCCAGTTCGGCGACTCGGCCGTTCTGCCGGAACTGATGCCGGATGCCGGACGCGCCAATTGGGGTTTCGTCTTCGCGCTGGTTGCCGCGGTGCTGATCTGGATCCTGATGGGCCGCATGCTGAAAGGTTTCGAGGTCCGCGTGCTCGGCTCCAGCCCGAGGGCAGGGCGCTTCGCCGGCTTCGGCCTCAGCCGGATGGTGTTCTTTGCCTTCCTGCTGTCGGGCGCGCTGGCAGGTCTGGCCGGCATCTCGGAAGTCGCCGGCGCCATCGGGCAATTGCAGCCGGTGATTTCGCCCGGCTACGGCTTCACCGCCATCATCGTGGCGTTCCTTGGCCGGCTCAATCCGCTCGGCATCGTCGCCGCCGGCCTGGTGCTGGCGCTGACCTATCTCGGTGGCGAGGCGGTGCAAAGCGCGCTCGGCNCTCGGCATTTCCGACAAGGTGGCGCGCGTCTTCCAGGGCATGCTGCTGTTCTTCGTGCTCGGCTGCGACACGCTCATCCATTACCGCATCCGCCTGATTGGCCTGGCGCTGACGAAACAGGAAGCCCCCGCAAAGCTCGAGGCCGCGCCAAAGTTGAAGGAAGCCCGCTGATGGACATCACCGTCAACATCCTCCTGACCATCGCCACGGCGGCGACGCCGCTGTTGATCGCGGCGATCGGCGAACTGGTGGTCGAACGTTCCGGCGTGCTCAATCTCGGCGTCGAAGGCATGATGATCATGGGCGCGGTCGGCGGCTTCGGCGCCGGCTACCTGACCGGCTCGCCCTGGATCGGCCTTTTGGCGGCGATCGCCATGGGGGCGGCGTTTTCGCTGCTGTTTGCCGTCATGACGCTGTCGCTGGCCACCAACCAGGTGGCGACCGGCCTGTCGCTGACGCTGCTCGGCCTCGGCCTCTCCGGCATGATCGGGACCAGCTTCGTCGGCCAGCCCGGCGTCAGGCTGCCCAATCTCGATATTCCCGGCCTCAGCTCCATACCCATCGTTGGCAGGCTGCTGTTCGGCCAGGACCCGATCTTCTACATCTCGATCGCGCTGACGGCCGCCGTGATGTGGTTCCTGTTCAAGACCCGCACCGGGCTGACGCTGCGCTCGATCGGCGACAGCCACACCTCTGCGCATGCGCTCGGCATCAAGGTCATCCGCTACCGCTACCTCTCGGTCATCTTCGGCGGCGCCTGCGCCGGCCTTGCAGGCGGCCATCTGTCGCTGGTCTATACGCCGCAGTGGGTCGAGAACATGAGCGCGGGCCGCGGCTGGATCGCGCTGGCGCTGGTGGTGTTCGCGTCATGGCGGCCGTGGCGGGTGCTGGCCGGCGCCTACATCTTCGGCGCGGTTTGGATCGGCCAGCTTCATGCACAGGCTTTTGGCATTCCAGTGCCCTCGCAGATGCTTTCTTCTCTGCCCTATCTGGCAACCGTCGTGGTTCTCGTTCTAATCTCGCGCAACAAGCGTCTGACGATGATGAACACGCCGGCATCCCTGGGGCAGCCATTCGTTCCGGATCGTTGACAATAATAAAAAACGGGAAGCTCCAAGGCTTAACACAGAGAGGTAACACAATGAAAAAACTGCTTATTGCCCTGATGACGACGACAGCGGCCTTGTCGCTGGCGGTGTCAGCGGAGGCTGCCGACAAGTTGAAGGCCTGCTGGGTCTACACCGGCCCGATCGGCGATTTCGGCTATTCCTACCAGCATGATCAGGGCCGGCTCGAAGTCGAGAAGGCGCTCGGCGACAAGGTCGAAACCGCGTATCTGGAAAACGTCTCCGAAGGCCCCGATGCCGACCGTGCCTTCGAGCGGCTGGCGCGCGAAGGCTGCAAGCTGATCTTCGGTACCTCCTTCGGCTTCATGGACGCCGAAGTGAAGGTCGCCAAGAAGTTCCCGAAGGTGATGTTCGAGCACGCCACCGGCTACAAGACCGCTGACAATCTCGGCATCTACAATGCGCGCTTCTATGAAGGCCGCTACGTGCTCGGCCAGATCGCCGCCAAGGAATCGAAGTCCGGCGTCGCCGGCTACATCGTTTCCTTCCCGATCCCGGAAGTCGTGATGGGCATCAACTCCTTCATGCTCGGCGCGCAGTCGATCAACCCGAACTTCAAGGCCAAGATCGTCTGGGTGAACTCATGGTTCGATCCGGGCAAGGAAGCGGATGCCGCCAAGGCCCTGTTCGACCAAGGCGCCGACATCATTGTCCAGCACACCGATTCGACCGCCGCCCTGCAGGTGGCCGAGGAGCGCAAGCTGCACGGCTTCGGCCAGTCTTCCGACATGATCAAGTTCGCGCCGAACGCGCAGCTGACCTCGCTGACGGACGAATGGGGTCCGTACTATATCAGCCGGGTCCAGGCGGCCATCGACGGCACCTGGAAGCCGGACAATGTCTGGCTCGGCATCAAGGACGGCGCGGTGAAGCTTGCGCCCTACACCAACATGCCCGACGACGTGAAGGCGATGGCCGAGGCGACCGAGAAGAAGATCGCCGGCGGCTGGAACCCCTTCACGGGACCGATCGCCAAGCAGGACGGCTCGGCATGGCTGAAGGACGGCGAAGTCGCCGACGACGGCACGCTTCTCGGCATGAATTTCTACGTCAAGGGTGTCGACGACAAGCTGCCGCAGTAAGCTTGCACGGATCTCGAACGGAAAGGGCGCCGCGCGGCGCCCTTTTTCATTCGGCGGGTTGGGTTCGGCCGGGGGCCGTCCGATATCTTGCCAGCACGGTTTCCACTGCGTGGCCAAGCCATGTCTTGAGCAGCCGTTGGGCGGGCCGTTCCCAGTAACGCCAGACCGCCCAGGAGGCGGCGAGCAGAACCGCGATGCAACCGAACGCCGCGAGCCATTTGCCAACCAACGGTGCGGCGGCATCGATGACGAGATAGCCAATGTTCTGGTGCAGGAGGTAGAGCGGGTAGGTCAGCCCGCCAAGCGCCATCGTCAGAGCGGACGGCCTGACATGATTGCGCAGCAGGACCGCGCCGATCAATGCGCCATGCATGACGACATTGGCGGCCCAGAGAGGGCGCTGCGAAACGGCGAGGCCATATTCGTTCAGCATCCAGTGCTGCGTCACGGAAAGCGTGCCGCAGGACAACAGGAACGCTGCGCCAAGCAGCAGCAACGCCGGCCACGACCGGCCGTGCGCATGCAGATGGTGGACCAGCACCCCCGCCGCGAAAAACGAGCCGAACTCGGTGATGAACAACAGCCTTGCCGCGTGACTGCCGACGAAGAATTCGTTCAATGCCGATATCGCCAGCCAGATGAAGATCAGCCCAAGCTTGCGCTTCTGAAAAACACCGGTGAGCAGGGCCAGCGTCACCCATCCGTAGAAAACCAGTTCAAGCACGATCGACCAGTAGACGCCGTCCATGAAAGGCTGGCCGAGGGCCGGCGCGAACATCGACAGATTGGCGGCATACTGTCTGAGAGAGGTTGCAAACAGCGGTGCACCGACCGAAGCGACGACGATGAAGGTGATCGTCATGCAAAACAGGAAGCCGGGATAGAGGCGAACGAAACGGGCGATCGCAAACTGGTGCCAGCTGCGGCTTTCCGCCGACCACGCGATGACGAAGCCGCTGATCAGAAAGAACAGATTGACGCCGAGGTAGCCGTAGATGGCGAATGGCGCGGCATCGGGATAGCCTACGGCAAGTACATCTTCGGCGGCCGCGCCACGAAAGAAATAGTGGAAGAGCACGACGGCAAGTGCCGCGGCCAGCCTGAGCAGGTCCAGCGTCGCGATGTATTCCTGCCCGGCAGGTCTGGTATCCATCCGAATTCCCGCATTTATGGTCCTGAGACAATAGTGCGGATCGCGGCTGAGCGGGTTAAGAGGCCTGAACCATCGCGAAATTTGGTAAATGGCGGCAGAAGCATCCGACCGGGCGCAATTGTCTGTTACGCAGTTCCGTGACCGCCTTCACAGACGCGTTTGCCTTTTTACTTACATGCTCATCTTGCGGCCTGGACAAAATTGGCCGGCGTTACGAACGTCACCAGGAGAAAGTCTTATGCAATTGAATAAAAAACTCCTAGCCATTATTGGCAGGCGTATTCCAGCCATCTATGACCTCATTCCGCGCGGACCACAGGGGCGGCTTGCACAAATCGCCCTCAATCCTCAGCCGCTCCCGCCTCACGAGCTGGGTGCCGCGATAGCCGACGAATTCGTGCGCCATGCATGGATCGCCGAGCGCGGCGGGCAAGACATGAAAGGGGTGTTGAGCGACCTCGACGATTGGTGCCCGACGCCACCGAAGCTGCCGAAGCTGCCTCCGTGGTGGGGACCGTTTCCGGAGCCAGAGCCGCGGCCCGAGTGGTTCGTGGATTACCATCTGGGATTTGCCGCGAGGCTGTCGGTGATCGAAGGCCAGTCCGCCGGCTCGCGGCTGGACAAGACCCTCAATCAGGGCATCGACCGGTCCCTGTCTGCAATCGAGTCCGTGAAGCTCTGACGAAAACATTGCCAAAACGAGCGCGCCGTAAAGGCGCCCTTTCGGCAGCTCGACGCCGTCAGACCGCCGAACCGTAGAGATCGTAGGCGTCGGCACGGTCGATCTTGACGGTGACGATGTCGCCGGCGCGCAACGGACGACGCGACTGGATGTGGACCGAGCCGTCGATCTCGGGCGCGTCGTATTTGGTGCGGCCCTTTGCCGATGTGCCGTGCGCTTCGTCGATCAGCACCGGCAGGCGCTTGCCGACCTTCTTGGCGAGCTGCGTCGCCGAGATCTTCTGCTGGCGCTGCATGAAACGATGCCAGCGCGCTTCCTTGATCTCCTGCGGCACCTGTTCGAGGCCGAGATCGTTGGAGCGGGCGCCCCGGACCGGCTCGTATTTGAAGCAGCCGGCGCGGTCGATTTTTGCCTCGTCCAGCCAGTCGAGCAGCATCTCGAAATCGTCGTCCGTCTCACCGGGGAAGCCGACGATGAAGGTCGAGCGGATGGCGAGATCGGGGCACACGTCGCGCCAGCCGCGGATGCGCTCGAGCGTCTTTTCGCCGTGCGCGGGCCGGCGCATGTTCTTCAGCACCTGCGGCGAGGCATGCTGGAACGGGATATCCAGATAGGGGAGGATTTTTCCCTCGGCCATCAGCGGGATGACGTCGGCGACATGCGGGTAGGGGTAGACATAGTGCATGCGCACCCAGATGCCGAGCTTGCCCAATTCCTGCGACAAATCGAGGAATTTCGCTCGCACTTCGCGATCGCCGAACATCGACGTCTGGTACTTGATGTCGATGCCGTAGGCGCTGGTGTCCTGCGAGATGACGAGCAGCTCCTTGACGCCGGCCTTGGACAGCTTCTCGGCCTCGCGCAGCACATCGGCAGCGGGCCGCGAGACGAGATCGCCGCGAAGAGCTGGAATGATGCAGAAGGTGCAGCGGTTGTTGCAGCCTTCCGAAATCTTGAGATAGGCATAGTGGCGCGGCGTCAGCTTGACGCCCTGCGGCGGCAAAAGGTCGATATAGGGATCGTGCGAAGGAGGAGCGGCCTCATGCACGGCGGCCATGACGCTCTCATAGGCCTGCGGCCCGGTGATCGCCAGCACGTTGGGATGCTTTTCGCGGATCACGTCCGGCTCGGCGCCGAGGCAACCGGTGACGATGACCCTGCCGTTTTCCGACAGCGCGGAGCCGATGGCGTTGAGCGACTCGTCGCGGGCGGAATCGAGGAAGCCGCAAGTGTTGACGACGACAAGATCGGCGCCGTCATGCTTGCGGGCGATCTCATAGCCCTCGGCGCGCAACCGCGTGATGATGCGTTCGGAGTCCACAAGGGCCTTCGGGCATCCAAGGCTGACGAAACTGACGCGAGGGGCGGACATAGGCAAGTTTCCAATGGGGGTAAAGACCGAAACGGGTCCGGCCTCAAGTCGCTATAGATGTCGGTCTGTGGCGCTTGGCACAAGCCAATACGCGCGGCGCAATAGCATGGCTTGCCTGATCAAGCAAACCGGCCGACAGGCCAAGACACCGCGAAACGATGCGGGCAGCGCGGCTCCAGGAGCGGTTAGTGGCCGCCTCCCGGTCCAAACCAGGGCGCCAGGAAGGCGAAGTGATCGGGGAATTGCTGCACGGCGCCATCAAGCAGCATCTTCACCGCGACGTAGAGGATGATCGCCAGGCCGATATAGGCGATCCAGCGGTATTTGTGCAGCAGGCGCGCGACAAACGACGCGGCAAAGCCCATCAGCGCGATCGACAAGGCCAGCCCGATGATCAGCACCGTCGGATGGTTCATGGCCGCTCCGGCCACGGCCAGAACGTTGTCGAGCGACATCGAAACGTCGGCGATGACAATCTGCCACGCGGCCTGCGAGAAGGTCTTGCTCGGTCCCTTGCCGCCAATGACGCCGTCCTTGTCGAAGTCGCCATTCGACAGCGCTTCGGTCGCATCGCGCTCCTGCTCGTGGCTGACGCGCAGTTCGCGCCACATCTTCCAGCAGACCCAGAGCAGCAGCAGGCCGCCGGCGATGAGCAGAATGGGGCCGATGGTCAGCAGCCATTGCGTGATCAGGGCGAAGAAAATGCGTAGAACGGTGGCCGCCGCGATGCCGACGAGAATGGCCTGTTTGCGCTGGTTGGCGGGCAGACCCGCCGCGGCGAGGCCGATGACGATGGCGTTGTCGCCGGCGAGCGCAAGGTCGATGGCGATGACCTGGAGAAGAGCCGATAAGCCCGCAGCAGTGAATATTTCCATCGACCAGGAGGCCCTTGCTCGTTCGTGCCGAGTGTTCGTCGTCGACTGTCCAGACGGGCCTAAAGGCATGGTCCGCTGGCGTCAAGACGCAGCAATGGACAACGCTTGAAAACCACTTTCGTGGCCGCGGCATTACAGGGGTGTCAGCAATCGCCGGCGGACGAGCTAGTCGTAGAGATTGTACTTCGCCCAGTCGGTCTCGGGAATTTCGTCTCCGATGCGGTAGCGGAGCTGGAGAACTTCCATATGGTCCGGCCCGGTCTGGCATTTGAATTTCAGCCGGTACCATTGTCCCTTGCTGCGGAACGCCGCACCCGAACTCTTGATCGCGTCGGCGCTCATCTCAGGCGTCGCGAAGGCATAGGCAACGACACGGTCGGCCTTGAACTTGCGATCGTCATGCGTGATCCGGTCCAGGACCTCGGCGTCGCAGCGCTGTTCGAGGCGGGTTTGCGGATCGAGTTTCATCAGTCCGGCACGCAATGCGTTGTCCATCGCGCTGGCCGGAAAAGCCAGCGCCAGGGACGCGATGGCCATCATGCAGGGTCTATTCATGGGCGGGACTAGCAGCATATTTTATCTGACAAATCAACCAATCGGAGCGCTTGATGCTCGGCAAGCGCCCGCTTTCAGGGGGGCGGCGCAATCAAAATTTCGTGTCGGGCTTCATCGTGCGAAGCCTGCGGCCAACGGACCAGCGAGGCGCGGCCGGCATCGGTGAGACCGTAGAGACCGCGGTCGACACGCGCGAACCAACCATAGACATTGTGCCGCAGAATCTTCGGCGCGATCGGTGTCAAGGTCTTCAGGTCGCGCGGCCGCTTGGGTCCATCCATCATCGCGGCGGCGCAGGTGAGGGCGCTCTGGCGGTAGGCGGTCATGATCGGATTGCGCGTTCCGCCGCCCACGACCGGATCGCCGCGACGGCGCTGATGCTCATCGACGATCCGAGAGCGCTTGCGCGCATTCTTGCGCGGCGCCAATGCGACCGGGCTGAGCAGCACCTCGACCCGGTCGTTCGCGGTCACGCCGAGCAGGCCGAAGCCGAGCCGGCGGCAGAGATTGCGGAACCTGGCGTCGCTTTCGCGCCCCTTGCCGCGCGCCGACATGCGTGCCGCCAGCCACACTTCGTCGCAGGCGGCCGCACGGTCGACGCCTTGCAGCACCAGTTCCAGATTGAACTGCAGCTTCAGCTCGCAGATGACCACGACCGGCGGTTCACCCTCGCGCAGCGCGACGATGTCGCAGCCGCCGATTTCCCCTTTCACGACGAAGTCGAAACTTTCGAGGAACCGCTTCACCGGCGCATAAAGTGAGGTCTCGTTCATGCCGCAAGACTTAGCCGATTCGACGCAAAATGCTTGCCCGTGGAAAGGCGCCCTGGCCTAGAGGCAATCAGGCGATGCCGCCAATGTCGGGCAAGACCGGCGGCAACGGGCCGTGCTCCGTCGATGTCGGCTGCCGGGTTTCGGGGCCTGGCGCGACGCGATCCGATGGCTTCTTGCGGGGCATGAACGGATAGCCGACCTGGCCGAAATAGGTGGACGGGATCGGATCGTCGACGCCGTATTTGTCGGGCACCTTGTCGCCGGTGGCATTGTAGGTGCCGAACACCAGATCGAGGAAGGGTAACTGCCCGGCGAAGTTCTTGTCATAGGCTTCGCGCTGGTTGGCATGGTGCCAGCGATGGAACTGCGGGCCGGCGATCAGCCACTTCAACGGGCCGAACGGAATCCGCAGGTTCGAATGAACGAGCATCGTGTGCCCGAGATAGATAAACGAAAAGACGGCGATCGCGCCTTCCGAGAAGCCAAGCAGAAGGATCGGCGTCAGCGATATCGCCTTGGTGACGATTGCGTCGACCGGGTGGGAGTGGAAAGCCCCGAGCCAATCCAGTTCCTCAATGCCGTGGTGAACCGCGTGGAACTTCCAAAGCGCCGGGATTTTGTGAA
The DNA here is from genome assembly GCF_000502935.1 of Mesorhizobium sp. LNHC221B00. Classification (NCBI taxonomy): domain Bacteria; kingdom Pseudomonadati; phylum Pseudomonadota; class Alphaproteobacteria; order Hyphomicrobiales; family Phyllobacteriaceae; genus Mesorhizobium; species Mesorhizobium sp. LNHC221B00. Next base: position 17,191 of record NZ_AYWR01000006.1, on the reverse strand, counting down.
AGGCCCGATGCGCCCAATAGACGCCGATATCGGTGATCAGCGTGATTTCGGCAACCTGAAGCCAGATAGGCTGGCCACTGACGGCCTGCGTTACCGATCGCGGGATGAGGATTGCAACGACGCCGAGGATACCCGCCGCCATGATGACCATGGCCACCTTTATGATAAAGGCGTTGAACATCAGATAGAGCAGATCGACACCAAGGCCCTTGCGGAAGATCTTCTGCGGCCGCTCGGCGAACAGATGTTCGAACGGAATGAAGATCAGCGCGCAGATCAACAGCGTCTTGATGCCAAAGATATCCATTCGCCCGCCTATCGCCTCGTCTTTCGGCAGCGCCTCCAGCGCTTGCGCTTCCCGAGAGAAGCACACCTCTCCTTTCGAAAGGCTTGATGTCGAGCGTCCGACTATGCCGGGCATGGAGCAGCCGCCCGCCTGCGTGTCACATTGGTGTCGCACGCGGGCGATATAGGGGGAACGCGCGGTCGACGAACGCAGCGTTACGCGCGTCCTCCCAGGACTAACCCCACCGGTCCCTGCCGGCGGGGTTTTTCGTTTCAAGGCCCATGTTGATCAAGAACCATGTTGGCGGCCGCGAGTTGTCCTTGCTATCGTGGCATTTGCAGTCAGCAGGGGATGCCCATCATGGACGCAAATGAAATGAGTGCGATCGGTGACACCCTCATGAGGGTCGTCACGCCCGACATGTCTCCCAAGCAGCTCGTCAAGGCTGCCAAGAAGGAGCATCCCGGCGCCTCGAAGAAGGATATCGCCAGGGCGGCCTTCTTTTCGATTATCGCAAATGCGGATCAGGACGTCGGCAAGACGAGGAACCTGCAGGCATTTGCCATCGCCGAACGCACCCAGAGATCCGACTGAGCAAATCGGACCATCGCCGCACCGCAACGCTTCTCATCGCTGCGGATACGCCGCCCGACCGGCCACAAGCACGAGCTTCAGGAGACCGTGTGGTCCAGGAGTTTTGTGGTCGGGTCACGGCGATGATCGGTATTGGCGCGATCGATGCCTTCGACGGTGATCGCCATCGTCCCGTTCTCGATCCTTGCGATCCAACCCTTTGCCTTCATATACCAGAGATGAAACTCGAGATGCTCTCGCGGACAGCCTGACAATCGCTCAAGCTCGACATCTCCAATGCCGGGATTGTTGACGTCCTGTCTGCGCTTTACATAAAGGAGCGCGAGCAGTCTGGCTTGAATGACGACGTCACGCTCCATGCCCTTGGTGTTTCCGGCTTCCTCGGACAACTCCCGGCTGAGCCCCGCATGGTCCTTGTACTGGATGTCGTACTGCGCACGTTTGACAGGGTCCTTGAGCGTGTTGTGAGCCTCTACGATTTCGCTGAAGCGCGCCTCATTGCCGGTGGCCTGATTGTCGGGGTGGTAACGCATGGCGAAATAACGAAACACCCGTTCCAACGTTTCGGAGTTGGCATTCGGGCTGACTTCGAGAACTTCGTAGTAGTCAATGAACATAGCGGCGCTCCCTCAACGCAATCATATATTCATATTGGCTAAATTAAAGAACGTCCAATGGACAAGTGCGGAACCAAAGCGGTTACGTCAGACCTTTGCTTGCGGCTGTCAAGACTTTGGTCCGGCGTCGATAGCCGGCTAATGCCAGAAGAAGAGAACGGGGTCAGCACGCATTGGACGCGAGCCTGGGTTGGCGCGCCGGTCCCATGGCTCCCGGATCAGTACAGGGAACGGATGGACGGCAGACACTGGGAATGAACAAGGCCGCCTGCGGACATAACGAAGTTGACACAATCGGCAGGCTGACTTATTTTCGCGTTAGTGGCCACTAACGCGAATAGCTGGACGGCGCTGGGCGACCCGACAAGGCGCACGGTTTTCGAGTTGCTGGTCGAACAGCCTTGTTCGGTCACCGAACTGGCTCATGCCTTGCCCGTCACCCGGTCGGCGGTTTCGCAACACCTGAAGGTGCTCAAGGATGCCGGGCTCGTGGCGGACACCCGCTCCGGCAAGCAACGCATCTACCGGGTTGATCCAGATGGGCTGGCGCGCCTGCGCGCGGAACTTGACCGGTTCTGGAGCAAAACCCTGGCGGCCTACAAGGTTGCCGTCGAGCGGTCATCAGAGGAGCAGAAATGAGCCCGCAAACCGCACCTACATCCGTGAAGCACTCGATCGTCGTCGAAGCCCCCATTGCAACGGCTTTCAAGGTGTTTACCGAGGACTTCAACAGCTTCAAGCCGCGCGAGCACAACCTGCTCGCCGTGCCAATCGCAGAGACAGTCTTCGAGCGTCGGGTAGGGGGCAACATCTATGATCGCGGCATCGACGGCAGCGAGTGCCGATGGGCGCGAGTGCTGGCCTACGAACCGCCCAATCGCCTGCTTCTAAGCTGGGACATCAGTCCCCGGTGGCAGGTCGAAACCGATCTCGACAAGACCAGCGAATGGGAAGTCCGGTTCACCGCCGAAACCGAAAACCGGACTCGGGTCGAGATCGAGCACCGGAAACTTGAGCGGCATGGCGACGGCTGGGAAAGCGTACGCAATGGCGTTGGTGGCGAGCAAGGTTGGCCGCTATATCTGCAGCGGTTCCACGGCCTGTTCTCCCGCTGACATTTTGAGAGGTCGGACATGGAAGCCTATGGGTTGAGTATTGTTGGAATCCTGGCGCTTTGTCTCGTTTCAGTCCTGCTGGCGATTCTCTCGGGCTCGTCCAAGGGGCGAGCAGGTGTCCTGTCTGGGCCAATAGTCCCCGCAGACGACGACAATCTGCTTTACCGGATAGACCGCGTACACCTGAATTCGGTCGAGGCGCTGGCGCCCTTTGTCGTGCCTGCCGTCTTGGCGATGATGGTCGGCGTCGGACCTGTCGTGCTGGCTACACTGGTCTGGCTGCATCTGGCGATCCGCCTTGCTCATTTGGCGATCTACCTGCGCGGCGGCAACGCCGCCAAGGGAGGCAGCGTCAGGACCATCCTGTACGTCTCGGGAGCCCTCGTCACAGCCGTTCTCATCGTCGTGACAGGCTGGGTCGCGATCTAGGGATTGCGCCGGAAAACACTGAACTGGCGAATTTAATGGCGGAGGGAGTGGGATTCGAACCCACGGTGAACTTGCGCCCACGCCGGTTTTCAAGACCGGTGCCTTAAACCGCTCGGCCATCCCTCCGTCGTGATTTTTCAATCACTTGGATAGTACACGTCCGGCGGGTTTTCGTCTGCTGGCATCGGATTGGCACCGAAGGCATTCCCGACCGGTCGCTGTTCATTCCTGTAAAGCGGCATCGAGGGCTGCGTCAACCACCGCTGTGGTGCCTTCCTGCTGTGCCGACAGTTGGTGCGCATAAATGTTCTGCATGACCAGAATTTTAGCGTGACTGGCGGTCGCGTTTCCGCGCGGCCTCACACGGTGCGGGCAAGGCCGAGAAATCTGGCGAGCTCCTACATCGAATAAAGTGTTCCGGAACTATTTTAGCACATGCTGATCGAAACGCGATTCTTGTGAAAGTTCTGTACATGCTTGTGACGTTCGTCGTGGCAGCGAGATGACCGATCCCAATCAACCCCAGAACGAGCGGCGCTCTCATGCTCGGCAGACCGTCCTGAAGGAAGGGACGATAGTCACCGAGAGTTCGACCATAAAATGCTCGATCAGAAACCAGCATGCTCACGGCGCGGAGCTGAGGGTCGACCCGAGCGCCATTGTTCCCGAACGCTTCATCCTGCTCGTGCCGGCGGACGATGCCCGATACCGTGCGGCGCTCCGATGGAGACGAAACGACCGCCTGGGCGTGCAGATCTATTGAACCGTCCCTTGCCGGCGCCATCCCTATGGTCAGGCTCGCGACAGCTTACCCAGCTACAGTAGGGGCATCACAAGCGGAGGTATCCATGGTCTCGGCGATTGGAAGTCAGCATCGGCAAACACCGGAAACCCTGCTGAAACCCGCAAAGACAGAAACAGGCGAAGGATTTGCGCCGGGCAAAAGCGCAGATAGCGTAGGACATCGCGCCAAGGCCATGGTCGCCGAAACAGGCGATACTGATCCTGGGGCCCAGGGGCGCGCCGCATCGACGATCGCCAGAATGGATATCACCGTTTTGACGCCCCCGAGCGAAGAGCCGCCTTTGGAGTAGGGCGGCTGCCATCGTCTTCTCGATCGACGATATCGGATTTACCACGTCGGGCAGCAAGGCGTGCCGCAACCGCATCGTTGCTCTAACCGCCCAGAGCATCATACCCCATGCGGTCACCTTTTCCCGGCCATACGCGCCGGGCTTTACGCGGTCTGAAGCTGGTCGACAGATCCCGTGCCTGACATTGCTATCAAACGTGCAGCGGCAAACGCGGCCAAAATTACGAAAATAGCCGTCATGTCCAGGAAGGCAGACGACGCAAAAATGCTTGCGCTCTGCTCATAACAGCTTGCGAATTCCATGACGTCTTACCCCTCTGGACCCATTGCATCATGATCCTGCTTCAGACGAAATTCAAGCAGGTGCTAAGATACCCCGGCAAAGATGTTGCCTGGTGGCTTCCCGTCAGGTGGTGACGTAACGCTTCCATCCCTAGATGGATCTCCGGAGACCCGTCAACTCTCACACCGGCGTCGGATTGACCCCGGCAGCCCTCAACTGGGCGCCGAGCTTGGTCCGAGTGGCACAGGCGGCTTTGTCACCGGCAACGCATTTGTTGTTGGCGGCGGACCAATCCAGCAGGGCAGTGTTTATCCAACTGCCAGGCGCGCGTGCCACGCCATAAGGTGTTGGTGGCGCGCCGGTCGCGGCGGCTGTTGCCGCGGCGGCGCCTTTCCCGCGAGGTGCGAGCTTCCAACCGCTGATGATCAGACAGTTCTTCATGTATTGATCCTCGGCGATCGCATTGTCGAGAGCGTTGCCCAGGCCAGCACCGGCAACAAAAGCCGGTGATCCGATCGCAAGATAACCTTGGTCTACCGATCCTTTCCGCATCTCACATTGAGCATGCGCGACCTCAAAGCTAGGCCCATATCCTATCTGCATGTAGTCATCTTGATTGCTAGTCTGGCAGCCACAAATTGCGACAGTGGCACCAAGTGCCATCAACGATTTTATTTTCATTCCCCCAGCCCCTCCCAAGGCTGAATGATTCTCCCTCAAAGCTTATGTCAGCGCAAGGGCAGACAATCATTCCGGCAAACCCTGAAAAGTGCACTATCGGGGCACATATGATTTCCGAGAGTAGATATATACAGGGTTATTACAATTCCCGAGCTTTGGCATGCACCACCACGAACCTACCGAACGATCGGTCCAGGGCTGGCCGTCGGCACAGCAATGGGAGGGCCACAATCTTGCCCGGTTCCGGCCATAATCGGTTAATACCGTGATAAACAATTCCTGTGCACAAAGGATCGGGGTTTCAAGGCGTCGTTGGTGTTGTCGAGTGAGTGCTTTGGCTCCTCCGATGTTTAAACGACGGCGTTTTGAGTGAGACTGTAGGGGATTTCAGGAAAAATGCAGGCTACGACGCATCGGCGTCTTCGTCGCGCTTCCACGCTTACGCTGCTTGCCGCGTCGGCTGCCTTGCTGGCGGCTTGCGCGTCGCAGCCTGAGCCGAAGGGGATGGTCAATCCCAGGCATCGCTCCAAGGAATATTTCGCCGAAACCGAATATGGCGTGAAGGCAAGCCCGCGTGCTGCCGTCATGCGGCGCGGCGGCGGCCGCGACCAACTCGGCAAGCCCTACCAGGTGCGCGGCAAGTGGTACTATCCCAAGGAAGACAAGCGCTACGCCAAGGTCGGCCTGGCTTCGTGGTATGGCGACGCCTTTCACGGTCGGCTGACCGCCAATGGCGAAGTCTACGACATGACGCATCTGACCGCTGCGCATCCGACCATGCCGCTGCCGAGCTATGCCCGTGTCACCAACATCGAAACCGGCAGCTCGGTCATCGTGCGCGTCAATGACCGGGGGCCGTATCATGAGGGGCGCATCATCGATGTCTCGGAGCGCGCGGCACAGATGCTCGACTACGCCAAGGTCGGTACCGCGAAGGTGAAGGTCGAATATGTCGGTCGTGCGCCGCTCGAGGGCGACGACGACCAGTATCTGATGGCATCCTACCATCCAGGCAACAGGATACCGGATCCGTCGGACGGCTTGCCAACCGGTGTCATGGTGGCCATGAACGGACCGTCGCCGAGCCTGCCGGTGGGTGCTGCCGCCGCACCGTTCCCGGGCCAGCTGACGAATTCCGGAGAGGCGTTCGCGGCGCAGCCGGGCTTGGCGGCGCAGACGACCGCTTTCGGCGACGTGGTGCTGCCCGACTTCGGACCGATCGTGCCCGAGCGGCCGGAGATCAGCCTGCCGCCGCAATCGCCGTTTGCCGTGGCTTCGCTGTCCTATGCGAATGAACGCGTGCAGCGTGCCGATGTCTTCGCCGCGCTCGACGACAGCGGCATGTCGCCGGCCGACATCCTGCGGTCGTGGAAGAAGTCCAATCCGCTGGCGTCGCCGTCCAGTTCCGATTATGTCGCCGCCGGCACCTTCGACGATGCCGCTGAAGCCAAACGCGTGGCGGCGGCACTTCAGCCCTTTGGCCGAACGGAGATCCAGTGTTCCGATCTCGACGGCAATGACTGGTATGCGGTCAATCTCTATCCGAATGGCCATGGCGGCCTGGACGAGATGCTGCAGGCGGCATGGTCGCATGGCGCGCCCGATGCGCTGGCCGTGCGCGACTGATTTCGAGAGCCGGTTTTCCGCTGAACAGTTGATCCGCCGCAGTTGATCCGTCACAGTTGATCCGCATTGGAAAAAGCCCCATAGTTTCACGGGCTTGCCGGGAGGGACCGGCCAACGGGTCGAATTTCATGCAGTTTCGCTTGCTTCAGCCTTTTGCCGGGTTTTTTCTTCTCGGCCTCCTGCTTTCTCCGGCCCACGCACAGCTTTTCGAGACCAAGGCCGCACAGGCCTTCATGATCGATGCCGACACCGGCACGGTTTTGTTCTCGAAGGATGCCGACAAGCCGATCCAGCCGGCCTCGATGGCCAAGCTGATGACGATGGAAGTGGTTTTCAACGCCATCAAATCCGGACGCCTCAAGCTCGACGACACCTTCGTGGTGAGCGAGAACGCCTGGCGCAAGGGCGGCGCCCCGTCTGGAACATCGACGATGTTTGCCAAACTCAAATCGTCCGTCCGCCTGGAGGATTTGATCCAGGGGGTGACCGTGCAGGCCGCGAATGACGGCTGCATCGTCATCGCCGAAGGCATGGCCGGGTCCGAGGACAATTTTGCCGCGCAGATGACAGAACGCGCCCGCCAGATCGGCCTCAAGACATCGACTTTCGTCAATTCGACCGGCCTGCCGGCCGATGGCCAGCAGACAAGCGTGCGCGAGCTGACGCAGCTCGCCCTGCATCTGTGGCGCGATTACCCGGATTTCTATCGCTACTACAGCCTGAAGGATTTCACCTGGAACAAGATCTCGCAGAGGAACCGCAACCCGCTGCTGGCGATGGATATCGGCGCCGATGGCCTGGCCGTCGGGGCGAGCGAGGCGTCCGGCTTCGGCATCGTGGGCTCGGTCAGCCACAACGGCACGCGGGTGATCGCGGCGCTGAGCGGGCTGGCCAATGACAAGGAACGCGCCGAAGAGGCGCGCAAGCTGCTCGACTGGGGCGTTCGTTCCTTCGAGAAAACCGAAATCTTCGCCAAGGACGAGGTGGTCGGCGAGGCCCAGGTTTTCGGCGGGGCGAAATCCGGCGTGACGCTGAAGGCGAAAGGGCCGATCGCCATCTTCCTGCCGATCACCAACCGCGACAAGCTGACCGCAAAGATCGTCTATAACGGCCCGGTCGCCGCACCCGTGGAGGAAGGCCAGCCGGTCGGCGCGCTGCGCGTCTGGATCGGCGACACGCTGAGCCAGGAGACACCGCTTTTCGCCGCCGAGTCGATCGGCGTCGGCACGTTGCCGCAGCGCGCGCTCGATGCCGTCAAGGAACTGGCGATCGGCTGGCTGCGATAACGCCGACAGCATGGACGTTTCCCCGAACGCGGACTATCTAGAGCGCAACAATCCACTCTAACATGGACAAAGGCCCTTTCGATTGGCGCGCGGATTTTTCATTACCTTCGAAGGCGGCGAGGGCGCAGGCAAGTCGACGCAGATCGAGCGGCTGGCGAGAAAGATGCGCGCCAAGAAGTATGATGTGCTGCTGACGCGCGAACCTGGCGGTTCGCCGGGCGCCGAAGCGGTCAGGCATGTCCTGCTTTCAGGTGCCGCGGAACCCTTCGGACCGAAGATGGAAGCGCTGCTCTTCGCCGCGGCGCGTTCGGACCATGTCGAGCAGGTCATCCGGCCGGCGGTCGAGCGCGGTTCCATCGTGCTTTGCGACCGCTTCCTGGATTCCTCGCGCGTGTACCAGGGGGTTACCGGCGGCATCGACCCGGCGTTCATGGCGGCGCTGGAGCAGGTCGCCATCAACGGCATGATGCCCGACATGACGCTGATCTTCGACATCGATCCGGCAGAAGGTCTCAGGCGCGCGACGCTGCGGCGCGGCAGCGATGCCGGCGCCGATCGCTTCGAAAAAGAAACGCTGGCCATCCACCAGGCCCGCCGCGCGGCCTTTCTGGCGATCGCCGCGGCCGAGCCGGAGCGCTGCATCGTCGTCGATGCGTCCGCCAAACCCGACACGGTGGAGGACGTCGTCACCGCCGCCGTGTTCACGGCGTTGGAGGCGAGGGCGCCCACGCGCAACAGGCAGGCCGCACCGGTATGATCTTCGAACGCATCGCGCCGGAACAGCACGACACGCTGGACGGCGTGCCCGAACCGTCCGAAACGCCTCGTCTGGTCGGGCATCGGCAGGCCGCGGACATGCTCGCCGCCGCCTATCGATCGGGAAAGCTACCGCATGCGCTGATCTTCGCCGGGCCGGTCGGCATCGGCAAGGCGACGCTGGCCTTCCATCTCGCGCATCATTTGCTGAAGCACCCGGCATTCGGGCAGGCGCCGGAAAGCCTTGCCGTTCCCGATCCGGCCTCGCCGCTGTTCCGCCAGATCGCTACCGGGGCGCATCCGGGCGTGCTGCATCTGACCCGTCCGCTGAACGACAAGACCAAAAGCTTCAAGACCGTCGTCACCGTCGACGAGATCCGCAAGGTCAGCCGCTTCCTGTCGCTGACCTCGCATGACGGCAGCTACCGGGTCGTCATCGTCGACCCCGCCGACGACATGAACGCCAATGCCGCCAATGCCTTGCTGAAGAATCTTGAGGAGCCGCCGGCACGAACGCTGTTCGTTCTCATCGTCCACGCGCCAGGCAGCTTGCTGCCGACGATCCGCTCGCGCTGCCAGGTGGTGCGCCTGACGCCGCTCGATACCGACGAGTTGCTGGCCGTGCTGGAAACCGCCGAGCCGCCGCCGCCGGACGATCCGGCCGCGCGGGCGGCGCTGGTCGAACGGGCAGGGGGCAGCGCCCGCAATGCCATCCTTCTCACGCAATATGGCGGGCTGGAGATCGCCCGGACCCTCGATGGGCTGGTGGCGGCAGGAAAGAGCGATGTCGGCGGCGCCTATCGCCTTGCCGAGGCCGTCGCCGGACGCGACCAGGCGATCCAGTTCGACATCTTCAATCGCCGTGCGCTTGATTTGTTGTCAGACGCGGCGAGCCAGGCAGCGCTGTCTGGTGATCTCACTCGGGCCAAAAACTTGTCGGACACTTGGCATGAGGCGCTGGACGCTATATCTGAGACCGACACTTACAATCTCGACAAGAAGCAGCACGCCTTGACCATGATCGACCGCCTGAACTCTGCGATGCGAATGTGACGGCCCCACCGGGATGGCAATCGCCATTCCGATGCGATATCCACCGCCACAGCTTCCATTCAGACATTCATGACGGTTCATTCATGTCACGCGACACATTCTACATCACGACCGCGATTTCCTATCCGAACGGCAAGCCGCATATCGGCCATGCCTACGAGCTGATCGCCACCGACGCCCTGGCGCGCTTCCAGCGGCTCGACGGCAAGCAGGTCTTCTTCCTGACGGGCACCGACGAGCACGGCATCAAGATGCTGCAGACGGCCAAGCGCGAAGGCATTTCGGCGCGCGAACTGGCCGACCGAAATTCAGCCGATTTCAAGCGCATGGCGGCCGCCCTCAACGCCTCCAACGACGATTTCATCCGCACCACGGAAGAACGGCACTACGCCTCATCGCAGGCGATCTGGAAGGCGATGGACGCCAATGGCGACATCTACAAGGGCGGCTATGCCGGCTGGTACTCGGTGCGTGACGAAGCCTATTACGGCGAGGAGGAGACGGAGGTCCGTCCCGACAACGTCCGCTACGGACCGCAGGGGACGCCGGTCGAATGGGTCGAGGAAGAGAGCTATTTCTTCCGGCTGTCGGCCTATCAGGACAAGCTCATCGCGCTTTACGAAAGCCAGCCCGACTTCATCGGTCCGGCCGAGCGCCGCAACGAGGTGATGAGCTTCGTCAAATCGGGGTTGAAGGACCTGTCGATCTCGCGCACCACTTTCGATTGGGGCGTGCCTGTGCCCGGCGACGAAAAGCACGTGATGTATGTCTGGGTCGACGCGCTGACAAACTACATCACCGGCGTCGGTTATCCCGATGAAAAAGATGAGAAATGGCGCTTCTGGCCAGCCGATGCCCATATCATCGGCAAGGACATTGTGCGCTTCCACGCGGTCTATTGGCCGGCCTTCCTGATGTCGGCGGGCATCCCGCTGCCGAAGCGCGTCTTCGGCCACGGCTTCCTGTTCAACCGCGGCGAGAAGATGTCGAAATCGGTCGGCAACGTCATCGATCCCTTCACCATGGTCGAACACTACGGTCTCGACCAGGTGCGCTACTTCTTCCTGCGCGAAGTGCCGTTTGGCCAGGACGGCAGCTACAGCCATGAAGCGATCGTCAACCGCACCAACGCCGATCTCGCCAATGGGCTCGGCAACCTGGCGCAGCGTTCGCTGTCGATGATCGCCAAGAACTGCGGCGGCGTGGTGCCGAAGCGTGGCGACCTGACGGAGGCCGACAGCGCGATCCTCGATCAGGCGGTGGCGGCTCTTGCCACGGCCCGAAAGGCCATGGCCGGGCAGGGCATTCATCTTGCATTGGCGGCGATCTTCGATGTGGTGGCGGAAGCCGATCGATATTTCGCCGGACAGGCACCATGGGCGCTGAAGAAGACCGATCCGGAGCGCATGGAAACAGTGCTGTGGACGACCGCCGAGGTGGTCCGGCGCGTGACGGTGCTGTGCCAGCCCTTTGTCCCGGGATCGGCCGCGAAGCTGCTCGATCTGCTGGCGGTGCCGGCGGACAAGCGTGTTTTCGAGCATGTCCATGCCGACCATGCGCTTGTGCCCGGCACGGCATTGCCCGTGCCGGAGGGCGTCTTTCCACGCTATGTCGAACAGCCGGGCGTGAACGCCTGATGCTTGTCGACAGCCACTGCCATCTGGATTTTCCAGATTTCGCCGAGGAGCGGGCGGCCATTGTCGCCCGCGCCAAAGCGGCCGGAATCGGCCGCATGGTGACAATCTCGACCCGCGTGAAACGGTTTCAGCAAATCCTTGAAATCGCGGAATCTTTCGACGAGGTCTACTGTTCGGTCGGCACCCATCCGCACAACGCAGCCGAAGAACTCGACGTCACCACCGCCGATCTTGTCCGCCTGTCGGCTCATCCCAAGGTGGTGGCGATCGGCGAGGCCGGGCTCGATTATTTTTACGACAAGGCGCCACGCGATGCGCAGGCGCAGGGATTTCGCGCTCACATTGCCGCCGCGCGCGAGACCGGGCTGCCCCTGGTCATCCATTCGCGTGATGCGGACGACGACATGGCGGCCATACTCGAAGACGAAACAGGGAAGGGCGCCTTCCCCTTCATCTTGCATTGCTTTTCCTCGGGGCGCCGGCTGGCCGAGGTCGGCGTCGCGCTCGGCGGCTATGTGTCGTTCTCGGGCATCCTGACCTTCAAGAATTCAGTCGAATTGCGCGCCATCGCCGCCAATGTCCCGCATGACCGCCTGCTCGTCGAAACCGACGCGCCATACCTGGCGCCGGTGCCGTTTCGCGGCAAGCGCAACGAGCCGGCCTATGTCGCGCAGACCGCCAAGGTGTTGGCTGAAACGATCGGCATCAGCGAGGTTGAAATCGCCACGTCGACGACCAACAATTTCTTCCGTCTGTTCGGCAAGATGCCGCGACCTGTCGAGCAAAGCGCCTGAACGATGACTGACCTGCTGCGCCTCACCATTCTCGGCTGCGGCTCGTCGCCGGGTACGCCGCGCATCACCGGCGACTGGGGCAATTGCGACCCGGACAATCCAAGGAACCGGCGCATGCGCACCGCCGTCCTGGTCGAACGGATCAAGGCCAATGGCAGCCGCACCACCGTCGTCGTCGACACCGGACCGGATTTCCGCCAGCAGATGCTGCTGGCGTCGGTCAGGCGCATCGATGCGGTCGTCTACACGCACCCGCATGCCGATCATATCCACGGCATTGACGATCTGCGCGGCTTCGTCCTCGACCAGCGGCACCGGATCGATGTCCATGCCGACCTGCCGACAATGCTGCGGTTGCGCCAGGCGTTCGGCTATTGCTTCGAGACGCCGCCAGGCAGTTCCTATCCGCCGATCGTCGACGCCCATATCATCGATCACGCAAGGCCTGTCGTGATCGAAGGCGAGGGGGGCACCCTCACCCTCGAGCCATTGCCGCAGATCCATGGCGACATCATCTCGCTCGGTTTCCGCATCGGCGCGCTCGCCTATTGCCCTGATATCAGCGACTTTCCGGACGCCACCGTCGAGCGGCTGCGCGACCTCGACGTGCTGATCATCGACGCGCTGCAGTACAGGACACACCCGAGCCACCTGTCGCTTGGCCAGGCGCTCGAGTGGATCGAACGGCTGGCGCCCGGACGCTCGGTCCTGACGCATATGCATGTGCCGCTCGACTACGCCACGGTGGCGGCCGAGACGCCCGATGACGTCGAGCCCGCCTACGATGGCATGGTGATCGAAATCCCTTATGAAACAGCGTGATAAGCACGTTTTCTCATTTGGCCGCTTGCTTCTTCGGTTGGAATATCAGCAGCGTGCCGATCCGCTCATAGCCCACGCGATTGTATAGCAGCGCTCCGGCGTGGGTCGCAGCCAGGACCGAGCATGTCGACCCATGGGCCCGGTCGTCGAGCAGCATTTTCGACATCAGCGCCTGGCCGATGCCGCGACGCCGGTGCGAAGGCTCGACATACATGGCCGCGCACCACGTGGCGCCCACGGCGTCTATGCTGCGCACGCGTCCAACGATGTCGTCGCCATCGACCGCCACATATTGGCGGAACGGCGCTCCGTCGCCGAGCAATTCGTCCGGGATCGGCCGCCTGCGCACGATCCTTGCCAACTGCGCCGCCCGTTCGGCTGTCCGCACGCGTTCGATCGAGACGACTGCCGGTGGGCTTGGAATCGGCGGGCTTGGAATCGGTGGGCTTGGAATCCGGCGCAATGGCTGGACGAAGAAGCCTTCCGTCCGCAGCAGCCGATAGCCGAGAGCCTTGTACGCGGTTCGCGTCGGCCCGTCCGGATCGTCGTTCGCGATCATGACGGACATGGTGAAACCCGGCCGCGCATGCTGCCGCACGATCGTATCGGCCTCCTGGGCGGCAACGTCATGGACGACCCATTCCTCGCTGCGGTACTCGCGAGGATTCTTGCGCTCGGCATCGCGCATCAGCCACAATGGCCCGACACGGCTGGCCTCATAAGGAAAGGTGCGGCTTTTGTCGGTGCTGAACCCGTGTACGAACACCTCGATCGCCGAATCCATCTCACGCTTTGCTGTCGTCATACGCACAGCGTAGCGTTGGCCATTCACGCAAGGCAACACGCATCGATGGCCTCAAGCCCATGAAAATCAGCAGCAATTTCCAGCTGCTCGCCAATGCGTCAGTTCCATAATCTATCTTATGCGACTTTTTGTTATAGCCATTGCGGAGGTGAGCTGCGGGTCAAATTGTCCCCACGGGCCTTGGATTTAGGAGCGCCTCTGGTAAGAAGCCTCTTATGGAAATCCCTGAGGCTAACAAACCCAGAGCATCGGTTCGCTGGCGCGCGACCGCGGTGAAGCCGTTTCGCTGCAAGAACTTAGTAGCCGTCGTCGAGGATCCAAATGACATCAGGAACATCGGAACGGTAATTCGAAACGCAAACGCTCTCGGTGTTGAAAAAGTCTACATCGTCGATCCCCGCAAAGCACTTCCCGATGACTGGCAGCAAATGCGCCGGCGGAAGTCACTTTCGGAAACGTCTGTATCTGCTGTCAAATGGACGTTTGTGAAACGTTTCGACAGCACGGACGCCTGCCTCAACCATCTGGAAGAGCGGGGCTTTATATCCGTCGTTACCTCGCCGCACATAAAGGGAAAGACCAGCATCTTCCTGCATGAAGGGGATTATACGCGGCACACTAAACTTGCCGTCTGGTTCGGAAACGAGAAGCGGGGTATCAGCCAACTGGCGGTCGAGCGCAGCGAGATGTGCGTAGCAATCCCAATGTTCGGGATGATCGAGAGCCTAAACCTCGGAACCTGTTCGGGTGTCGTTCTCTACGAAATTGCCAAACAGCGTCGCGAGTATCAGAGCGAATACCGCCGCGGTAGCCGCAAGGGAAAACGCGCGGAGCCATTACCTACTGTAATGCGTCGCGAAATTGACGGCTTTGCCTCAAGCGAACCCGGCCAAAAGTGACCGCATCCGGCCGGTTGTGCAATCCTGACCAGATACGTTGGGCGCTCCTTCCAGTCGTTGAGAGACTACCTAGACCCCTGCTCCAGCCCAATCCAATAGCTCAGCGAACGCTTCGCGCCCGGTTCGATCAGCATCAGGCCTGGCTTGTCTACGAATTCGCCGTCGAAATCGGCCGGGCTTGCCATACCGTGCCAGGGCTCGATGCACAGGAACGGCGCGCCGCCTGGCTTGGACCAGATGCCGAGCTCTTCCATTCCCTGCCATGACATTTCGATCGCCGGACCGTGGTCGGCGGCATAGCGTACGCTGGCGCTCGCGGGCCGATCGAGGATGACGGCGTCGTCATCGAACAGTCGTTCGGACAGTGCAAGCGTCCTGCCCTCGATGGGCGTCGGCTGCGGCGCTGCCAGCAACAGACCATCCTTCAGCCGACGGACCGGCGCCGGCTCGTCTTCGGCAAAGGCGAGCTTATAGTCCGCCTTGGCCAGGTCCGGCAGCAGCGGCCAATTGAAGGCCGGATGCGCCCCGATCGATGCCGGCAGCGGCTCGTCACCGGTGTTGCTGATCTCGAAGGCGACGCCAAGCTGGCGGCTATCCAGCGTGTAGGTCACATCAAGGCGAAAGGCGAAGGGATAGCGGGCGCGGGTGTCGGCATCGTCGGTGAGCACCAGCGTGCAGGACCGGGAACTCCGCTGCGCCCATGCGAACGGCTTGTCGCGCGCGAAGCCGTGCTGGGTCATCGGATACGTCTGGCCACGATGGCGCAATTGGTCGCCCTTCAGTCGGCCGACGATCGGAAACAGCACCGGTGAATGGCGCCGCCACTCCGGTCCGGCCTGCCACAGGAACTCAAATCCCCGCTCGTCCCGCAGTGAAACCAGTTCAGCGCCCTGCCCGACTATAACAGCCGAGATGCCGTCGCCATGAAGCGTTTGGCTGTCTGCCACATGTCCTCGCACGGTGTTGAAGGCCGGCGGCCAGACTAGCAAAAGCTCCAGGGGACTCAAGCTCCTGGGACGCAAACGAATTGTGGCCGGAGGTTTCCCTCCGGCCACCCTGCATTAAGGGCGATGATCCTCGCCCCTGCCCACAGCGGATGGTGGTTATTCGCGCTCGCCGGTGAAATTCAGCAACAGCTGGAAGATGTTGATGAAGTTCAGGTAGAGCGAGAAGGCGCCGAAGACGGCGAGCTTCTGGCGCGATTCTCCGTCGAAATTCTCGGAATACTGCTCCTTGATCGTCTGCGTGTCCCAGGCGGTCAGGCCGATGAAGACGGCGATGCCGATGACCGAGATGGCGAACTGCAGCGCGGTCGAGCCGAGAAAGATGTTGACGATGCTGGCGATCACCACACCGATCAGGCCCATGATCAGGAAGGACGAGAACTGCGTCAGGTCACGCCTGGTCGTGTAGCCGTAGAGGCTGGTGGCGCCGAACATGGTGGCGGCGATGAAGAAGGTGCGCGCGATGCTGGTGCCGGTGAAAACCAGGAACACGGAGGCCAGCGACAGGCCCATCACCCCGCAGAAGGCCCAGAACATCATCTGCGCGCTTGCCGCCGACATGGTCTGCATCTTGAACGAGAACAGCATCACGAAGGCCAGCGGCGCCAGCATCACCACCCATTTCAGCGGGCTGGAGAAGATCGGCACGTAGAGCGCCGGCGTCGACGACACCATGAAGGCGACGAGGCCGGTCACCACGAGGCCAAGGCCCATATAGTTGTAGACGCGCAGCATATGCTGGCGCAGGCCCTCGTCGAAGGCGGCTCCGGTTTGGGCGCCGGTACCGACGCGATATCCCAGATTGGGCGTATTCATTTGAGTTCTCCTTTGTGGATCGGTCAGTAAAGCGTTCTGGCGAGCATCTCGGCGGCACGGTCTAGGTCGTGGACGTCGCTTTTCGCGACCACCGCGTAGGCGACCTCGCCGATCTGGAAATAGGCCGAGGCAATATCGCCCGAGGGCGCGACGGTCGGCTTGATGACGTCGAAGGTTCCCGGCCGGATGGCGAACAGCGACACCAGTCCCATATCGCCGGTATCGACAGCCATCTCGACACTTGGACCGAAGCGCGACGGATAGATCTGCACGTCGCGCACTTTCCAGTCCTTGGGCAGCGACGGCATGACAATGGCGGTCGCGGCGCGGATCTCGCCGGCGTCGTAATTGGGCGCCTCGGGCTGCGAGGACATGGTTTCGCGCACCAGCGTCGTCCTGTGCGCCCGCACCGCCTCTTCGACATAGGCCGGCGGCTGTGGCGAAGCGACGACCTTGGTCACCGACATCGGGCCGATAATGCCGTTTGCCAGCCAGCCGGCGGCGACGAAGGCAGCCACCGCCGCCGCGCGCTGCAACACGCCGAAGATACGCCCCCGGGCAAGCCCCCTCTCCAGCCGCCGCGCGGCGTCGGCCG